>NZ_LIRJ01000029.1:0-161 GCF_001419745.1 Streptomyces silaceus | reverse complement strand
CACGACCTCAACCTCGCGGCGATGTTCTGCGACCACCTGCTGGTGCTGAAGGAGGGCACGGCGTACGCGGCCGGAACCCCCGCCGAAGTGATCACCGAACAGCTCATCGCGGAGGTCTACGGGGTACGGGCGGTGGTGACCCCGGGGGTGGGGGAGGACGG
>NZ_LIRJ01000289.1 GCF_001419745.1 Streptomyces silaceus | reverse complement strand
GGGCTCGCGCCCGGCCGGGCGGCGGCGGTGGCCGTCCCGGCGTCCTTCGAAGGCGCCTCGGCCGAGGGAGCGTCGGCGTCGGCCGCCTCGGCCTTCGCTTCCGCTTCCGCCTCCGTCTCCGTGGCACTCTCCGTACGCGCCCCGGGCACCGGCGCGCCCGCGCGCACCGCGGGGACCAGGTCCGCCGCGCCCGTACCGGAGGTGGTGTTCGCCGACGGGAGCGCGGGCGCCGGGGAGGAGGCCTCTATGGCGAGCAGCCGGCGGCCCTCCAGGGCGCTGGCCCGCTCCGTCTCCGCGGTGGCGTAGCGCCGCAGCAGCGCGGCGTGTTCGTTGCGCAGCGCGGCCAGCTCGGTCCGCTTGGCGCGCAGCTTCGTCTCCAGCTTGGCCCGCAGCTCGCGGGACTCGTCGAGGTCCGACTCCGCCTCGGCTATGCGCTCTTCGTAGCGCCATTCGTCGCTGGCGCGGGCGCGGCCGAGCTCGGCGACGCGTTTGCCGGCCGCCTGGTCCCAGCGGCGCATGACGACCGAGCCGACGACGGCGGCCGCGGCGGCCGCCGCGACGAGCCCGCGGAGCACGATCGGTTCCGCGAACATCCAGGCGCCGCCGGCGCAGAGAACAGAGACGCCTGCGACCGTCGAGGGGGGTAGCAGCCTGTGCAGGGGTGGGGAATGGCGGTGACGTCCACGTGGCATGGCCAGAAACTTACCGCGCGTAGGCGAAGTCTGGAGCCCCCGCCCGTCAAAAAGCAGGTTCCACAACGATAACTCGCCACGACTCCCCGGCCCGCCGCCGCTTTGCTCCAGGCCTCAACTTCCGCCGGGTCCCGGGAACTTCTCCGGCCGGTCCGGGAAGGTTCTCCGGAGGCTTCTCGCGGCGCTTCCCGCGGCAGTTCTCCCGGCACTTCCCGGGTCGCTTCCCGGGGCACTTCCCCCGGAGTTCATGATCAACTCCGGGGGAGGCGGCGTCGGCGTCCTCTACTTCTCGATCAGACCCTTCGACTCCAGATACTCCTTCGCGACATCGGCTTCCCTCTGACGCTCCTCGTCGACCTTCCGGTTGAGTTCGATGAGGTCTTCCGTCGTGAGCGTCTTCGTCAGCTTCCCGAGCGCGTCGGCTATCTCCTTGTCACCGGCATCCTTCTCGTTCACCACGGGGAGGATGTTGTCGGCGTTCTGCAGCTTCTTGTCGTCCTCCAGGATCACGAGGTCGTAGTTCTTCAGCGTCGCGTCGGTCGTGGTGGTCAGCACCAGCTGGTCCGTGCCGTTCTTGACGGCCTGCTTGGACTGCGTGGTGCCGACGCCCTTCGGGTCGATTCCCGCGACATCGATGCCGTACTTCTTCTTCAGACCCGGCGCGCAGAACGGCCGCGTCTCGCATTCGTCGCCCGCCGCGATCCTGACCTTCTCGCCCGACTTGCCGAGATCCGACAGCGTCTTGAGCTTGTGCTTCTCCGCGTATTCCTTGGAGACCGCGAACGCGTTCTGGTCGACCGCCTCGCCCGCCGGCAGCACCTTCAGGCCCTGCGGCTTCGCGAGCTTCTCCAGCGCGCCCACCGTGGCGTCGAGATCACTGGAGGCGACGGGCTTCGCCTTGGGGCCGTTCTTCTCCAGGTTGAGGAATTCCGCGAGCGTCGCCGCGTATTCGGGCGCGATGTCGATCGAGCCCTTCTTCAGCTCGGGCTTGTAGATCTCGCGGTTCTGCACGGTCTTGACCTGCGCGTCATAACCGGCGTCCGCGAGCACGCCCACGTACAGCTCGGCGAGCACCTTCTGTTCGGTGAAGCGCGCCGAACCCACCACGAGCGAGCCCTTCTTGCCGTCGCCCGCCTTGTCCGACCCCTTGCCGTCGTCCTCCAGGCTGTCCCCGCCGCACGCGGCGAGCCCCGCGGTCAGGGCCACGACGGCCGCGGCCGCCCCTGCCATCCGTCGCGCGCGACGCGTTGTGCTCTTCATTGGGTGAACCACCATTTCGAGAGGGAAGATCCAGGAGGAAGGACGGGAGGAAGGACGGGAGAAGGGAGGGAGGAACGGACGAGCGATCAGGGACGCACGCCGCTCCGCCGCATCGGGTCGAAGGCCCGGCCCGCGAGGACCAGGACGCCCTCCACCAGCAGCGCGAGCAGCGCCACCAGGACCGCGCCCGCGACCACTTGCGGGGTGTTCTGCAGGTTGAACCCGGCCGTGATGATCCGGCCGAGGCCCCCCTCGCCCGCCATCGCGGCGAGCGTGGCCGTCGCGACGACCTGGACGCCGGCGGACCGGACCCCGGTCATGACCAGCGGGTACGCGAGCGGCAGCTCGACCCGCGCGAACAGCTGACGCCCGCTCATGCCCATCCCGCGCGCGGCCTCCACCACCGACCGGTCCACCTCGCGCATGCCGAGATAGGCGTTGGTCAGCAGCGGCGGCACCGCGAAGAGCACCAGCGCGATCAGCGTCGGCACGTCCCCGTGCTCGCCGAGCGGCGTGAGCGTGAGCAGGATCAGCAGCGCGAGCGTGGGCACCGCGCGGCCGACGTTGGAGATGTTGACCGCGAGCGCGCCGCCCTTGCCGATGTGGCCGAGGTAGAGCGCGAGGGGCAGCGCGATCACGCAGGCGACGGCGAGGCAGACCCCGGTGAAGTACAGGTGCTCGGCGAGGCGGTGCCACACCCCCTTCTCGCCTTCCCAGTTGGCGCCCGTGGTCAGCCAGTCGTACGCACCGGTGATCGCGTTCATGCAGGTTCCGCCACCTTGGCCGCCGGTGCCTTGCGCGCGGCACGGCTCTTCCGTATTCGGTGGACTCTCGTCCAGGGGGTGAGCCACCGCTGGAGGCCGAGCAGCAGCAGGTCGGCGACGACGGCGAGGAGCACGCACAGGACCGACGCCGTGAGCACCTGGGCCTTGAACGTCGTGTCGAGGCCGTCGAGGATGAGCGTGCCGAGGCCGCCGTAGTCCACGATGGCGCCGACGGTCGTCAGCGCGACCGTGGAGACCGTGGTGATGCGGACGCCGGCCAGCAGGGCGGGCAGCGCGAGCGGCAGCTCCACCTCCCACAGCAGCCTCAGCGGGCCGTACCCCATTCCCTTCGCGGCGTCCCTCGCCTCTTCGGGGACGGCCTGGAGACCGGCCAGGATGTTCCGCACGAGGACCGTGAGCGAATACAGCACCAGGCCCGTGACGACCAGGGACACCGAAAGGCCGAAGAACGGGAGGAGCAGCGAGAACATCGCCAGCGAGGGCACCGTGTACAGCACGGTCGTCACGCCGAGAATCGGTCCCGCGAGAAAGCGCCAGCGGCGCGCGAGCAATGCGAGCGGCAGCGACACGACGAGGCCGATCACCACCGAGGCGACCGTGATCCCGACGTGCTGAAGGGTCGCGTCGATCAACTCCTGGCTGCGGGTGCGGAGATATTCCCCGCAGATCCAGTCGTTCGTCACCAGACAGTTCTGCTCGGCCACGCGCCCCACCTCCCCCGAATCCCCGGACGTATGCCGCACACACGTCCCCCCGTGTCCGGCGACCCTAACGCGCGGCACCGACAATCGCCGAGACTCGTTGTACTGCCGCAACATGGCCTTCACGCAAAGCCCGCCACCGCCCTCCACAATGGGGAACCATGATCCGGTTCGAGCACGTCACCAAGCGCTACGCGGACGGCACCACGGCCGTCGACGATCTGTCCTTCGAGGTCGCCGAGGGTGAACTGGTCACGCTCGTCGGCCCGTCCGGCTGCGGCAAGACGACGACGATGAAAATGGTGAACCGGCTCATCGAGCCGAGCGAGGGGCGGATATTCGTCGACGGCGACGACATATCCGGAATCGATCCCGTCCAACTCCGGCGCCGCATCGGCTATGTGATCCAGCAGGTCGGCCTCTTCCCGCACAAGACAGTGCTGGAGAACACGGCGACCGTCCCGCATCTCCTCGGCGTCAAGCGCGGCAAGGCCCGCGAGCGCGCCGCCGAGCTCCTCGATCTGGTCGGCCTCGACCCGTCCGTCTTCGGCGACCGCTTCCCCGAGCAGCTCTCCGGAGGCCAGCGTCAGCGCGTCGGCGTGGCCCGCGCCCTGGCCGCCGATCCGCCGGTGCTCCTCATGGACGAGCCGTTCGGCGCGGTCGACCCCGTAGTGCGCGAGCACCTGCAGAACGAATTCCTCCGCCTCCAGCAGGCCGTGCGCAAGACCGTGCTCTTCGTCACGCACGACATCGAGGAGGCCGTCCGCCTCGGCGACCGCATCGCCGTCTACGGCCACGGGCGCATCGAGCAGTTCGACACCCCCTCGACCGTCCTGGGCGCCCCCGCGAACGACTACGTGGCCGACTTCGTCGGCGCGGACCGCGGCCTCAAGCGGCTCTCCGTCACGCCGATCGAGGAGGGCGACCTGGAGCAGCCCCCCGTGGTGCACCTGGACGACCCGCTGCCCAAGGAGCTCGACGCCCGCTGGGCGGTCGTCCTGGACGGCGAGAACAACCTGCACGGCTGGATCTCCGCCGAGCACGCGCGCGGGGAGAGCGGCACGGTCCGCGAGCACGCCCGCCGCATGGAGGCGTGGCTCCCGGTCGGCGCGAGCCTGAAGCAGGCGTTCGCGACGATGCTCCAGCACGACGCGGGCTGGATCGCGGTCATCGACAAGGAGAGCGCGGGCCGCTTCCTGGGCGTGCTGACCCCGGCCCGGCTGCACGAGGCGCTGCGCCGCTCGACGGCGGCGGACGCGCGCGACATCGCGCGCGCGGAGGTCGAGCTGGAGACGGTGACCGCCATCACGGAAGGCTGACGGCCCGCCCTGACGGCCCGCCCCGGGACCGCGGGACTAGTCGTCGCTCAGCCGCCCGCTGATCCACTGCAGCGTCGCGGGGATCTCCCGGCGCCAGGTGTTGAAGTTGTGCCCGCCGCTGTCGAGCGTGATCGAGGAGACGCGCGTGGGCGCCTTCACCTTGTCGATGAACTTCAAGGTGTCGTGGTAGTTGTCCTCGCCCTTCTTGCTGCTGCTCACCAGGAGGGACGTCTTGGGCGCCGGCATGTGCTCGAGGTACCACATCAGGTCGGCGCGCTGTTCGAGCTCCTTGTCACCGTGGAAGAGGTCTCCGGTGGTGACGTCGATGGGTGCCTTGTAGTACGCGGACAGGCCCGCCCCGGCGCCGTACTTGTCGGGGTGGTGCATGGCGAGCTTGAGCGCGCAGTAGCCGCCCGTGGAGTCGCCGATGACGCCCCAGTTCGCGGCCTTGGTGCCCACCCTGTAGTGCTGCGATATCGCGGCGGGCAGGTCCTTGGCGAAGAACGTCTCGGTCTGCGGGCCACCGGGGATGTCCACGCACTCCGTGTCGCGCGGCGGCGCCACGGTGGGCCGCATCATGATCAGGATCATCGGCTGCATCTTGCCCTCGGCGGCCTGCCGGTGGGCGGTCTGCGGGTAGTGCAGGCCCTTGATGAGCGCCTCGGCGGTGCCCGGGTAGCCGGTGAGCACCACGGACGCGGGGAACTTCCGGTTCTTGTACTGGGGCTGGAAGTACTCGGGCGGCAGGTAGACGTAGGCGGGGCTGCCTATTTCGGACTCCTTGCCGCCGACCTCGATCTTCTGGATCTGGCCGCCGGTGGCGGGCCGGCCGCCGCCGGGCACGTTCACGGGCTGGGTGTCGACGACCTTGACGGGACCGGCTCCTTTGGCCGGGTCGTGGTCGACCACCACTCCGGGTGCCGTCTCCTGGCCGAAGAGGTCCGCCCACGTGGCGTAGAAACCGAAGGCCTGGTTGGCCGCGAGACCCACGGAGGCGAAGATCGCGACCTGGGTGGCGATGAGCAGCCCGACGCGCCCCGTGACGGCCTTCCAGCTCCGGCGGGCCAGCCGCGGCCAGAGCCAGACGGTACCGACGAAGAGCAGTACGGCCAGCACGACCGCAAGGGCGAGGACCTTGTTGCTCGTGAGTCCCATGGGGTGTTCCTGCCTGCGCTTTCTACCTTTGCCGGGGCGTGCCGCGGCATGACCGGACCCTGGCTCGGGCCTGCCGGTGCCTCCGGCGGCCCTGCCTGAGCTTTTCCAGCGGTTTCCGGTCGGGAATGAACCCGTTTCCCCGAAGGACCGTCCTAGAGGGCGCAATGTTGCCGGATGCCTCTTTGGCACCGGAATCAAGGTCTCTCGCAGAACTACGGGATGCGATGTCTGTCAGGATAGATGGGGAAATGTCGGGTGGGGTTCCGGGCAGTGAGGACCGCCACCGTGACGGCCGGCTCCGCCGGGCACTGCGGGGACCACGCCCCGAGTCGGTGCCGACCCTCGTCGCCAGAGCCTGCGCGGTCGTGGGCCTGCTGAACGTCGCGGCAGGCGTCTTCCCCCGCTTCCGGCACAGCCGCATGCACGCCCTCGCCGAGGTCCTGCCCGGCGCGCTCGGCCCCTTCGCGGCCGCCCTCGCGCTCAGCTCAGGCGTCCTGCTGCTCCTGCTCGCGCACGGGCTGCGGCGCAACAAGCGGCGGGCCTGGCGGGCCGCCGTCGTGCTGCTGCCCGCGGGTGCCGTGGCGCAGTTCGCGTACCGCCACTCGGTCATCGGTGTCCTGATCTCGGTCGCACTTCTCGCGCTCCTGCTGCGCCATCGGAGTGAGTTCACGGCCCTGCCCGATCCGCGCAGCCGCTGGCGGGCCCTGGCCAACTTCGTCCTCCTCGGTGCCGGCTCGATCGTCCTGGGCCTGGTGATCGTCAGCGTCCACCCGGGGAAGGTCATCGGGGACCCGAGCATCACGGACCGCCTGGAGCACGTCCTGTACGGGCTCTTCGGCTTCGAGGGCCCGGTCGACTACTACGGACGCACGTCCTGGACCGTCGGTTTCTCCCTCGGCGCCCTCGGCATGCTCACCGCCCTCACCACCATCTACCTGGCCTTCCGCCCCGAGCACCCGGCCGCCCGCCTCACCGAGGACGACGAGACGCGGCTGCGCGCCCTGCTCGACAAGCACGGCGGCCGCGACTCCCTCGGCCACTTCGCGCTCCGCCGCGACAAGGGCGTCGTCTTCTCCCCCAGCGGCAAGGCCGCCGTCACCTACCGCGTCGTCTCCGGAGTGATGCTCGCCAGCGGCGACCCGATCGGCGACGTCGAGGCCTGGCCCGGCGCCATCGAGCGCTTCATGGACGAGGCCAAGCTCCACTCCTGGACCCCCGCCGTCATGGGCTGCTCCGAGACGGGCGGCGAGGTCTGGACCCGCGAGACCGGCCTGGACGCCCTCGAACTGGGCGACGAGGCGGTGGTGGACGTCGCGGATTTCTCCCTGTCCGGGCGTGCGATGCGCAACGTACGCCAGATGGTCAAGCGGATCGAGCGCAATGGCTACGAGACGCGCGTGCGGCGCATCCGTGACCTCGGCGAGAACGAGCTCGCCCGGATCCAGCGCGCCGCCGACGACTGGCGCGGCACCGACACCGAGCGCGGCTTCTCCATGGCGCTCGGCCGCATCGGCGACCCGAACGACGGCGACTGTCTGATCGCCACGGCCCACAAGGCCGACGAGGAGCCGGGCGCCTACGGCGACCTGAAGGCCGTCCTGCACTTCGTCCCCTGGGGCAAGGACGGCGTCTCCCTGGACCTCATGCGCCGCGACCGCTCGGCCGACCCCGGCATGAACGAGCTGCTCATCGTCGCCGCCCTGCAGGCCGCCCCCAAGCTCGGCATCGCGCGCGTGTCCCTCAACTTCGCGATGTTCCGCGCGGCCCTCGCCCGCGGCGAGAAGATCGGCGCGGGCCCGGTCCTGCGCGCCTGGCGCGGCCTGCTTGTCTTCCTCTCCCGCTGGTTCCAGATCGAGTCCCTGTACAAGTTCAACGCGAAGTTCCGCCCCCGCTGGGAGCCCCGCTTCGTCGTCTACCGCTCCAGCAAGGACCTGCCCCGCATCGGCTTCGCCGCCATGCAGGCCGAGGGCTTCGTCACGCTCGCGCTGCCCCGCTTCCTGCGCAGGGGCACGCCCCAGCGCCGCCCCTGCCCCCACCAGGCGGCCGAGCGCGAGGTCCAGGCGGCGTAAACCGGCCGCGTCCGGGCCTACGCTGGAGACATGAGTACGTTGCGCGGGCGGGGATCGGTCCAGGGGCTGCCGGAGTGGGACCGCTGTGCGGTCATGGGCGTCGTGAACGTGACGCCCGACTCCTTCTCCGACGGCGGCCGATGGTTCGACACCGCGGCCGCCGTCAAGCACGGCGTCGACCTGGTCGCCCAGGGCGCCGACCTCGTCGACGTCGGCGGCGAGTCCACCCGCCCCGGCGCCTCCCGCGTGGACGAGGACGAGGAGCTGCGCCGCGTCGTGCCCGTCGTCCGCGGCCTGGCCGCCGAGGGCGTCGCGGTCTCCGTGGACACCATGCGCGCCACCGTCGCCGAGCAGGCGCTCGCCGCGGGCGCCGTCCTCGTCAACGACGTCAGCGGCGGCCTCGCCGACCCGCGCATGGTCCCCGCGGTCGCCGCCGCCGGCGCGCCCTTCGTGGTCATGCACTGGCGCGGCTTCCTCACCGACCTGCACGCAGAGCCGCACTACGAGGACGTCGTCTCCGAAGTCGTCACCGAGCTGCACGCGCGCGTGGAGGCCGCCATCGAGGGCGGCATCGCCCCCGAGCGCATCGTCGTCGACCCCGGCCTCGGCTTCTCCAAGGAGGCCGAGCACGACCTGGCGCTCCTCGCCCGCGTCGACCGGCTGCGCGAGCTCGGCCACCCCGTCCTCGTCGCCGCCTCCCGCAAGCGGTTCCTCGGCCGGGTCCTCGCGGGCCCCGAGGGCGCCCCGCCGCCCGCCCGCGAGCGCGACGCCGCCACCGCCGCGGTCTCCGCCATCGCCGCCCACCAGGGCGCCTGGGCGGTCCGCGTGCACGAGGTGCGGGCGACGGCCGACGCCGTCCGCGTCGCCCAGGCCGTGACGGACGCGGCGGGCGGCCACCGGTGACCGAGGCCAGCAGGACCGACAGCGAACAGGTCGAGCTCGCCAACACCGCCTTCTATGAAGCGCTGGAGCGCGGCGACTTCGACAAGGTGTCCGAACTGTGGCTCGACTCCGGGGACGGCGCACGGGACGGCGAGGCCGACGAGGACGGCGTCGAGGACCCGGCGGGCGACGCCATCTCCTGCGTCCACCCCGGCTGGCCGGTCCTCACCGGCCGCGGCGAGGTCCTCAGGTCGTACGCGCTGATCATGGCCAACACCGAGTACATCCAGTTCTTCCTCACCGACCTGAAGGTCGGCGTGGCCGGCGACACCGCTCTGGTGACCTGCACCGAGAACATCCTCAGCGGCGGCCCGCCCCCGGAGGGCGGCGGCGAGCTGGGCCCGCTCGTGGGCCAGCTCGTGGTCGCCACGAATGTGTTCCGCCGCACATCCGACGGATGGAAGCTCTGGTCGCACCACGCGTCACCCGTGCTCGCCGAAACCGATGACGAAGAGGGCGACGAGACACCCTCTTGAGTGGGTAGACCCACGGATGTGGTTGGGATCACGGGCCGCCGGGTATGGGCGGCTACCAGCCACGAGCCGCAGCTCGAACGCGGTATGACCGGTGCGCGCCGCGGCGGCCGACGGGCCCCGCGGGCGAGCGCTGTCAGTGCTCGCAGGTAGATTCGATCGAGGCTGGTGTGCCGACCGCACTCGGTACAGGCCTGCCGATACCGACGATTGCAGGAGTGATTCGCGTGGATCGTGTCGCGCTGCGCGGCCTCAAGGCCCGCGGGCACCACGGTGTCTATCCGCGGGAGCGCGAAGAGGGCCAGACCTTCATCGTGGACCTGGTGCTTGGTCTGGACACGCGAGCGGCCGCGGCCGACGACGACCTGGCGAAGACCGTGCACTACGGCATCGTGGCCGAGGAGGTCGCGACGGTCGTCCAAGGCGAGCCCGTCGACCTGATCGAGACGCTCGCCGAGCGCATCGCCCAGACGTGTCTGAAGCACGACGGAGTCCTGGAGGTCGAGGTGTGCGTCCACAAGCCGGACGCCCCGATCACCGTCCCCTTCGACGACGTGACCGTCACCATCACCCGGAGCCGAGTATGACTGCGCCCTTCAAAGCGGGTCAGAGCGACCCGACCGTCCAGCCGGTGCCCACCTCCGTGGTCGAGCAGGTCGACGCCGCGGACACGACCCTGTCCAACCCCAAGCGCGCCGTGATCTCCCTCGGCAGCAACCTCGGCAACCGCCTGGAGACGCTCCAGGGCGCCATCGACGCCCTGGAGGACACCCCCGGCCTGCGGGTCAAGGCGGTCTCCCCGGTGTACGAGACCGAGCCGTGGGGCGTCGACCCCGGCACGCAGCCCTCGTACTTCAACGCGGTCGTCGTGGTGAAGACGACCCTGCCGCCCGCCTCGCTCCTGGAGCGCGCGCAGGCCGTCGAGGAGGCCTTTCACCGCGTCCGCGACGAGCGCTGGGGCCCGCGCACGATCGACGTGGACATCGTGGCGTATGCCGACGTGGTCTCCGACGACCCGGCGCTCACGCTGCCCCACCCGCGCGCCCACGAGCGTGCCTTCGTCCTCGCCCCCTGGCACGACGTCGACCCCGAGGCCCAGCTGACCGGCCGCGGTCCGGTCGCCCAGCTGCTCGACACGGTCACCCGCGAAGGCGTCGCTCCCCGCGCCGACCTGGAACTCCGGCTGCCGGAGTAGTCGTTGGAGAAGGCGGTCGAGGCAAGCAAGACGATGAAGGGTCACCCGTGAAGCAACTGCGTATCAGGACGCTGGTCGGCCTCTTCCTCGCGGCCGGAGTGCTGTCCTGGTCGGGCGCCCGCCTGTGGGACTCCGTCGGCACGCTGCCGCGGGTTCCGCTGGCCGCGCCCATCGTGCTCGCGGTGATCGCCGTCGTCCTGCTGGCGACGGCGCTCTCGCTGCGTTCGCGCCTGCGCGCCCAGCGCGAGCGCCGCCCCGACGCGAAGGGCGTCGAGCCGATGATGGCCGCCCGCGCCGTCGTCTTCGGCCAGGCGAGCGCCCTGGTCGCCGCCCTGGTCGCCGGGATGTACGGCGGCACGGGCGTGTTCCTCCTGGAGTCGCTCGACATCCCGGCCCGCCGCGACCAGGCGATCTACGCCGGGCTCTCGGTCCTGATGAGCTTCGCGGTGATAGCGGCCGCCTTCTTCCTGGAGCGGGTCTGCAAGCTCCCCGAGGACGACGACGAGAACGGCGGGACGGCGCCGGCGGCCTAGGTCCGCTCGGCGCTCAGGCACTCAGAAGGTGCGAGGCGGCCCGGAGGCGCTCAGAAGATGCAGGCCCCCCCGAGCGCCACGACCGCCCTCCGAGGCCCTCACAGGCCCCTGCGGCGCCGCTACAGCAGCGTCCCGCCCTCGGCGCAGGTCTCGGTCTCGGCCGCGCGGGATCGGCTCAGCGGGCCATGATCAGGCTCATCGCCTCGTTGCGCGTCGCGGGGTCCCGCAGCTGGCCGCGCACCGCGGAGGTGATCGTCTTGGCGCCCGGCTTGCGCACCCCGCGCATCGTCATGCACATGTGCTCGCACTCCACGACCACGATGACGCCGCGCGGCTCCAGGATCTCCATCAGGGAGTCCGCGATCTGCGTGGTCAGGCGCTCCTGGACCTGGGGACGGCGCGCGTACACGTCCACGAGGCGGGCCAGCTTCGACAGACCGGTGATCTTGCCGTCGGTGGACGGGATGTAACCGACGTGGGCGACGCCCACGAACGGGACCAGGTGGTGCTCGCAGGAGCTCATCACCTCGATGTCCTTCACGAGGACCATCTCGTCGTGGCCGAGGTCGAACGTCGTCGTCAGGACGTCCTCGGGCTTCTGCCACAGGCCGGCGAATATCTCCCGGTACGCCCGCGCGACGCGCGCCGGGGTCTCCAGGAGGCCCTCGCGGTCGGGGTCCTCCCCCACGGCGATCAGAAGCTCACGCACGGCGTTCTCGGCCCGCTTCTCGTCGAACTCGCCGATCGAGCTCTCGCCGTCCAGCGTCACCGGGTCGGTCATGTCCTGCCTCGTTCCTGTACGTCTCTCCACGCGGGCGTACGAAAGTGCCGCGCCCCCCAGGCTAGAACCAGGGGGGCGCGGCATCCATTCCGGGCCTGCTGAGACGCAGGGGGTCAGCTCTCGGTGCGGTCCTCCGGGACCACTTCGATGGGCTGGTCCGTGCTGCTGCCGGCGGTCACCGCGGGGGTGGCGCCGTTCGCACCGTTCGTCAGCGACAGCTCCTTGGGGGAGAGCACCGGCGGACGGGTCGAGGGCGTACGGCGCGAGGAGCCGGTCCACGCCGGGCGGGCCGGACGCTTCACGATCCCGGCGAAGATCTCGGCGATCTGCTCCTTGCCGAGGGTCTCCTTCTCGAGGAGCTGGAGCACCAGGTTGTCGAGGACGTCGCGGTTCTCGACGAGGATCTCCCACGCCTCGTTGTGCGCGGTCTCGATGAGCTTCTTGACCTCTTCGTCGACCAGCGCCGCGACCTCTTCCGAGTAGTCCCGCTGGTGCGCCATCTCGCGCCCGAGGAACGGCTCGGTGTTGTCGCCGCCGAACTTGATCGCGCCGAGACGCTCGGTCATGCCGTACTGCGTGACCATCGCGCGGGCGGTGGCCGTGGCCTTCTCGATGTCGTTCGCCGCGCCCGTCGTCGGGTCGTGGAAGACGAGCTCCTCGGCCGCGCGGCCGCCCAGCATGTAGGCGAGCTGGTCGAGCATCTCGTTGCGCGTGGTCGAGTACTTGTCCTCGTCGGGCAGGACCATGGTGTACCCCAGGGCCCGGCCGCGGGAGAGGATCGTGACCTTGTGGACCGGGTCCGAGTTCGGCGAGGCCGCCGCGACCAGGGCGTGTCCGCCCTCGTGGTACGCGGTGATCTTCTTCTCCTTGTCGGACATGATCCGGGTCCGCTTCTGCGGGCCGGCCACGACGCGGTCGATCGCCTCGTCGAGCATGCCGTTGTCGATCAGCTTCTTGTCGCTGCGGGCCGTCAGGAGCGCGGCCTCGTTCAGGACGTTGCTCAGGTCGGCGCCGGTGAAGCCCGGCGTGCGCCGCGCGACGGCCGACAGGTCGACGTCCGGGGCGACCGGCTTGCCCTTCTGGTGAACCTTGAGGATCTCCAGACGGCCCTGCATGTCCGGGCGGTCGACGGCGATCTGCCGGTCGAAGCGGCCGGGGCGCAGCAGCGCCGGGTCGAGGATGTCGGGCCGGTTCGTGGCGGCGATCAGGATGACGCCGCCCTTCACGTCGAAGCCGTCCATCTCGACGAGCAGCTGGTTCAGCGTCTGCTCGCGCTCGTCGTGGCCACCGCCGAGACCGGCGCCGCGGTGACGGCCCACCGCGTCGATCTCGTCGACGAAGACGATCGCCGGGGCGTTCGCCTTGGCCTGCTCGAAGAGGTCACGGACACGGGAGGCACCGACACCGACGAACATCTCGACGAAGTCGGAACCGGAGATCGAGTAGAACGGGACGCCCGCCTCGCCCGCGACGGCGCGCGCGAGCAGCGTCTTGCCCGTACCGGGCGGGCCGTACAGCAGTACGCCCTTGGGGATCTTGGCGCCGACGGCCTGGAACTTCGCCGGCTCCTGGAGGAACTCCTTGATCTCGTGGAGCTCCTCGACGGCCTCGTCCGAACCCGCCACATCGGCGAAGGTCGTCTTCGGGGTGTCCTTGGTGATGAGCTTGGCCTTGGACTTCCCGAAGTTCATGACCCGGGAGCCGCCGCCCTGCATCTGGTTCATCAGGAACAGGAAGACGACGACGATGAGGACGAAGGGGAGAAGGGAGAGCAGGATGCCGACGAAGGGGTTCTGCTTCGACGGGGAGACGGTGTAACCGTCCGGGATGTCCTTGCTCTCGTACTTGGTCTGCAGCGAATTGGCGAGGGCGACGCCCTGGTCACCGATGTAGCTCGCCTGGATCTTGCTGCTGTCCTTGACCTTCTGGCCGTCCTTGAGCTCGACCTTGATGATCTGCTCGTCACCGGTGGTGAGTTTGGCCGACTCGACCTTGTTGTCGTTGATGGCCTGGACGACCTGGCCGGTGTCCACCGTCTTGTAGCCACCGGACGAGCCGACGACCTGCATCAACACGACCACGGCAAGGACGGCCAGCACGATCCACATGACTGGCCCACGGAAGTATCGCTTCACGTCCATCCATACGGAGCGATGACGCCCCGTCCCTCCTGCCATAGTGAGTTTGATAAAGACTGTTCTTCGGACGGTACCCCAGCATTGTGACCCGAAGCCGCACGGGAGGGCTGGCAATCCCGCCTTCGCATGCTCCAACGCGGGGAAACGGGTGAGGGTTCCCCGGCGTCGTCCGCCGCCCTACGGTGCGTCAGCCGCCGTAGACGTGCGGAGCGAGCGTTCCGACGAACGGGAGATTGCGGTACTTCTCCGCGAAGTCGAGGCCATAGCCCACCACGAACTCGTTCGGGATGTCGAAGCCGATCCACTTCACGTCGATCGCGACCTTCGCCGCCTCCGGCTTGCGCAGCAGCGTGCACACCTCGAGGGAGGCGGGCTCGCGCGAGCCGAGGTTCGACAGGAGCCAGGACAGCGTCAGACCGGAGTCGATGATGTCCTCGACGATCAGGACGTGCTTGCCCTTGATGTCGGTGTCCAGGTCCTTGAGGATCCGCACGACGCCGGAGGACTGGGTGCCCGCGCCGTACGACGACACGGCCATCCAGTCCATCGTGACGGGGGTGGACAGCGCGCGCGCCAGGTCCGCCATGACCATCACGGCGCCCTTGAGGACACCGACGATCAGCAGGTCCTTGCCCGCGTACTCCGCGTCGACCTTCGCGGCCAGCTCGGCCAGCTTCGCGTCGATCTCTTCCTTGGTGATGAGCACCGACTTGAGGTCGGTGCCCATGTCTTTCGCGTCCACCCGCATCACTTTCGGTCGTCCCACCGGCCGTCCGGACCCGCGATGAGTGCGGTCTACCGTCAGCCCTGCCGGATCACCAGTCTGCCACCCTGGCGCTGGGCCACGACTTTGCCCGGGAGATTGATGGCTCCCTGGCCGCGCCAGCCGGTGATCAGACGGTCGACCTCTTCGATGTGCCGGGCGAACAGGGAACCGGCGGGCGCACCGGCATCGATCGCGGCCCGGCGCACGATGCGGCGGCGCACGGCGGGCGGCAGGGCGTAGAGCTTGGCGCACTCCAGGAGACCGGCCGCGTCGCGCACGGTCGTGTCGGCCTGGGCGGCCCACGTGTCGAGGGCGTCGGCGTCGTCCCGGGACAGCTGGGCCGTCCGGGCGAGCGCCTCGACGACCCCCTTGCCGAGCGCCTTCTCCAGGGCGGGCAGGCCCTCGTGCCGCAGCCGCGAGCGGGTGTAGGCCGGATCGGTGTTGTGCGGGTCGTCCCAGACGGGCAGCGACTGGACCAGACAGGCCTTGCGGGCGGTCTGCCGGTCGATGTGGAGGAAGGGGCGGCGGTAACGGCCGGCGACCCCCGAGGTCGCGGCCATTCCGGACAGGGAGCGGATCCCGGAGCCGCGGGCGAGACCGAGCAGGACGGTCTCGGCCTGGTCGTCACGGGTGTGGCCGAGCAGCACCGCGGCCGCTGAATGCCGTTCGGCGGCGGCATCCAGGGCGGCGTAGCGGGCGTCGCGGGCGGCGGCCTCGGGGCCGCCGTCGCGGCCGACGTCCACGGCGACGGACTCGACCGGGGTCATGCCGAGGGCGGTGAGGCGCACGACGACCTCGGCGGCGCGCAGGTCGGAGCCGGGCTGCAGGCCGTGGTCGACGGTGATGCCGCCGGCGCGGATGCCGAGCTTGGGGGCCTCGAAGGCGAGGGCGGAGGCGAGCGCCATGGAGTCGGCGCCGCCGGAGCATGCGACGAGCACGAGCGGCGGTGCCTGCTCGCGTGGGGGGTGTGGGGGGCTGTTCTGGGAGCTGCGCTGTACGTCGGTCAGTACGTCGTGGAGTACGCGGCGGACCGCCAGGCGTATCGCCGCGACCGCAGGATGGGGACCCATGTCCGGTTCCCTTCGTGAAGTTCGGGGGGTGAGCCTCGGACCAATCACTCAGGACCCACTCCGGAGACCGGACCCGGCCTTCGCCGGGCCCCGGAATCCCGAGTCTTGGTCACTCAGAGTGTGTCGATGGTGACAGAACCGAGCCGTTCCCCGAGCATTGCACGCCTACCCATCGCCTACGGTCCCTCGGACGGGTGATTGCTGGAGCGTTCTCCTGCCGTCGGCCGCATCCGGTCCCTCAGTCTCCCTTACGGTGCACCCTCGCGACCCAGTCCGCCGGTTTGGCGATCTCCGCCTTCGTGGGCAGTGTGTTCGGGGAAGTCCAGACGCGGTTGAAGCCGTCCATGCCGACCTCGCCCACGACGGCGCGGACGAAGCGCTCGCCGTCGCGATATTGGCGCAATTTCGCGTCGAGGCCGAGGAGCTTGCGCAGCGCCTGGTCCAGGCGGCTGGCGCCCCGGGCCCTGCGCTCCTTGAACTTCTCGCGGATCTCTCCGACGGAGGGCACCACGTCCGGTCCCACGCCGTCCATCACGAAGTCCGCGTGGCCCTCCAGGAGGGACATCACGGCCGTCAGGCGGGCGAGGATCTCGCGCTGGGCGGGGGTCTGGACGATCTCGACGAGGGAGCGGCCGCCGTCGTCCTCCTCGCCCTCGGGGCGGCCTCCGGCGAGCGACTGGGCGGCCTCCCTGACGCGCTCCAGGACCGTCATCGGATCGACCTCGGTCTCGCCGAGGAACGCCTGGATCTCGCCCTCCAGGTGGTCGCGGAGCCAGGGCACGGCGGTGAACTGCGTGCGGTGCGTCTCCTCGTGGAGGCAGACCCAGAGGCGGAAGTCGTGGGGGTCGACGTCCAGCTCGCGCTCGACGTGCACGATGTTCGGCGCGACGAGGAGGAGCCTGCCGCCGCCGTTCTCCCCCGCGGGGAGGTCGCGGGTGGCCGGGGCGAACGTCTCGTACTGCCCGAGGACGCGGGAGGCGAGGAAGGACAGCAGCATGCCGAGCTCGACGCCGGTGACCTTGCCGCCGACCGCGCCGAGGACGGCGCCGCCGGGGCCGCTGCCGCGGCGGTCCTGCATCTTGTCCAGGAGGGGCTTGAGGATCTCGCGGAACCCCGCCACGTTCGCCCGGACCCAGCCGGCTCGGTCGACCACGAGGACGGGGGTGTCGTGGGTGTCCTCCGTGCCCATCTTCGTGAAGGAACGGACGTGCTCCTCCGAGGACTTGGCGTGCCGGCGGAGCTCGGCGACGACGGCGCGCGCCTCGTCCCGGCTCACCTCTGGGCCCGGCCGCACGAGCCGGGTCGCGGTCGCCACCGCGAGATTCCAGTCGACCATCTCCGCACCACCGATGCTCGTCATGCGTCAACGGTACGTGCTGGCTCCCTCTTGCGGAGGGGCTTGCACCCCACCTTGCCCCGGAGGCCGGCCCCTAGGGGGTCCTCGGGGCGGGTGGGGCTTCTGTCCTCGGCGCCGTCGGGGTGTGGGCCGGTTCTCTTCTCGTGCGGGCTGTTTGTGGCTTGGCGCGCAGTTCCCCGCGCCCCTTCGGGGCGCCTTCGCCTGTTCCCCCGGGTGCGGGCTTTTTTGTGGCTGAGCGCGCCGTTCCCCGCGCCCCTTCGGGGCCCAGGCAGCCTTCGGGGCTCTGCGCCCGTCTGTGCCGGGGGCGGCTCAGCGGCAGCCGCAGTTGGCCACTGTGGAGGCCATGCGGTCCAGCGCTGCCTGGGCCGCGTCGCGGTCCGTCGTGCCCGTGGTCATGAAGGCGAAGACCAGGAGGCGGCCGTCGGCGTCGACCACCGTGCCCGCGAGGGTGTTCACGCCCGTCAGCGTGCCGGTCTTGGCGCGGACCAGGCCGGTGCCCGGGGAGTCTTTGGGGTAGCGGTCGACCAGCGTGCCGGTGAAGCCGGCGACGGGCAGGCCCGTCACCACGGAGCGCAGTTCGGGGCGGGCCGGGTCGGCGGCGTGCTCCAGGAGCGCCGCGAGCAGCTCGGCGGAGATCCGGTCGGCCCGGTCGAGCCCGCTGCCGTCGGCGAACTTCGCCCCGGAGAGCGGGAGTCCGAGCTTCGCCAGCTCGGCGCGGACCGCCTTGTCGGCGCCGTCGAAGCTCGCCGGCTCCTTCGCCGCGATCGCCGTCTGGCGGGCCAGCGCCTCGGCGATGTCGTTGTCGCTGTGGGTCAGCATCCGCTCGACCAGGGCGGACAGCGGCGGCGACTCGACCTTGGCGAGGGACTCGGCGCGGTCCGAGGCCTTGGAGGGGCCGGGGTCGGACGTGGTCTTGATGCCGTGGTCCTTCAGGAAGTCCGCGAACTTCTTCGCCGCGTCGCCCGCCGGGTCCTTGGAGCGGTCGGCGGTGCCGCTGGCGGAGTCGTCGAGGCGGCCCTCGTCGGCCATCAGGGCGGTGACCTGGGTGAGGTTCTCGTTGTAGCCGATGGGGTGCTGCGGCGGTCCCGAATACAGCGAGGTGTCGTACGAGAGCGTGACCTCGTCCACGCCGCGGTCCTTCAGCGCCCGGGCCGTGTCCTCGGCCAGCGTGCGCAGGCTCGCCGCGGTGTCGACGTACCGGCCCTCCTTGCGGGCGGTGAGCGTGGGGTCGCCGCCGCCGACCAGGACGACGTCCTTGGAGTCGGGCTCGACCACCGCCTTCGTGGCGATGCGGTGGTCGGGCCCGGCCGCGGACAGCGCCGCGACCGCCGTGGCGATCTTGATCGTGGAGGCGGGTGTCAGCGTGTCGCCCGTGCTCCTGCCGTAGACCCGTTTGCCGGAAGCCGCGTCGAGGACGACTCCCGCGCGCTCCGGACCGAGCGCCGGGTCCTTGAAAAGCGGATCGAGCGCGTCCGCCAGGGCGCCGTCCGTCGGCGTGGGCGCCGTCCCCGCGGGCGCGCCGAGGCCGGCGAGCACAGAAGGGGCGCTCGGGGCGGATTCGGGCGTACGACCGCCGTGATCTGCGCCACCCCCGCTCTCCTGGGAAGCGGCCCACTCCCGCTCGGCCGTACGCTGGCCGGAGGAGTCCCAAGGGCCGGCCGCGGCCACCGCCCCGGCCGCGATGACCAGGCCGAAGGCGGCGGCACCCGCCGTGAGCTGCAAGGTCGTGAGCTTCCCGGCGAACCCGGCGAGCTTGGTGGCGGAAGGCTTGGACAGCTGTCTCAAAAGCTGTCGAGGCCGCTGCCAAGGCTTGAGCTCCGGCACGACGACCAGCCCCTTTCGCGATCACACATCTGCGTGAGGGACACTTAATCACCCGAAGTATGTGCTGATCATGGAGGAGCCACCCGTGGAGTTCGACGTCACCATCGAGATTCCGAAGGGTTCGCGGAACAAGTACGAGGTGGACCACGAGACCGGCCGGATCCGTCTGGACCGTCGCCTCTTCACGTCGACCAGCTACCCCGCGGACTACGGCTTCGTCGAGAACACCCTCGGCGAGGACGGTGACCCGCTGGACGCCCTCGTCATCCTGGACGAGCCCACCTTCCCGGGCTGCCTCATCAAGTGCCGCGCGATCGGCATGTTCCGGATGACCGACGAGGCGGGCGGCGACGACAAGCTGCTCTGCGTCCCGGCCTCGGACCCCCGCGTGGAGCACCTGCGCGACATCCACCACGTCTCCGAGTTCGACCGCCTGGAGATCCAGCACTTCTTCGAGGTCTACAAGGACCTGGAGCCCGGCAAGTCCGTCGAGGGCGCCGACTGGGTCGGCCGCGCCGACGCCGAGGCCGAGATCGAGCGTTCCTACAAGCGCTTCAAGGACGAGGGCGGCCACTGAGCCCACTCGCCCCGGACGGGCCGCGCGACCCCTGGGGGGCCACGCGGCCCGTCCGTGTATCTGTGCCCATACTGGCCATACGAACGGTGCGTACGTGTCGTATGAGAAGTGAGGGCATCAGTGGCCGAGCAGGAGGCCGAGGACCGCAAGCCACAGTCGGACGAGGCCCGCAGCGCGTTCGCGCAGCCCAGTGGAGTGGTGGCCGCGCAGCCGCCGGCTCTTGAGGACGAGTCGCAGACGACGTCCGAGTTCGCCGTTCCCACGGGTCTCACGACGCCCTCGTCGACGACTCAGGAGACCGAGAAGTCGGCGTTCACCACTCCGCACACCTACAGCGCCCGCAACGCCCCGCCGGCCTTCACGCCCGCGCAGGGCGTCCCCCTGGTGAAGCTCACCAAGGAAGTGCCCTGGCAGGACCAGATGCGCACGATGCTGCGCATGCCGGTCGCCGAGCGGCCCGCTCCGGAGCCCGCGCAGAAGCAGGAGGACGACACCGGGCCCGCCGTGCCGCGCGTGCTCGACCTGACGCTGCGTATCGGGGAACTGCTGCTCGCCGGCGGTGAGGGCGCCGAGGACGTCGAGGCGGCCATGTTCGCGGTCTGCCGCTCCTACGGCCTGGACCGCTGCGAGCCGAACGTGACGTTCACGCTCCTGTCGATCTCGCACCAGCCCTCGCTCGTCGACGACCCCGTCACGGCGTCCCGCACGGTGCGCCGCCGGGGCACCGACTACACCCGTCTGGCCGCCGTGTTCCACCTGGTGGACGACATCAGCGACCCGGACATCGACGTCTCCCTGGAGGAGGCCTACCGCCGCCTCGCGGGCATCCGACGCAACCGCCACCCCTACCCCGGCTGGGCCCTCACGGCGTCCAGCGGGCTGCTCGCGGGAGCGGCCTCCGTGCTGGTCGGCGGCGGGGCCCTGGTCTTCGTGGTGGCCGCGGTCGGCGCGATGCTCGGCGACCGGCTCGCCTGGCTGTGCGCGGGGCGCGGGCTGCCGGAGTTCTACCAGTTCGTGGGCGCCGCGATGCCGCCCGCCCTGATGGGCGTGGCGCTCAGCTTCGTCCACACCGAGGCGTCCATGGCCTCCGCGGTCATCACCGGTGGGCTCTTCGCGCTGATCCCCGGGCGGGCCCTGGTGGCGGGCGTGCAGGACGGCCTGACCGGCTACTACATCACCGCGGCCGCCCGCCTCCTGGAGGTCATGTACCTCATCGTGGGCATCGTCTGCGGGGTGCTGCTCGTCCTGTCGCTCGGCGTGATGCTGGACGCGACGAACCTGACGCCGGAGACCAGGTTCGGGGTGACCTCGTCGCGGCCGGTCATCCAGATCCTGGCGTCGATGGCGCTGAGCCTCGCCTTCGCGATCCTGCTCCAGCAGGAACGTCACACCGTGCTGATCGTGACCCTCAACGGCGGCATCGCCTGGGTGATGTTCGGCGCGCTGGCGCAGACCCCGCTGAAGCTCTCCCCCGTCGCCGCGACGGCCATCGCGGCCGGTCTGGTGGGGCTGTTCGGGCAGCTCTTCTCGCGGTACCGGTTCGCGTCCTCACTGCCCTATGTGACAGCGGCGATCGGACCGCTGCTGCCCGGTAGCGCCACGTACTTCGGGCTGCTCGCCCTGGCGCAGAACGACCTGAACACGGGCATCAACTCGCTCACCAAGGCCGTCGCGACCGCCCTGGCCATCGCGATCGGCGTGAACCTGGGGAGCGAGGTCTCCCGGCTGATCCTGAAGGTCCCGGGGGCCACCTCGGCGGTGAACCGCCGCGCGGCCAAGCGGACCAGGGGCTTCTGACCGGCGGAACGCACGAAGGCCCCCGTACGGCTTCGTACGGGGGCCTTCGGGTGGTCCGTGCGGTCAGCGCTTGGCGTGGCGGCCGCGCTGCGCCGGGGCCGCGCCCGGGGCACCGGCCTCGGCCGCGCCCTTCTTGGCCTTCCCGCGCGCCCGCAGGAACTCGATGATGATCGGCACCACCGAGATGAGGACGATCAGGATCAGGATCGCCTCGATGTTCTTGTGGACGAACTCGATGTTGCCGAGCCAGGCGCCGAGCAGGGTCACGCCCGCGCCCCACAGGACGCCGCCGATGATGTTGAACGTGATGAACGAGCGGTACCGCATCCCGGAGACGCCGGCGATGATCGGCGTGAACGTCCGCACGATCGGCACGAAGCGGGCCAGGACCAGGGACTTCGGGCCGTACTTCTCGAAGAAGTCGTGGGCCTTGACCACGTTCTCCTGTTTGAAGAGCTTGGAGTCCGGGCGGTTGAAGAGCGCGGGCCCGACCTTCTTGCCGAAGAGATAGCCCGCCTGGTCACCGAGGATCGCGGCGAGGCAGATCAGCACGCAGGCCAGCCACAGCGGGGTGTCCAGCTTGTTCGTGGTGATCAGCAGGCCGGTGGTGAACAGCAGCGAGTCACCGGGCAGGAAGAAGCCGATGAGCAGGCCCGACTCGGCGAAGACGATCAGCAGCAGGCCCCAGAGGCCGAACTGGTTGAGCAGGTAATCCGGATCCAGCCAGCTTGGTCCGAGCGCAAGCGTCGTCACGGTTCCGGGCTCCTGAGGGTGAGGGGGCGGTGCGGCGGCGGGTGCAGCCGCCCAAAGTTATCAACGCGAGGTACCCCGGGCAGGTTCCACCTTCCCCCTCACCGGGCGCACCGCGCACTTCCCAGGGTGCACTCCTCGCCAACCAGGACAAAGCTGTGGGGCATGGGTATCGAAGATTTCGGCGGCGGCCTCAACCCTCAGTCCGACGTCCTCGTCGTGACCACCAATGACGTGCCCGGGTTCCGTGTGACCCGGGTGATCGGTGAGGTCTTCGGCCTGACCGTCCGCTCCCGGCACCTGGGCAGCCAGATCGGCGCGGGTCTGAAGTCCATGATCGGCGGCGAGCTGAAGGGTCTGACCAAGACGCTCGTGGAGACCAGGAACCAGGCCATGGAGCGCCTCATCGAGCAGGCACGCGCGCGTGGCGCCAACGCCGTCCTGATGTTCCGCTTCGACGTCACCGAGGCGCTGGACGGCGCGGCGGAGGTGTGCGCGTACGGGACGGCGGTCGTGATCGAGCAGCAGTCGTAGCTCGTGGCCCTGCTCCTGGCCGCCTACTTCTTCCCGCTCTTCCCGCCCCGCAGCCGGCCGATGAACCCCTTGGCCTCGGCCCGGCGCCTGGGGTCGGAGGACGCGCGGCGGGCCTCCCGCACGGCCCGCCGCCCCTCAGAGCTGCGGGCGAAACGCTTGACGCGGGACAGCAACTTGGACATGACGCCTCCTGAAGCCGGTGCGTACCCGCAGTGTCGGCCCGCCGCCCCGTCCTGTCACGAGGCGGCGCCCTCCTCGGTGCTCCCCCGGCCGCCCCGCGCCGCGTTCGCCAGGATCGCGTCCCGCATGAACACCGCGAGCCCCGGCCTGATGGCCTCGTAGAAGGCCGTGAAGCGCTCGTCCGCGACGTACATCTCGCCGAGGCAGGAGTGCAGCTCCAGCGGGCACCCGTAGTGGTGCCGCGTGATGAACAGTCGGTGGTCCTCGGCCCCGTCCATCGCCTCCGCGGAGTCGGCGGCCAGGCCCCGGTCGAGCAGGTCACCCATGTGGGCGTGGAGGGCGGAGAACTCGTCGTTGATCCGCTTCCAGTCGTCCTTCGTGTACGTGGCGGCCTTGCGCTGCGCCTCCCGATAGGCCTCCGTGTCGCCCCAGCGCTGCTCGACCTCCTCCGCGTACTGCTCGGGATCGTGCTCTCCGAAGACCTCGAACTTCTCCTCGGGCGTGAGGTTGATGCCCATCTTTCTCGCCTCCATTGCGGTCTCGACGGCGGCGGCCATCTCCTGGAGCCGCTGGATCCTGGCGGTCAGCAGCTCGTGCTGCCGCCGCAGGTGCTCCCGCGGGTCCGTGTCCGGGTCGTCCAGGAGGGCCGCCACCTCGTCGAGGGGGAAGCCGAGCTCCCGGTAGAACAGGATCTGCTGCAGCCGGTCCAGGTCGGCGTCGCTGTAGCGCCGGTGGCCCGCGTGGCTGCGCTCGCTGGGCACGAGCAGGCCGATCTCGTCGTAGTGGTGCAGCGTGCGCACCGTCACTCCGGCGACACCGGCGACCTGTCCCACGGGGTAGCTCATGGCTTCCGCCCTCTCTTCTCCGTACGCGGTCCAGCCTGCGTCCTCACGTCACGTGAGGTGCAAGCCCGCGCGCCCGGTGACCGCTCCGGGCGCCGCCGTCAGCCGCTCAGCGCCCTGAACCGCCGCACCGCCAACGGCAGGAATACCCCCACCAGTGCCACGGGCCACAGCACCGCCAGGAGCCCCGCGTGTTCCGCCGCCCAGGAGGTGTCCCCCACCCCCGGGTCGTTGCCGAAGAGATCGCGCACCGCGGTGGCCGTCGCCGACATCGGGTTCCACTCGACCGCGGCGCCCAGCCAGTCCGGCATGTTCTGCGGCACCGTAAAGGCGTTCGAGAAGAAGCCGACCGGCCAGACCAGGATCTGCACGGCCGTCACCAGCTCGGGACGGCCCACGACCATCGCCAGGTGGATGCCGATCCACAGCATCGCGAACCGCAGCAGCAGGAGCAGCCCGACCGCCCCGAGCGCCGCCCCGGCCGAGCCGTGCCAGCGCCAGCCGATGGCGAGCCCGACCCCCATCATGACCAGGAGCGCGGCGAAGGACTGCAGCATGTCCGCGACCGAACGCCCCACCAGGACGGCGCCGTCGGCCATCGGCATCGAGCGGAACCGGTCGATCACGCCCTTGTTCAGGTCCTGCGTGACCGCGACCATCGTCGCGTCCAGACCGAAGGCCATGGTCAGCGCGAACATGCCCGGCACCAGGAACTCGGCGTAGTCCCCCGCGATGCCCTTGCCGCCGCCGATCAGGTAGTTGAACATCAGCAGCAGCATCACCGGGAAGACGAGTCCCACGACCACCTGCACGGGCTGGCGCGCCCAGTGGGCGAGCTCGCGCCGCGTCATGGTCCAGGAGTCCGTCACGGCCCAGCCCATCGGCGTACTCACACGGCCTCCTTCGTACGTTCGCCGGGCGCGGCCTCGTCCGTACGCCCGGTCAGGCTCAGGAACACCTCGTCCAGCGTGGGCCTGCGCAGGGCCACGTCCTCGGCCTCGATGCCCGCGTCCTGGAGGGCCCGCACGACGGACGTGAGGGCCTCCATGCGGTCCGTCACGGGCGCGGACACCAGGCGGCGGTCCGCGTCCACCGCCGCGCCGCGCGGCAACAGCCCCGCGCAGCGCTCCAGTTGGGCCGCGTCGCGCACCACGACGTCGATCCGGTCCCCGCCCAGCTTCGCCTTGAGGTCGTCCGCCGTGCCGTCCGCGATGACGCGGCCGCCGTCGATCACCGAGATGCGGTCGGCCAGTTGGTCCGCCTCCTCCAGGTACTGCGTGGTCAGCAGCACCGTGGTGCCGCCGCCGACCAGCGAGCGCACCGAGTCCCACACCTCGGCGCGGCCGCGCGGGTCGAGGCCCGTGGTGGGCTCGTCAAGGAACAGCACCTCGGGCTCCGTGATGAGCGAGGCCGCGAGGTCCAGACGGCGCCGCATGCCGCCGCTGTACCGCTTGACGGCCTTGCCGCCGGTGTCCCCGAGGCCGAACCGCTCCAGGAGCTCGTCGGCCCGCTCGCGCGCGCTCCGGGCGCGCAGATGGTGCAGCCGCCCGAACATGTCGAGGTTCTGCCGACCGCTCAACTCCTCGTCCAGCGCCGCGTGCTGGCCGAGCAGACCGATACGCCTGCGCACCTCGTCGGGCCTGCGCCGCACGTCGTGGCCCGCGACCTCCACCCGTCCCTCGTCGGGCCGCAGCAGAGTGGCGAGCACCCGTACGGCCGTGGTCTTGCCGGCGCCGTTGGGCCCGAGCACACCGTGCACCGTGCCGCGGCCGACCCGCAGGTCGAGTCCGTTCAGCGCCTTCTTCTCCTTGTACGCCTTGTGCGCACCCTCGACGACGATCGCGTCCGTCATCCGACTCCCCTCGTCGATCCACCGGCCCGCCGATCCGGTTGATCACGTAGTCAAACTTGACTAGGGAGGTGAAGGTAACCGAGCCGAAGTCATTCGTCAAACTTGATTAGCGGCGATCCGCACCCGCACCGGCGGAGGTCCGCCGTCGCCCCAGCGGTGGCCCGACGTCGCTCCAGCGGAGGTCCGCCGTCGCTCCAGCGGTGGTCCGCCGTCGCTCTAGCGGTGGTCCCCGGCGTGCGGCTCACCGGTCGCGTAGGGGTTCTCCTCGCCCTCGGCGAGCACCGCGACGAACGGCTCGCCCTCCCCCGCGAAGGTGTACGCGCCGCCCTCGATCCGCTCGATCAGGCCTTGCGCCCACTCCACGCCGCCGTCGGCCGTGTGCACCCAGTAGTTCATGATCTCGCCGATGTGGCCGAGCTGTCCGGGGCCGTCCTCGGGCGTGTAGTACTCCGTGACGCCCTTGCGCCAGCCCTCGATCACGCGCACGCGCTCCCTGAGCAGCGAGAGCGCCTCCGCGCGCGGCAGGTCGACGATGAACCCCAGGGCGGCGGTGAGCATGTCGGGCCGCTGGTCGTACGTGACCAGGGCACTGCGGAGCATGGTCAGGAACTCCTCGGTGCCCTGGTCCGTGATCTCGTACTCCGTGCGCGGCGGGCCGCCCGCGGTGGACGGCGCGATCTCGTGCGCGTGCAGGAATCCCTGCTTCGCGAGCTGCTTCAGCGCGTGGTAGATCGAGCCCGGCTTGGCGTTGGACCACTCGTGGGCGCCCCAGTACTCCAGGTCGTTGCGGACCTGATAGCCGTGGGCGCGGCCGTGCTGGCGGACCGCGCCGAGAACCAGGAGCCGGATCGCCGACATTCACCGCACCTTTCGGGGCCGCGCGCCCTTCGCGGGGCCACACACTCATCAACTTTGACCAGGGTAGCCCTGCTCCTGTGCCACGAGCTCGAAGGCCGTCTTCCCGTCCAGGGACTCGCGGACGATGTCCGCGTGGCCCGCGTGCCGCCCGATCTCCTCGACCAGGTGGAGCATCAGCCAGCGCATCGACACCTCGCCGTCCTTCGGGAACCACGGCGCCGGGGGCAGCGGGAAGGTGTCGTCGAGGCTCGGCACCGAGCGGATGAACTCCTCGGTCTCCCGGGCGACCCCGTCCCAGAAGGCGAGCATCTCCGCGACCGTCTCGCCCTCGACGAGGCGGAAGCTGTCGCCCCAGGTCTCCTGGGTGCGGGCCTTCTCGTTCGGCTTCTGCTGGGCCATCCGCAGCCAGTTCAGCTCCGTCTCGGCGACGTGCTTCACCAGGCCGCCCAGGGTCAGCTCGCTGGCGCTGGGGCGGGCCTTCGCCTGCTCGTCGCTCAGGCCGAGGACCGAGCGGCGGATGCCGCCCCGCTGGGCCTCCACGAAGGCGATGAGGGCGCCGCGCTCGTCGCCACGGGCTTCCGCGTTCACGTGCGTGACCATGGTGTCCGCCTTTCCCTGAGGGAGTTGGGTCTGCCGGGTTCTTCTCCCGACACCCCCTACGCTACGAACCCTTGCGGTCAGTTTCTGTCCGCAAGGGTTCGGCGACACGAAAGACCTCAGGTCCCAGGCCCCAGAGCCTCAAAGCCTCAGAACGGGAAGCGCGACCTGCCGTGCTGTACCGAGATCCACTTCTGGGTGGTGAAGGCGTCCACCGTCGCCTCGCCGTTCAGCCGCCCCACGCCGGAGCTCTTCTCGCCGCCGAACGGCACGATCGCCTCGTCGTGCACCGTGCCGTCGTTGACGTGGATCATGCCGGTGCGCACGCGCTTGGCGACGCGTACGCCGCGCTCCACGTCCCGCGTGTGCACCGCGCCGCTCAGGCCGTACGGGGTGTCGTTCGCGAGCCGCACCGCCTCGTCCTCGCCGTCGAAGGGCACGAGCAGCGCGACCGGGCCGAAGATCTCCTGGCCGAGGACCGGGGAGCCGGCGGGCAGGTCCGCCAGGATCGTGGGGGCGACCAGGTTGCCGTCCACGCTCCCGTGCAGGAGCGCCCTGGCGCCCGCGGCGATCGTCTGGTCGACGACGGCCGCGACGGCGTCCGCCTGCGAGGAGTTGATGAGCGGGCCGATGTGCGTGGTGGGGTCGGCCGGGTCGCCCACCTTGAGCGAGGCGACCTTCGCGACGAACTTCTCGGTGAACTCGCCCTCCACGGACCGGTCCACGAGGATGCGGTTGGCGGCCATGCAGACCTGGCCCTGGTGCACGAAGCGGCTGAAGACCGCCGCGTCCACCGCGTAGTCGACGTCGGCGTCGTCGAGGACGATCAGCGCGCTGTTGCCGCCCATCTCCAGGATCGAGCGCTTGAAGTGCGAGGCGCAGACCGTGGCGACGTGGCGGCCCACGCGGTCCGAGCCGGTGAAGGAGATGACGCTCGGCACGGGGTGCTCGATGAAGGCGTCACCGATCTCGGCTATGTCCGTGATCACCACGTTCAGCAGACCGGCCGGCAGGCCCGCGTCCTCGAAGACCCGGGCCAGCAGGCTGCCGCCGATCACCGGGGCGTTCTGGTGCGGCTTGAGGACCACCGCGTTGCCGAGGGCGAGGGCCGGGGCGACCGTCTTGACCGACAGGAACAGCGGGAAGTTGAAGGGGCTGATGACGCCCACGACGCCGACCGGGACACGGTAGAGGCGGTTCTCCTTGCCGTCCTCCGGCGAGGGCAGCACCCGCCCCTCGGGGAGCAGCGCGAAGTGGACCGCCTCGCGCAGGAACTCCTTGGTGAGGTGGATCTCGAAGGCCGCCTTGAGCCGGGTGCCGCCCAGCTCGGCGATGATCGCCTCGGTGATCTCCTCCTCGCGGTCCTCGATGATCCGCAGGGCACGCTCGAACACCGCACGGCGGGCATAGGGGTTGGTCTCGGCCCACTCCTGCTGCGCGCGCTCGGCGGCGCGGTAGGCCTGGTCCACCTCGTCGGCGGTGGCGACGGTGATGGACGCCAGCTTCTCGCCGTCGTACGGATTGAAGTCGATGATGTCCCAGGAACCTGAACCGGCCTTCCACTCACCGTCGATGTACTGGTGAGCCAGGTCAGTGAAGAAGGACATGAGACGGACCCCTTGCCGCGGCAGCAGACGGAAGCAAACGGAAGCTGACACCTGATCTCACGTCATAGTACTTATGTTTCAGGTGAGTTGGAGTAGACCACGGAGAAGATCCCGGCTGTCCGCCGGATCGGGGCTGTCCTTGTGGAGCTGCGCCACGACTCTCTCGTACTGGGCGACTTCCTCGGCCTTGTCGAGATAGAGGGCACCGGTGAGCTGTTCCACGTACACGACGTCGGAGAGGTCGGACTCCGGGAAGCTCAGCATGGTGAACGCGCCGCTCTCGCCGGCGTGCCCGCCGAAGGTGAACGGCATCACCTGGAGCGTGACGTTCGGCCGTTCGGAGATCTCGATGAGGTGCTGGATCTGACCCCTCATCACATCCCGGTCGCCGTAAGGGCGTCGGAGCGCCGCCTCGTCCAGGACGCAGTGGAAGCGGGGCGCGTGCTCGGAGGTGAGGAGCTTCTGGCGCTCCAGGCGCAGCGCGACGCGCCGCTCGATCTCCGCCTCGCTCGCGCCCTTCATGCCGCGCGCGACCACCGCGTGGGCATACGCCTCGGTCTGCAACAGGCCGTTGACGAACTGCACTTCGTAGACGCGGATGAGTGAGGCCGCGCCCTCCAGGCCGATGTAGGTCTGGAACCAGCCCGGCAGCACGTCCGAGTAACTGTGCCACCAGCCGGTGAGGTTGGCCTCCTTGGCGAGCGAGAGGAGCGCGCCGCGCTCGGCCTCGTCCGTGACGCCGTACAGCGTCAGGAGGTCCTCGACGTCCCTGGACTTGAAGCTCACCCGTCCCAACTCCATGCGGCTGATCTTCGATTCGGAGGCGCGGATGGAGTATCCGGCCGCTTCGCGGGTGATGCCGCGGGATTCCCTGAGGCGCCTGAGCTGCGACCCCAGCAGGATGCGCCGTACCACCGAGCCGCTCGACTCGCCTGCGGTCACTTCGCTCAATCCTCCCCATCGACTGGAAGCCAGCAGTCTGCCATTAAACGCTTCAGGCCGTACTCGTTCGGTTACAGAAACGGAAAGCCTCCGAAAGCTCTCCACAAGAAACCGTAGGAAGAAATAGGCAAGAAAGGGCACGGGAGCGACCAAGTCCGGCGCGTGCACGTGCATCTGCCCTTGCATCTGCTGTACGCATTCGGAACCATGGTCCACGCGCCACCGCTGTACCGACGCGTACCACCGCACCATCGGCGACCGACCGCGCCACCGCTCCATCGCTATGTACCGCGAAACCGGGGAGTGCCTCGCATGGGGACGAATGGATCGACCATGCTCGAGCCGTTACGGCAGGGGCTTCCCCCACTCGACCCCTCGGCGGTCTCCAGCTCGGCCTCCGTCGCCCTCCCCGCCCGCTACGAAGCGGTCGGCAGCGCACGGCAGTTCACCCGGAAGACGTTGGGCCAGTGGAACCTTGACGAGCGGTTCGACGACATCGCCCTCGTCGTCTCCGAACTCGTCACCAACGCGCTGCGGCACGCGCTGCCCGCGGACACCCCGCGCGAACAGCAGGACCCGCCCGTGCGGCTGCACCTGATGTGCTGGGCCTCGCGTCTGGTGTGCGCGGTGCGCGACCCCAGCGACGAGAGCCCGGTCGCGCGCGAGACCGACGAGGACTTCGCGGCGGAGTCGGGCAGGGGTCTGTTCCTGGTGGACTCCTTCAGCGACAGCTGGGGCTGGCACCCGCTCGCCGGCACGCTGCGCGGCAAGGTGGTCTGGGCGCTGTTCCGGCTGGGCTGACGGTCGACCGGAGCGGCTCAGGCGAGTGAAGTGGCCTCGGCCTAGCCGCCGATGAGGTGGTCGAACTCCCCGTCCTTCATCCCCAGCAGCATGGCCTCTATCTCCGCGCGCGTATAGACGAGCGCGGGACCGTCCGGGAAGCGCGAGTTGCGCACGGCGACGTCGCCGCCCGGCAGCTTCGCGAACTCCACGCACGAGCCCTGCGAGTTGCTGTGCCTGCTCTTCTGCCAGACCACCCCGTGAAGCTCCGTGGCCGCCATGCCGTTAAACGCGTGGTGCACAGATCGCTCCCCGGTGGTGCAGTGCCGTTAGAGGCTCTAGATGCAGTGGTCAACTGTCCCGGATCATAGCTGTGTTCACATGCCGATGCATGGGCAGATGCACGTGCACGCGGGGTGTTCCCTTGATTACAGGTCTGTCAGTACGTCCAGTTCGCCGTCCGGGCCGATTCCGTCGTGCTCTAGAAAAGGACGCGCACCGCGCTGTTTATGTTCCGTCCAAGTGCCGGAAAAAAACGGGCGCGGTGCGCTAAGGCGGGAGCGAAGGCCTCCGTTCAGCAGACCTCCAGGAGGGTGTCGAAGGCGGAGGGCAGGCGTTTCCAGGCGTCGCGCCCGGCGGCGTACTCCTCGTCCGTCAACAGGCAGGACTCCAGCAACCGTGCGAGCGCGTCGCGGTCCAGGCCCGGCGAGGTGAACACCAGGTGGTTGCAGCGGTCGCCGTGTTCCGGGTGCCAGTCCAGGGCGGCGGCCGCGCGGCGCACCGGCGGGACCATCTCCCACGCGGCGTCCGGCAGCGAGGCCAGCCACGGCCCGGCGCCCTCGACACCGAGCGCGCCGCCCGCCGCGTCCCAGCCGAGCAGCGTGTCCGGATGGTCGGCCAGCCAGAACCGGCCCCGGCTGCGGACGGCCGCGCAGGTCAGGTCCTCCAGGGCGTCGTACAGCCGCCCCGGGTGGAAGGGCCGCTCCCGGTGCCATACGAAGGTGACGACACCGCACGCGTCCGCCTCGGCCGGGAGCAGCGCACAGGCCGGGTGCTGCGCCGCGGCGGCGGCCTCGACGTCGAATCCGGCGCGCGCGGCGACCGCCAGGCCGGGGTCGCCGACCCGGAGCCGGCGCGCCGTCGGGTGGAGCTGGGCGAGCAGGGCGCGGTCCTCGTCGTCGGCATCGGCCGAGTCCGCGACGGCGAGCACGGGGGCGTACTCCAACTGGCGCGCCCAGGTGTCCGCGACCGTGCGCCGATCGGTGGGGGCGGCGGCGAGCCCGGCGTCCATGAGGTCGTCGCCGTTGCCGAGGCAGGGCAGGAGCAGGGCGGGGTCGACGGCGGTGACGACGCCGCCGAGCCGGATGCCCTCGCCGCCGTGCGCCGCGATCACCTCCGCCATCGCCTTGGGCTCGACCGAGTCCCACAGTTCCACGACCGCGAGCCGGGTCAGGCCCGCGTCCGCGAGGCGGCGCAGTTCGGGCACCAGGTCCTCGCGGAGCGCGCAGCAGGCACAGTCGTCGACCAGCGGGGCGTCACCGGTGGAGAGCACCTCGGTGGCGTCGCGCACGGTGCGCACGACGGTGCCCCGCACGGCGGTCGACAGGTCGTGGTGGAGGGCCACGCTGTCGGGGACGGCGGCGAGGATGCCGTCGACGGCCGCCCTGCGGGCCGCCGCGTGGAGGCCGCCGACGATCACGACGTCCAGCGCGGTCCGCTCGCTCATCGGCGCTTCCCGAAGCGGCGCTCGAAGCGCTCGACGCGGCCGGCGGTGTCCATCACGCGCGCGGTGCCCGTGTAGAAGGGGTGGCTCGCGGACGAGACCTCGACGTCGATGACGGGGTACGTACGGCCGTCCTCCCACTCGATCGTCTTGGCGCCGGTCGCCGTGGACCGGGTGAGGAAGGCGAAGCCGGCGGCCTTGTCACGGAAGACGACGGGGCCGTACGGCGGGTGGATGTCCTTGCGCATGGCGGTCAGCGCTCCTCTCGGAAGTCGACGTGGCGGCCCACGACGGGGTCGTACTTGCGCAGCGTGAGGCGGTCGGGGTCGTTGCGGCGGTTCTTGCGGGTCACGTACGTGAACCCGGTGCCGGCCGTGGACCGGAGCTTGATGACGGGGCGGAGTTCGTTGCGGGCCATGGGGCTAGTATATGAAAATGACTCCCGTTTTCAATAGAGGGTGTCCCCCAGCGACCGAGAGGTGCGTCACTTGTCCGCCCACTGCCAGCTGACCGGCGCGAGGCCCGGCTTCGGCAACCACGTCTCCCACTCCCACCGGCGGACCTCCCGCCGCTTCGACCCCAACGTCCAGCGCAAGCGGTACTGGCTGCCGAGCGAGGGGCGGTACGTGCGGCTGCGGCTCAGCACGAAGGGGATCAGGACCGTCGACGCCATCGGGATCGAGGCGGCCGTCGCCAGGATCCGCGCCCGCGGCACGAAGGTCTGAAGGGACCCCCACCATGGCCAAGAAGAGCAGGATCGCGAAGAACGAGAAGCGGCGCCTGGTCGTCGCCCGGTACGCCGCGCGACGCGCCGTGCTGAAGGAGATCATCCGCAGGACCGGCGGCACTGACGCCGAACGGCTCGCCGCACAGCGGGAGTTGGCACGCCAGCCGCGGGACGCCAGCGCGACGCGGGTGCGGAACCGCGACAGCGTCGACGGGCGTCCGCGCGGTTACGTGGGGGCCTTCGGGTTGTCGAGGGTGCGCTTGCGTGAGCAAGCGCACGCCGGATACCTGCCGGGGGTGCGCAAGTCCTCCTGGTAGCTTGGCGCGCGATTTGGCCGGGGGCCACCTCGGCAACGCCAGGCCTTCTAGGGGGAATTCACGTGCGTACGTACGTCCGTAGTGTCCGTCGTGTGCGGGTCGGTGCCGCCGTGGTGGGACTCGCCGCCGCGCTCGCGCTGACCGGGTGCGGCAGTGACGGGGACGGTGGCGGCAAGAAGGACCGGGGGTCGGCCGACGGGTCCTCCGGGTCCGCGTCCGGCGGCTCCGACGCGTCGGACGAGGGCGGCTCGACCGGAGGCCCGGACTCCGGCGCCAAGGGCGGGAGCCTCGAAGGCACGTGGGTCGCCACCGCCGACGGCAAGCCGCTCGCCCTCGCCGTGACCGGCAAGACGGCCACGCTGCTCGGCGAGGACGTGCTGTGCAACGGCACCGCGGGCGAGGAGATGGGCTCGCAGATGATCAACCTCAAGTGCCCGAAGGGGAATTCGGACCGCACAATGGGGATGGTCAAGTCCGTGGACGGCAAGTCGATGAAGGTCTCCTGGGAGGGCACCGGCACGGACGAGTTCCTCAAGACGGAGGGCGGCAAGCTGCCGGAGGGTCTGCCGACGGCGGGGCTGCCGCAGTCCTGAGACCGGGGCCTCCGGGCTCTTCGGCTCTGCCCATGAGCTCTTCGGCTCTGCCGGGCCCAGGGCCCCGGGCGTCAGCGGGCCGCGGGACCTTTCTGGTTCCGCGGCCCGTTCGCGTCCGGGGTGGTCTTCGTGGACGAGCCGTCCACCAGCATCGGGGGCGGTGTCGTGTCGAGAGCCTCGGAGAGTTCGCCGAGGGTCTCCAGGAGCAGGCCCGCGCCCTTGCGGACCACGCGGTCCGGGACGCCCTCGCCGTCCCACGCGTCCAGGGCCTCGCGGACCGCGTCCCACCGGGGGACGCGGCGCTCTCGTACCGCCTTCGCGCCCTGCTCGGTCGACGTGCGCAGCGCCTCGGCGAGGCGGGCCGCCGCGGGGACGGGGGTCGCGTCGCGGTCCGGGAGGTGGGCCTCCATCAGCATCGCGACGCGGCCCAGCTGGGCCAGCGCCTCCTCCGCGTCGGCGGCCGCGGCACGGGACAGGCCCCGGTGGCGTACCGGTTCGTGCTTGGCCCGGCCCAGCGCCTCCTGCCAGGCGACGCGGGCGTCGCGGGCGGCGAGCAGGGCCTCGCGCACGTCGGGGCAGGCCTTGCCGGCCGGGTGGGCGTAGTGGTCGACGACCGCGGCGGCGTAACGGCCGTCCGCCGCGAGCCAGTCGGCGAGGCGGGTGCGCAGGCGCGGGGTCTCCCACGCCGGGTAGAGGGCGTACGCGATCATCGCGAGGACGCCGCCGAGCAGGGTGAGGACCACGCGTTCCGGGACCGTCTGCGTCCACTGCTGGCCGCCCATGCCGAGCAGGAACACGACGTACGCGGCGACGCAGGCCTGTGCCGCCACCTGGCCCGTGCGCATCAGCAGGTACATCATCCCGGCGCAGAGCACCGCGAGCGCGGCGGACAGGCCCGTGCCGGGGTCGGCGAGCTGGACCAGGCCCGTGGCGAGCGCGACGCCGACGAGGGTGCCGCCGAAGCGGGCCACCGCGCGGGAGTACGTCTGGGAGAAGTCCGGGCGCATCACCATGACCGAGGCCATGGGGGCCCAGTAGCCGTGGCCCAGCGGGAGCCAGTGCCCCAGGAGGTAGCCCGCGGCGGCCACCGACGTGACGCGGATCGCGTGGCGGGCGACCGGGGACTCGTGGCGCAGCTCGGCCCGCATGGCACGCAGGGCGCCGGGGACGAGGGCCGGGAGGG
>NZ_LIRJ01000288.1 GCF_001419745.1 Streptomyces silaceus | reverse complement strand
CCGCATACCCGACGGAGTCCCCCGCCTCGAACCGCTCCCAGGCCCCCTCGACCACCGAGGCCCGCACGAACACGTCCCGCCCGGCCCGCCGCGCCTCCTCCTCGACCAGCGCCACCGTGGGCCCCAGCGTGGACTCCACCGTCGCGAGCACGACGATCCGCGCCCCCGCGGCAACGGCCGCCGCGGCCATGGGCCGGTCCACCCGCACCACGGGCACCCCGACATCCGCCCCGACCACTTCGGCCACCCCACCGATGGTGGAACAGGTGCACAACACCGCACCCACACCACCCCGGAACCGCGCCAACGCCTCCCGCACGTCCCCGGCCACCGCCTCCGGCCCCACGGCCCGAGCCCGCTCCAGCAGCTCCTCGGCGACGTGATGCCGCAACCGAAGCCCCGGATGCGCGGCGTCACGCAGCCCGTCGAAGACGGGCACGTGCACCGGCGACGTATGCAGCAGACCCAGCGTCCCGGCCGACGCCCCCGACGTCACCACGTCGACGGATCCTTGCGGACCTTGTCGAGCGCGGCCCGCATCAACTCCTCGGAAGCGACGGGCGCCTGCTCGGGATGGCGTTCGGCCCACTTCACGACGTAGGGACACAGGGGCGCGACGGCGACGCCTTCCCGCGCCGCGAGGGCGTAGAGCTCCGTGGCGAGGGAACCGGCGATCCCCTTGCCCTCGTGCGCGGACGCGACCTCCGTGTGGACCGGCACGAGCGCGGCCTCCGGCGCGTCCAGCGTGAAGTACACGATGTGCCCGACGAGTTCACCGCCTTCGAACGCCTCGAGCACACCTCTGGCCCGATCGTCCCGAACCTCGACACCACCCATGGTTCCTCCTCGCACCGCGCCGGCCGAACACACCGCACCGCACAGGCCGACTCCCGCCTCAGCGGCTGAGCGGGCTCCGCGCCGTCTCCGGATCCCCCGGCACCGCCTCCGCCGGATCGTCACCGAGGGCCACGACACGATTGCCCTCGTCGACATGTACGACCCGGGGCCGCAGCGCACGCGCCTCGGCGTCCTCGACCTGGGCGTAACTGATGATGATCACCCTATCCCCGGGGTGGACGAGGTGCGCGGCCGCGCCGTTGATGCCGATGACGCCGCTGCCGCGCTCGCCCTCGATCGTGTACGTCTCCAGGCGGGCGCCGTTGGTGACGTCGACGATGTGGACGAGTTCACCGGGCAGCAGATCGGCCGCGTCGAGGAGGTCCGCGTCGATGGTCACCGATCCCACGTAGTGCAGGTCGGCCTGGGTCACCGTGGCGCGATGAATCTTGGACTTGAACATGGTTCGAAACATGATCAATTAGCCATTCATGCAGGTAGGACACATGGCGGTCCTAAAAAGGGTCACAACAGAGTCCCCGGGCAGTCCTCGGGGCTCGCAGGCAAGAGTGCCACGGCGCCCCCACCCCGCGCACGCGGCCCGAAGGGCTTCGACCGAACGGCCCGGAGGCCGAACGGCCCGAAGGCCTCGGCCGGCCCACCCCGTTCAGGACCGGTGCGACTCCGCCGCCCGCACGGGGGCGAGATACGCGCGGTAGCCCTCGTACACGCCCAGCCGCCCCAGCCGGTCCGGGCGCCAGGTGCGGGCGTACGACGGCGGCCGGTCGCCGGAGGGCTCCAGGGCGGCGACCGGCATGCTCCGGGCCTCCCGGGTGATGCGCCCGGCGGTCGTATTGGCGTTGTGGCCGCGGGTGTGGGCGGAGGCACACCCCGCGGAGAAGGCGATCTGGATGGCCTGGTGGCCGGTGAGCAGGCACGGGGGCCGTACGCCGAGACGGTGCAGGTCGGCCGCGGCGCGGGCGTAGTCGCGGCGGGCCGCCGAGGAGTGGTGCACGGTGTGCTCCAACACCGTCGTCTGCACGGCGAGATGGACCGCGAGACCGGCTGCCACCAGCACGACGGCCGGGGTCCGCCGGTACCCCTTGGATACGGTGACGACACGGGCGAGCGCGTCGGCGACGGGGATCGCGAGGAGCGCGTAGGCGGGCAGCAGGAAGCGCGGCGCCGCGTAGCCGATCAGGAAGAGGTACGGGAACGCCGCCGACGCCGCGCACGCCAGGGCCAGCAGCGTTCCGGACGCCCGGCCCGCCCGCACCGCCACGACGAGGCCCGCCAGGGCGAGCACGGGCAGCGCGAACCACCACGCGGTCACCGCCACGTCCGGCATCGCCGAGGTGCACGGCCGGCACAGTGTCCGTCCGCCGAGGCTGCGCAGCTGGTCGCCGACGGCGAGGTGCCAGCCCAGGCCTCCCTGGATCCGCGACCCCTCGGCGAGCCGCGCGCCGAGGCCGCCGTATCGGACGTACGCCTCGACGATCCACTCGGCGGCGCCGGCAGCGAGCCCGAGCGCGAGCGCGCCCAGCAACCGCGGCTGCCGCCACCGCCGCACGCAGACCAGCGCGGCACACAACGGCAGCGCCGCCCAGACCGCGTCGGTGGGCCGCATCAGCGCCATCAGCGCGCCGCCCGCCGCGAGCCCCCACGCCGCGCCCCGGTCGCCGCGGTCCCCCTGGGCGCGCAGGAAGCAGCCCACCGCCGCCAACGCGCCGACGGCGACCCAGTAGTTGGGCATCGCCTGCGGTCCGTAGAACAGCGTCACCCACAGCGACCCGAACAAGCCCCCGGCCAGCGCGAGCACCGGCACCGGCAGCAGTCCCCGCCAGCAGCGCAGGGCGAGGTAGAGTCCGGCTCCCGCCAGCAGCGCCAGGTATATCCGCAGCAGCTCGGTCGACGACGACCAGGACGTCACCGGCGCCACGAGGAACGAGACGCCCCGGGCGCGCGGTGCGCTGAAGAACGCCGCCGGAGCGTGCGGGCTGACCTGGCTGACGTACACCGTCTCGTCCCAGCCGAGCCCCATACCCGTTCCCACCAGGGCCAGTTGGGCCGCCGTGAAGGCTCCCGCGACGGCGGCGGGCGCGGCGCGCGTGCCCTTCATCGTGACCATCATGACCACCCCCACCCCTACACGCTGTAGGGTCCGTTCCACCCTACGCAACGGCCCTACGCGCTGTAAGGTGACGGCATGCCAGGCTCACGCTCCCGAGGCAGACCCGGCGGACCCGGTGGATCACGCGGATCCGGCAGAGCCGAGCGGCGCAGCGCCGGGGAGTTGGAGAGCGAGGTCCTCGCCGCCCTGTGGGCGACCGACGAGGCCCTGACTCCCGCCGAGATCCAGGCCGGGCTCAGCGGCGACCTCGCGTACAACACGGTCCACACCATCCTCAGGCGTCTGCACGACAAGGGCCTGGTCCTGCGCGACGCGGACGGGCGGCGCGGGGCGTACCGCCCGGTGAAGAACGCCGCGGAGACGACCGCCGAGGCCATGCGTCAGGCCCTCGATCGCGGCCCCGACCCGATCGCCACCCTCCAGGAGTTCGTCACCGGACTGAGTCCCGAGGAGGAGCGCGCGCTGCGTGAACTCCTCGGTGGGAGCGGCCCATGAGGATCGACGTCTACACCCCGCTCGTCCTGTCCCTGCTGCTCGCCGTCGTCGGCCCGGCCGTCGGCCGCCGGGTGGCACCCGCCCTTGCCGCCCGCGTGCTCACCGTCGCCGCCGTCGTCACCGCGGCCGCCACCACCTGGGCCCTCGTCCTGCTCGCCGCCGCCCTCGTCAACGAGGCACCGCCGGTGGCCGCCGCGGCACGCGAGGCAGGCCGCGGCCTGCCCGAACCGGTCCCCGCGGCCGTCGCCGTCGCCGCCGTGCCGGCGCTCGGCGTGCTCGCCCACCGCGTCCACCGGGCGCTGCGCGCGGAGTCGACCACCCGCCGCTCCCTGCACCGCCTGTGCGAGGGCCACCCGCCGGACACCGAGCTGGTCGTCGCCGCCTCGCCGGTGCCCCGCGCCTTCGCCGTCCCAGCCGCGCCCGGGAGGCCCGGCCAGATCCTGGTCACCGCCGGCATGCTCCGCGCCCTCGGTCCCGCCGAGCGCCGCGTCCTGCTGGCCCACGAGCGCGCCCATCTCGCCCATCGGCACGCGCTCGTCTCGGCCGCCGTCACCGTGGCCGTCGCGGCCAACCCCCTTCTGGGGCCCGTCCGGACGACCGTCGCCTTCCTCCTCGAACGCTGGGCGGACGAGCGCGCCGCCACCGCCGTCGGCGACCGGGCCACCGCCGCCCGCGCCCTGGCCCGTGCCGCCCTGGTCGCGGACCGCGCCGAGCCCGTCCGCGCGCTGCGCTTCACCGACCGCGCGGTCACCCGCCGGGTCGCCGCCCTGAGGGCCGCCCCGCCGCCGCGCCTGTGGCCCCTGGCCGCGGCCGTGCTCGCCCTCGGCCTGCTCCCGGCCCTCGGCGCCGCCGATGCCACGGACGACTTCTTCCGGCTCCTCGCCCACACCGTGCCGCTCTAGAGCACACCCACAAAAGACCCTCGGAAACGCCCGGCAATAACGGGCAATGGGCCGCCGTCATGGATTCCGTCGGAAATGTACGCCCTTACCGCTCGACCTCGGCCCAGAGTTCCACGAGCCGGGTCAGGACGGGCAGGGCCGCGGCGATCGACTGCCGTTCCTCCGGGGTCAGCAGGCCGATGAGCGGAAGCAGGTGGCGGACCCGGTCCTCGTGCCGGGACCGCCAGATCTGCCGGCCGTTCTCCGTGATGTGGACGAGGACGGCACGCCCGTCCCTCGGGTCCGGACGGCGTTCCACGAGGCCGTCCTGCTCAAGACGCGTGACCAGCTGGGTGAGCCCCGGCTGGCTGATCTGCTCGGTCCTGGCCAGCTCGGTCAGCCGCTTCGGTTCGCCCGAGGCCAGCGTGTCCAGCACGGACAGCGTCGTGAACGACAGCTTCTGCACCACGGGAAGCCGGATGTAGTAACGATTGAAGTTCTCGATCGCCCTGGTGAATTCACCGACGTCCAAGTCGCCCTGTTCGCCGACGTGCTGAGGAGTGGTCACCCTGGAAATATATCGCAGATTTATGTAAGCTTCTGATCGATCTTGGGGCCCGCCCCATGCATGGGCGCGTGGTCCGCACACCTCGGCGCAACGGCGCGTCAACCGACCTCAGAAGCGCTACATGAGGGGCACATCCATGGCTGTGCGTATTGGTATCAACGGCTTCGGGCGCATCGGACGCAATGTGTTCCGGGCCGCGGCCGGGCGGGGTTCGGAACTGGAGATCGTCGCCGTCAACGACCTCGGCGACGTCCCCACGATGGCCCATCTGCTCGCCTACGACTCGATCCTGGGCCGCTTCCCCGAGGAGATCGCCGCCGAGCCCGGCGCGATCCGGGTGGGCGACCGGACGATCAAGGTCCTCGCCGAGCGCGATCCCGGCGCCTTGCCATGGGGCGACCTGGGCGTGGATGTCGTGATCGAGTCCACCGGCATCTTCACCGACGCCGCCAAGGCGCGCGCCCACGTCGAGGGCGGCGCCAAGAAGGTGATCATCGCCGCGCCGGCCCGCGGCGAGGACATCACGATCGTGCTGGGCGTCAACGAAGGCGCGTACGACCCCGAGCGTCACACGATCATCTCCAATGCCTCCTGCACCACCAACTGCCTTGCCGTGCTGGCCAAGGTGCTGCACGAAGCCGTGGGCATCGAGGCGGGCATGATGACCACCGTTCACGCCTACACCCAGGACCAGAATCTCCAGGACGCCCCCCACAAGGACCTGCGCCGCGCCCGCGCCGCGGGACTCAACATCGTCCCGACGTCCAGCGGCGCGGCCAAGGCCATCGGCCTGGTCCTGCCCGAACTGGACGGCCGCATGGACGCGTTCGCGCTGCGCGTGCCCGTGCCCACCGGCTCCGTCACCGACCTGACGGTCACCCCGAGCCGGAGCACCACGCTGCGGGAGGTGAAGGAGGCGTACGCGGCGGCCGCGGCCGGACGGTACAAAGGGCTGCTGTCGTACACCGAGGCGCCTCTGGTCAGCAGCGACATCGTCAACGACCCCGCCTCCTGCGTCTTCGACGCCGAACTGACCCGTGTGACCGACGCACAGGTCAAGGTCGTCGGCTGGTACGACAACGAGTGGGGTTACTCCAACCGTCTCATCGACCTCTCCCTGATGGTCGGGGCATCCCTCTGACGCATCGGCCCACCCGCCCGAACTCCCTTTCCCTTGATGCCTTCTGACGCGTTGTCACCGGCCGTCCGCCCCATGGACGGCCGTGGCTCCGACGCGCCCGCGTCCCGGTACGACGTGCGCCGGGGCGGCCCCTCACCGTCCGGCGCCTGCGGCGCCGGTCTGCCCACGTGCCCGACCGGGCCACGTCACCGGCCCGGTCGAGCCCTGTCACGAGGACGGGACTCCATGACGTACGCGACCGGGAAGTACACGGACTGCACCCCTCTGCTCGACGACCGCGCGGCACTCGACCGCTTCTTCGAGGAACACGGCTATCTCTACCTGCGGGACGTCCTCGACCGCGCGCTCGTACGGACCGTCGCGGAGCAGATGCGGGAGGGCCTGGTGGCACTGGGCGCCGCGGATCCGACGGCGACACTCGAGGACCTCGCCATCGACTCCTTCGAGGAGGTCGACGAGGTGGCCATGCACGCGTACGTGGACTACGACGCGTTCTGGAACCACCCCTCGACCATCGGGCTCTTCGAGCGGGTCTTCGGCGAGCCCGTCTTCGTCTTCCGCTCCACGACGATCCGCTACTACCCCTCCGCGGCGGGCGCCGAGAACCCGTCGTTCGCGCATCTGACGCCCTTCCACCAGGACGGCTTCTACATAGGCCCCAACAAGGACTTCCGTCCCGTGTGGATTCCGCTGGTCGCGACGACCGAGGAGTCCGGGGGCGTCGCGCTCGCGGACGGCAGCCACCGGGCCGGCCCGCGCGAGCACGTCGTCCACGAGTCCTTCCGCCGGTTCGACCACCCGGTGCGCGGCATACCCGCGGAGCACATAGGCCAGGACGAGACGCTGCGGCACTCCGCCATGGAGCCGGGCGACGTCCTGTTCATGCACGGCTACACCTGCCACAAGTCGGTGCCGAACCTGTCGTCGCCGCCCGTCATGCGGATGTCGATGGACACCCGCGTGCAGCCGGCCTCGTCACCCCGCGGCCACAACGCCCTGACGCCGTGGACGGAGTCCGCGAAGGACCCCTCCAAGGGGATCATGTCGAAGATCACCGGCACCCCCACCGCCGTCGAGTAGCACCGGCCCGCCCCCTCGTACAGCACCGGCAC
>NZ_LIRJ01000287.1:0-37500 GCF_001419745.1 Streptomyces silaceus | reverse complement strand
CACGCCGCCAGCGTTCGTCCTGAGCCAGGATCAAACTCTCCGTGAATGTTTTCCCGTAATCGGGACGACACACACGAGAGCGGAACCAAGGAGAGGAATAATCTCCCGGTTCACAGCGTCCTCGCTGTGCTGCCTGCACGGTCATGCCGTACAGGACTTTTTCAAAGGAACCTCAACTCACCGAAGTGAGTCGGGGTATCAACATATCTGGCGTTGACTTTTGGCACGCTGTTGAGTTCTCAAGGAACGGACGCTTCCTTTGTACTCACCCTCTCGGGCTTTCCTCCGGGCGCTTCCCTTCGGTATTTCGTGTTTCCAACCTTACCAGATCCGTTTTCCGTTCCGTTCCCGGTTCGGATTTCATTTCCGGTGGCCGTTGGAGGGCCTTTGCCTTTCGGCTGCTCCGACTTTATCAGGTCTCATTCGACTCTCTGACCACAGTCACCGCAGACATGCGGAACCGGACCCAGAGATAGGATCTGATCTGAAGGATGCCGCCGAAGACCGGACGCTGTACCGCGTCCCACGGCCTCAAGCGGAAGACCGACTCTACATCGGGTCCCGGCCGGGCGCAAATCGTTTGTGCACTGTCTCTACGTCCGCCAACCGGGACCTCTCATGCGGAACCGGGACTTCTTATGACTTACCCTTCTGAACAGTGCGCCGTCCAGGACAGGTAGTGACGGCGCCCCTGAATCTCCACCCCCTGGGAGGCTTGCCATGACCAGCGTTTCGTCCCCGCTCGCAGGACGCGCCATTGGGCTCTCTGCTGTACCCGATCCCGTGTTCTCCGGCGCGATGGTCGGGCCTGGCACGGCCATCGATCCCGTGCGCGAGGCCTCCGAGGCCGTCTCTCCCGTGGACGGCATCGTCGTCTCTCTGCACCCCCACGCCTTCGTGGTGGTCGACGACCAGGGTCACGGCGTGCTGACGCACCTCGGCATCGACACCGTTCAGCTCAACGGCGAGGGCTTCGAGCTGCTCGTCAACAAGGGCGACACCGTACAGCGCGGGCAGGCCGTCGTGCGCTGGAACCCGGCCGCCGTCGAGGCCGCCGGCAAGTCCCCGGTGTGCCCCATCGTGGCGCTCGAGGCGACCGCCGAGTCCCTCTCCGACCTCGTCGAGGCCGGCGACGTGAAGGCCGGCGACGCACTGTTCAGCTGGCAGTGACGTCATCGCCGTCGCTGACGGCAGGCAGGACAACCACCGCGGCGGCTGGGCCCGTCGCACTATCGGAGACGGGTGAAATGGAGACAACGCTGCGAGGCGTCGGCGTGAGCCACGGTGTGGCGATCGGCGAGGTTCGGCACATGGGGACGGCGGTGCTCGAGCCGCCGGCCAAGCAGATTCCCGCGGAGGAGGCCGAGCGCGAACAGGGGCGCGCTCGCCAGGCCGTGGAAGCTGTGGCGGCCGACCTGATTGCGCGCGGCAATCTGGCCGGTGGCGAGGCCCAGGCGGTGCTCGAGGCGCAGGCCATGATCGCCCAGGACCCGGAGCTCATGTCCGACGTCGACCGTCGTGTCACGGTCGGCAGCACGGCCGAGCGCGCCGTCTATGACGCGTTCTCCCACTACCGCGAACTGCTGGCCGGTGCCGGTGAGTACATGGCCGGTCGTGTGGCGGACCTCGACGACGTGCGGAACCGTATCGTCGCGCGGCTGCTGGGCGTTCCGATGCCGGGTGTGCCGGACAGCGACCAGCCGTACGTACTGATCGCGCGTGACCTCGCGCCCGCGGACACCGCGCTGCTCGACCCGGCTCTGGTGCTCGGCTTCGTCACCGAAGAGGGCGGGCCCACCAGCCACAGCGCGATTCTCGCGCGTGCGCTCGGGGTGCCGGCCGTCGTCGCGCTGCCGGGTGCCGGTGAGCTCGCCGAGGGCACGGTCGTCGCCGTCGACGGCAGCACCGGTGAGATCTTCGTGGACCCGAGCACGGAGAAGCGGGAGCAGCTCGAGGCCGCCGCCGCCGAGCGCAAGGCCGCGCTCGCCGCGTCGACCGGTCCGGGCGCCACGTCCGACGGCCACAAGGTGCCGCTGCTCGCCAACGTCGGCGGCCCCGCCGATGTGCCGGCGGCCGTCGAGGCGGGTGCCGAGGGTGTCGGTCTGTTCCGCACCGAGTTCCTCTTCCTGGACGACAGCACGAAGGCACCGTCCGAGGAGAAGCAGGTCGAGGCGTACCGCAAGGTGCTCGAGGCCTTCCCCGAGGGCCGTGTCGTCGTGCGTGTGCTGGATGCTGGTGCCGACAAGCCGCTGGACTTCCTGACGCCCGCCGACGAGCCGAACCCGGCGCTGGGCGTGCGTGGTCTGCGGTCGCTGCTCGACCACCCGGAGGTGCTGCGGACGCAGCTGACCGCGCTGGCCAAGGCCGCCGAGGGTCTGCCCGTCTACCTCGAGGTCATGGCTCCGATGGTCGCGGACCGCACCGACGCCAAGGCGTTCGCGGACGCGTGCCGTGAGGCCGGACTGCAGGCGAAGTTCGGCGCGATGGTCGAGATCCCGTCGGCCGCGCTGCGGGCGCGCTCGATCCTCCAGGAGGTCGAGTTCCTGTCGCTGGGCACCAATGACCTGGCGCAGTACGCGTTCGCCGCCGACCGTCAGGTGGGCGCCGTCTCCCGGCTGCAGGACCCGTGGCAGCCCGCGCTGCTCGACCTGGTCGCGCTGTCCGCCGAGGCGGCGAAGGCCGAGGGCAAGAGCTGTGGCGTGTGCGGTGAGGCCGCGTCGGATCCGCTGCTGGCCTGTGTGCTGACCGGTCTGGGTGTCACCTCGCTCTCGATGGGTGCGGCGTCCATTCCTTACGTGCGTGCGACGCTCGGCAAGTACACGCTGGCGCAGTGCGAGCGTGCCGCTTCCGCGGCGCGTGCCGCGGACACGGCCGAGGAGGCCCGCAAGGCCGCTCAGGCGGTGCTGTCCGGCGAGTAGCCGTACGGGTTCGTTGTCCCCGAGGGGCGTCCCACCGATGCGGTGGGACGCCCCTCGGGCGTTCAGTGCGTGTGGCCTCCCTGGGGCTCGTCGGGTTCGAGGTCGGGGGCCGCGCAGTAGTCGACGCCTGATTCGGGGGCGACCAGTTCTCCTGAGACGGCGTCCGTGCAGTACGCGTCGAAGACCTCCGCGGCGGTGAGGGGGCGGAGCCGTCCGCCGCTCATGCGCCAGCCGTGGACACGGTCACGGGTGCCGGTGGCGCTGGAGCGCAGGACCATGCCGGCCGCGCGGTGGGTGGCGATGCCGACCGCGAGCACGGTGGTGAACTCCAGGGCTTCGCTCTCGTCGAGTCGGGCGCGGCCGTCGCCGTCGACCTCGACGTGCAGGGCGGCGAGGAGGGTGTCGGCGTCGGAGGGCACGCTGCACACCAGGTGCCGGGTGCCGGGGCCGGAGGTGTCGAGGGCGCGGGTGATCAGTTCGGAGGCGCGGGCGAACGCGGCGCGTCCGATGTCCTCGCCGCAGGTCGCGCAGGTGCCGGCGCGGGCGAGCACCACCGTCGCGTACTCCCAGGTGGCCCGGCGGACCGCCTCGTCGACGAGGTCGGGGACGAGGTCGGTGAGGGGCTGGCCCTCGTACGGGACGGTGGGGCCGTCCGAGGCGAGTAGGGAGGTGAAGCGTGTGCGGCTGTCGGGGGTGTCCGGTTCCAGGCCGGTCTCGGCGCAGTACTCGGCGAACTCCTCGGGGTCGAAGAGCGCGACGGTGGTGTGTCCGCCTTGGGAGGCGAGTGTTCTGAGCAGGGCCTCGACCTGCTGGAGATAGGTCGCGTGGTCGTCGAAGGTGAAGGTGCGGTAGCGGCGCATCGCCGCGAAGTCCTCCTCGTCGGCCAACAGGCCGATGGTCCCGGCGACTTCGCGGCGCAGTGCGCGTCGCATCGTGTCGTTGCTGCTGTGCGCCATGATTCCCCCTGCGTGCGGTCCATCAATGCTCACTCACAGTAACTGCGAGCACTGACAACGGCCGCTGAGCTGGGGGAACGCCTGCGGATCAGGCGCGCTTGCGGGCCAGGTCCTCGTAGAACCCGAGGAGGTCGAGGTTGTCGACCGAGCCCAGATTGACCGCCTTGTCCATGGGGGTGCCCTGGAGGAGGCGCTTGACGGGGACCTCGATGCGCTTGCCGGTGAGGGTGTGCGGGATGCCGGCGACCTCGATGACCTCGTCGGGGACGTGGCGGGGCGAGAGCTGTTCGCGGATCGTCCGCTTGATGCGGTCGCGCAGGCCGTCGTCGAGGGTGGCGCCCTCGGCGAGGTGGACGAAGAGCGGCATCCAGTAGCCGCCGTCGGGCTGTTCGACGCCGATGACGAGGGATTCGCGGATCTCGGGGAGGCGCTCGACGGCTTCGTAGATGTCGGCCGAGCCCATCCTGACGCCCTGGCGGTTGAGCGTGGAGTCGGAGCGGCCGTGGATGACGACCGAGCCGCGCGAGGTGAGCGTGATCCAGTCGCCGTGCCGCCAGACGCCGGGGTAGGTGTCGAAGTAGCTGTCGTGGTAGCGGGTGCCGTCCGGGTCGTTCCAGAAGTGGATGGGCATGGACGGCATGGGGTTGGTGACGACCAGTTCGCCGACCTCGTCGGTCAGCGGCTTGCCCTGGGGGTCCCAGGCCTGGAGGTCGGTGCCCAGGCAGGGGGCCTGGAGTTCACCGATGTGCACGGGGAGGGTGGGGACGGCTCCCGCGAAGCAGGAGCAGACGTCCGTGCCGCCGCTCACCGAGGCCGTCCAGAGGCCGCCGGGGGTGTCGGCGAACTCGTCGTGCAGCCAGCGGAAGCCGTCGGGGGGCAGCGGGGAGCCGGTCGTGGCGACGCAGGTGACGCGGGAGAGGTCGAAGTCGCGGGCGGGGTGGACGTCGGCCTTGCGGCAGGCCATGACGTACGCGGCCGAGGTGCCGAAGAGGGTGGCTCCGGTGCGTTCGGCGATACGCCACTGGGCGCCGGTGTCGGGGTAGCCGGGGCTGCCGTCGTAGAGGACGATCGTGGTGCCCGTCAGAAGGCCGGAGACGAGGAAGTTCCACATCATCCAGCCGGTCGACGTGTACCAGAAGAAGCGGTCGTCGGGGCCGAGGTCGCAGTGCAGGCCGAGCTGCTTGAGGTGTTCGACGAGGATGCCGCCCTGGGACTGGACGATCGCCTTGGGCAGGCCGGTAGTGCCGGAGGAGTACAGCACCCACAGGGGGTGGTCGAAGGGCACGGCCTCGTAGGTGGGTGCCACGTCCGCCGCCGTGAGGGCGGACCATTCCAGGGCGCCTTCGGGGGCCTCGGTTCCGAGGAGCGGGATGTGGACGACCGCGCGCAGGCTCGGCAGTTCGGAGCGGAGTTCGGCGACGGTGTCGCGGCGGTCGTGTTCCTTTCCGCCGTAGCGGTAGCCGTCGACGGTGAACAGGACGACCGGCTCGACCTGCTGGAAGCGGTCCAGGACGCTGCGGGCGCCGAAGTCGGGGGCGCAGGAGGTCCAGACGGCGCCGACGGCGGCGGTGGCCAGGAGCGCGACGACGGCCTGCGGGATGTTCGGGAGGTAGCCGCTGACGCGGTCTCCGGGGCGTACGCCGAGCGTGCGCAGTTCCGCGGCCAGGGAGCCCACCTGGCGGCGGAGTTCGGCCCAGGTGACGGGCTGGGGGTCGTGGCTCTCGTCGACGTGGAGGAGCGCGGGGGTGTCCGCGCGCGTGGGGTCCTCGGCGGCGCGCAGCGCGTGCTCGGCGTAGTTGAGGGTCGCTCCGGGGAACCATGCGGCGCCCGGCATGGCGCGGTCGCCCAGCACGCGCGCGTAGGGGGTGGTGAAGCGGACGTCGAACCAGTCGGTGACGGCCTTCCAGAACGTGTCGAGCTCGGCGACCGACCAGCGGTGCAGCGCTTCGTAGCCGCCGTCGGCCGGCGCTCCGTAGTGCTCGGCCGCCCAGGCCTGGAACCGCGTGACCTGCGCGTCCGCGATCCTCTCCGGGCTCGGCTGCCAGAGCGGCGCAGGGTTCGCTGAGGACGTCATGGGGCGGCTCCCGGACTGTACGCGTCGTATGCGTGTGGAGTGCGCACGGGCTGGGTGTGCGCGTGAACACGGATGAAGGGGACGATGCCACGTGATCGACTTCCGCACCAGGGTGTGCCCCACACACTCGGCCCTGTGGGCATGTGCCGTAGCCCCAGGTGAACGGCAGTTGAACGCAGCACATGTGCGGCTTCTTCGATGGCAGGGTGAGCAGCATGAACGGTCGTGACCTGGTGCGTTCGGTGAAGGCGGTCGGCTCGGCGCAGGGGTTGCGCACAGTGCGCTCCTCGTGGCGCAGGTGGCGGGCCGACGCGACGGGGCTGGCCCCTCGGGGGGCCGAGCGCGCGCGGGTGCCCGGTGCGGTGACGGGGGTGGAGCCGGAGCCCGGTGGTGGTGTGGTGCGGTTCGCCCGGTCGGAGCTGCGGGTGCGGGTGACGGCCGGCGGAGCGGTGTTCTGGGGCTGGGACGGTGCGTTGCCGGAGCCGTCGTACGCGTTGTCGTGCGGGAGTCCCGAGCCGGATCCGCGGGCCGTCCTGGAGCCCGACAAGGAGGGCGGCTGGCGGGTGGTGTCGGAGCGCGCGACGGTCGTCGTGTCGCGGTACGGGGCCGTCGAGTTGCGTACGCCCGGCGGTGTGATGCTGCGCCGGGATCTGCCGCCGCGTTGGTGGGAGCCGGTCGAGGGCGGCGGGGCGCGGTGGGTGCAGCGGTCGGAGGTGGCGGCGGACGCGCGGTTCTTCGGTCTCGGCGGGCGGTCGCGCGGGCCGCGGCTGCGGGACGGGACGTACCGGCTGTGGAACACCGATCCGGGTGGGTCCTTCGGGCCGGGGGACGATCCGCTGTACATCACGATGCCGGTGCAGATGGTGGTGGCCGACGTGGGCGCGCACCTGGTCTTCCACGACAACTCGTGGGAGGGCTCGGTCCGGGTGCACGAGGGCGAGGAGGGTGCGGGGTCCGGGCACGACCGGCCGGGTTCGTGCGAGGTGCGGATGGACGGCGGTCCGCTGCGGTGCTGGGCGATGGTGGGTACTCCCGCGCGCGTGCTGCACACCTGGGCGTCGCTGACGGGCCCGCCGGCGCTGCCGCCGTCGTGGGCGCTGGGCCACCATCACGCGCGGTGGGGCTTCGGCAGCGAGCAGGAGGTGCGGCGGATCGTCGCGGGCTATCAGGAGCGCGGGCTGCCCCTGGACGCCGTGCATCTGGACATCGATCACTATGAGGCGCATCAGGTGTTCACCGTCGACAAGGAGCGCTTCCCCAAGCTGCCGCAGTTCGCGGACGAGTTGCGCAGGGACGGGATCCGGCTGGTGTCGATCGTCGATCCGGCGGTGAAGGCCGCTCCCGGCGTCGAGGTGTACGACGGCGGGGCGCGGGCCGACGCGTTCGTGCGGGACTCGGCGGGGCGGGCGGTGCGCGGTGTCGTGTGGCCCGGTGAGGCGGTGTATCCGGATTTCACCGACCCACGCGCGCGGGAGTGGTGGGGCCGGCTGTACGAGGAGCGGCTCGACCAGGGGTTCGCGGGGTTCTGGCACGACATGAACGAGCCGGTGTCGTTCGCGACGTTCGGGGAGGCGACGCTGCCGCGTTCGGCGCGGCACTCCCTGGAGGGGCGCGGTGGGGACCACCGGGAGGCGCACAACGTGTACGGCCTGGGGATGGCCCGTGCCGGATACGAGGGGCTGCGTGAGCTGCACCCCGAGGAGCGGCCTTTCTTGTTCTCGCGTTCCGGGTGGGCGGGAATGCAGCGCTACGGAGGGACGTGGTCCGGCGATGTGTCCACGGGCTGGCCGGGGTTGCGGGCGTCTCTGTCGCTGGTGCTCGGCCTCGGGCTGTGCGGGGTGCCGTACTCGGGGCCCGATGTGGGCGGGTTCGACGGCAGTCCGTCTCCGGAGCTGTATCTGCGGTGGTTCCAACTGGGCTCGTATCTGCCGCTGTTCCGTACGCATGCGGCGATCGACGCGGGGCGGCGCGAGCCCTGGGAGTTCGGTGACGAGGTGCTGGAGCACGCGCGCGGGGCGCTCTTGGAGCGCAGGCGGCTGCTGCCGTACTTCGTGACGCTCGCGCATCTCGCGCGGCGTACGGGCGCTCCGTATGTGCGTCCTTTGTGGTGGGGCAGTCCGGAGGACCGTGCGCTGCGGGACTGTGAGGATGCGTTCCTGCTCGGGGACGCCTTGTTGGTGGCTCCGGTCCTGGAGAGCGGTGCGGTGCGGCGGTCGGTGCGGCTGCCGCCGGGGCGCTGGTACGACACGGCGACCGGGAAGGCGTACATGGGGGCCGGGAAGGTCCTGCTGGACGCTCCGCTGTCGCGGGTCCCGGTGCTGGCGCGGGCGGGCGCCGTGCTGCCCGTCAGGGGACACGACGGGGGCATCGAGCTGGAGGCGTGGGCTCCCGGTGAGGGGCGTACCGGGGGCGGTCTCGTGATCGCCGACGCCGGGGACGGGTGGGAGGAGGCCGCGCTGGAGCGGTACACGACGCGGTGGAGCGAGGGGCGCGTGGTCGTCGAGCGGGACGGCGAGGACGGGCCCGCACCGGGGCGCCCGGTGCGGGTGAGGGGGTTGGACGGTCGGGACCGGCGGTGACCTCGGGTGACGCGGTCGAGGTCAGCGGTGGTCCCGGGCGGGGACAACGGGATCAGGGGTGGTCCCGGGCCGAGCGGGCGTGGTCAGTAGCGGCCCTCGAACCACGCGCGTGCCGCCACTGTGTGGAGCGGGAAGGCGAGTTCCTCCGGGCGGCGCAGGGTGTGCCGGCCTTCGGTCTCGTCCGTGGGTTCGGAGGGCGGCAGGTCGGCGGCCGGGCGTTCGGGCAGGAGGCCGAAGAGCAGCAGGTAGCCGTCGGGGGCGCTCATGGCGTCGGCCAGGCGGACGTCGCGGCTCTGCGCGCAGATGCCGGTCTCTTCCTTGAGTTCGCGGACGACGGCGTCGCGCCAGTCCTCCCTGTCGTCGATGAACCCGCCGGGCAGGGCGACGCCCCCGCGCGCGGGGGCGATGGTGCGGGTGATGACGACCAGGCCGGTGCCCTGTGTGTCGTACACGGGCTGGAGGGCGATCGCCACGGGCAGCGGATTGCGGTAGGCGACGGCGTCACAGACGGCGCAGGTGCGGGGCCAGGCGGACGGCCGGCCTTCGTACGGCGCTCCACAGCTCGAACAGTGGGAGCCAGGAACGGAGTTGGTGGGATGTGGGGATGCGGACACGCCGCGGACTGTATCCGATCGTCGACGCGTCGGTCTTTCGCGGGCGGCCGTGATCCTGATAGACGCAGGGAACATGACAGGACTTGTCCCCGCCCTGCGGAATCTCGCCGTAGGCGCCGCCGCCCTGCTGGCCGTGGCCGCCGCCCCCTCCCCCGCGCACGCGAAGCCCGAGCCGAAGGCTCCGAAGGAGTTCGTGGCGCTGCGGGACGTCGACCCGACGATCATCCAGGAGATGCGTTACTTCACGCCGCACAACTTCGTGGGTGAGCGGATCGACGGCTACAAGAAGCCGATGTGCGTCCTCACCGGACCCGCCGCCAAGGCGCTGCACAAGGCGCAGCGCGCGCTGCTGCGCAAGGGCTACTCCCTGAAGGTGTACGACTGCTACCGCCCGCAGCGGGCCGTGAACCACTTCGTGCGCTGGGCCGAGGACCTGGGCGACGAGCGCATGAAGGGCGAGTTCTATCCCCGTGTCGACAAGTCGCGGCTGTTCGAGGACGGGTACATCGCGGAGAAGTCCGGGCACAGCCGGGGATCGACGGTGGACTTGACGGTGGTGCGGCTGCCGGCCGTGCCGACGCGTCCGTACGTACCCGGAGAGCCGCTCACGCCGTGTTTCGGGCCGCAGAGCGCGCGTTTCCCCGACAACACCGTGGACATGGGGACGGGGTTCGACTGCTTCGACACCCTGGCGCACACGGACGATCCCCGGGTGACGGGAGTGCAGCGGGCCAACCGGGACCTGTTGAGGAACGTGCTCGCCAAGGAGGGGTTCGTCAATCTTCCCGAGGAGTGGTGGCACTTCACGCACAAGCCGGAGCTGTTCCCGGACACGTACTTCGACTTCCCGGTCTCACGGAGGTCGCTGACGTCGCACGGCGGTCACTGACGGGGCGGTGGTCGTGACCACCCCCTGACGAAATCCGGTTGCCCATGGCACACTTCTGACGTTCCGTCAGATCCAGTGCCTGGAGGAGCCTTGTCGCGTACGCGCACACCCGTAGTGGCCGATTGGTTCGCCGGGGAGGGTGAGGACTTCCGGCTGCTGGGCACGCGCTGCTCGGCGTGCGCCGCGGTCTTCTTCCCCCGCGAGGACGCGTTCTGCCGCAATCCCGGCTGCGGCGGCGGGGAGCTGGTCGAGGTGCCGCTGTCGCGGCGCGGGCGCGTCTGGTCGTACACCGACGGGCGCTATCGACCGCCCGCGCCGTATGTGTCCGACCCGGAACTTCCCTGGCAGCCCTACACGTTGATCGCTGTGGAGCTGGCGGCGGAGCGGATGGTGGTGCTCGGCCAGTCGGTTCCGGGGGTCTCCGTCGCCGACCTGGAGGTCGGCATGGAGGTGGAGGTCGTCCCCGGGGTGCTGAACGAGGACGACGAGACGACCTGGACGACCTGGCACTGGCGTCCCGTGGGGGTGAGCGCATGAGCGGCGAGGTGGCGGTGCTGGGCGCGGGCATGCACCCCTGGGGGAAGTGGGGCCGCAGCTTCGTGGAGTACGGCGTGGTGGCGGCGCGCACCGCACTCGCGGACGCCGGTGTCGACTGGCGCGAGGTCGGCTCGATCGTCGGCGCGGACACGGTCCGGGGCGGCTATCCCGGGTACGTGGCCGGGGGCACGTTCGCCAAGGCGCTGGGCTGGCAGGGCGCGCGGGTGGCGAGCGTGTACGCGGCGTGCGCGTCCGGCGCCCAGGCCATCGGGACGGCGCGTACGCAGATCCTCGCGGGCATGGCCGACGTCGTCCTCGTGGTCGGCGCCGACGCCGCCCCCAAGGGCTTCTTCCGGCCCGCCGGCGGGGATCGGCACGACGACCCGGACTGGCTGCGGTTCCGCGTCCTCGGGGCGACCAACCCCGCGTACTTCGGGCTCTACGCCCGCCGCCGCATGGCCGTGCACGGCGACACCCTGGAGGACTTCGCCCAGGTCAAGGTGAAGAACGCGGCAGCGGGAGCGCTGAACGCGAACGCGCGCTACCGCAAGACCGTCACCGCCGAGGAGGTCGCCGCATCGGCGGTCGTGGCCGACCCGCTGCGGCTGCTCGACATCTGCGCCACCTCGGACGGCGCCGCGGCCCTGGTGCTCTCCAGCATGGACTTCGCGCGCCGCCACGGAGCGCCGGACCCGGTGCGCATCCGCGCGGTGTCCACCGTCACGCCGACCTATCCGGCCACGGCGCTCGACCTGCCGGACATCGCCACGGACTCGGCGGCGGCCATCCCCCCGGCCGACACGACGTTCCGCGCGTCCATCGCGCGAGCGGCGTACGAGGAAGCGGGCATCGGCCCCGAGGACGTGTCCCTGGCGGAGGTGTACGACCTGTCCACCGCCCTGGAACTGCAGTGGTACGAGGACCTGGCCTTCTGCGGCGAGGGCGAGGGCGCCAAGCTGCTGCGCGAGGGCGCGACCACGCCGGGCGGGCGGATACCGGTGAACGCCAGTGGCGGACTCGCCTCCTTCGGAGAGGCCGTGCCCGCCCAGGCCATCGCCCAAGTCTGCGAACTGACCTGGCAGTTGAGGGGGACGGCGGGGGCGCGCCAGATCGATGGGGCACGTGTGGGGATCACGGCGAACCAGGGGCTGTTCGGGCACGGTTCGTCGGTCGTGGCGGTCCGCTGAGCCCCTCACGGACCCTCCGGGAGGAAGCGCTCCCACCGGATAACCGTTGCCGTCCGCGACCTTGACGCTCCATCACCATCGGTGAACACTTCCGGGTGTCAGTCGGCGTCTTTGCACCGTTGGCTCCACGGCGCCCAGGGCCCCTGCGCGCGCCATGGGACGGCACGAAAGGCCTGCTCGACGGGGCATCCCCCAGGGGCGATTCGACTGCGACGGCACGCTCGTCATGGACGCCGGGCGGGGCGCGGGAGACTCCCTGCCTCCGGTTGAAGCAGCCGGGCGTATTCAGGCAGTAGTCGTGGGAAACGCACCCTTCACGGAGTAGCCGGGGCGCACCGCCCCGGGCGAAGGCCTAGGAGCCGCCATGTACTCGAATGGGGACATCTTCGTCGGTGAGGTCATCGGCACCGCGATCCTGATTCTGCTCGGCGCCGGCGTGTGTGCCGCCGTCACTCTCAGCCATTCGAAGGCGAAGGCCTCCGGGTGGGTCGTCATCGCCTTCGGGTGGGGCTTCGGTGTGCTCGCGGGGGCCTACACCGCAGGTCCGCTCTCCGGCGGTCATCTCAACCCCGCCGTGACGCTGGGCATCGCCATCGACACCGGGAAATGGGACAAGGTCTGGATCTATCTGCTCGGGCAGATGGTGGGCGCGATGCTCGGCGCCGTCCTCGCGTACCTGGTGTATCTCGCGCAGTTCAACGCCAATGTCACGCGGGGCGCGAAGGGCGACTCGGAGGGCGTGCACCAGCCGACGCCGACGCTCGGGATCTTCTCGACCATCCCCGAGATCCGGAACCCGGTCGCCAACCTCATCACCGAGGCGATCGCCACGGTCGCGCTGGTGCTGCCGATCCTCGCCTTCGGACTCACCAAGGGGCTCGGCGAGTCCGGCACGCAGACGCTGATCGTGGCCTTCCTGGTCGTCGGCATCGGCCTCTCCCTGGGCGGGCCCACGGGCTATGCCATCAACCCGGCGCGCGACCTCGGTCCGCGCCTCGTGCACACGTTCCTGCCGATCCCCAACAAGGGCACGTCCGACTGGAGCTACGCCTGGATTCCGGTCGCCGGACCGCTGATCGGCGGAGCCCTCGCGGGGCTCATCTACAACGCAGCCTTCTGAGTCGTCTCATCTAGGGGTAGCCATGCCGGACAGCTCCGAGAAATTCGTCGCCGCAATCGACCAGGGCACGACGTCCAGCCGCTGCATCATCTTCAACCAGGACGGCGCGATCGTCGCCGTGGACCAGCGCGAGCACCGCCAGATCTTCCCCAAGCCCGGCTGGGTGGAGCACGACGCCACGGAGATCTGGTCCAAGGTGCAGGCGGTGGTCGCGGGGGCGCTCGCCAAGGCCGGGCTCCGCGCCGACCAGCTGAGCGCCCTGGGCATCACCAACCAGCGCGAGACCACGGTCCTGTGGGACCGCGCCACGGGCAAACCCGTGCACAACGCGATCGTCTGGCAGGACACCCGTACCGCGGGCCTGTGCAACGAACTGGGCGGCGCGGACGGGCAGGACCGTTTCCGCGAGCAGACAGGACTGCCGCTGGCGAGCTACTTCTCCGGGCCCAAGGCGGCCTGGCTGCTCGACAACGTCCCCGGGCTCAGGGCCCGCGCCGAGCGGGGCGAGATCGCCTTCGGCACCATCGACTCCTGGCTGATCTGGAACCTCACGGGCGGCACCGACGGCGGCCGGCACGTCACCGACGTCACCAACGCGGGCCGCACCATGCTGATGAACCTGGAGACGCTCCAGTGGGACGCCTCGATCCTGTCCGCGATGAACGTGCCGGAGGCGCTGCTGCCGGAGATCAGGTCGTCGGCCGAGGTGTACGGCACGGCCGTGGGGCAGCTCTCCGGAGTGCCCGTCGCCTCCGCGCTCGGCGACCAGCAGGCGGCTGTCTTCGGGCAGGCCTGCTACGACACGGGCACGGCCAAGAACACCTACGGCACGGGCAGCTTCCTGCTGCTCAACACCGGTAACCGGCCGGTCCCCTCGAAGAGCGGTCTGCTCACGACGATGGGCTACAAGATCGGCTCCGAGGCACCCGTGTACTGCCTTGAGGGATCCATCGCGATCACCGGCGCCCTGGTGCAGTGGTTCCGCGACCAGCTGGGCATCATCCGCAACGCCGACGAGATCGAACCGCTCGCGGCGAGTGTGGACGACAACGGCGGCGCGTACATCGTGCCGGCGTTCTCCGGCCTGTTCGCGCCGTACTGGCGCTCCGACGCGCGCGGTGTCGTCACGGGCCTGACCCGGTACGTCACCAAGGCGCACCTGGCGCGCGCGGTCCTGGAGGCGACCAGCTGGCAGACCCGCGAGGTCGTGGACGCCATGTACCAGGACTCCGGGGTGCGGATCACCACCCTCAAGGTGGACGGCGGCATGACCAAGAACAACCTCCTGATGCAGCACCAGGCAGACGTCCTGGGCGTGCCGGTGATCCGGCCGAAGGTCTCCGAGACGACCTGTCTGGGCGCGGCGTACGCGGCCGGGCTCGCGACGGGCGTGTGGAACGACCTCGACGAACTCAAGGCGCACTGGCAGCAGGACGTCGAGTGGTCGCCGCAGATGGACGCGGACACGCGCGAGAGGGAGTTCCACAACTGGCACAAGGCGGTGGAGCGGAGCTTCGGCTGGCTGGAGGACGGAGAGGGCTAGCCGAGCCGGACCGCGGCCCGTACCCCGGTCGGCGGGGGTACGGGCCGTGGGGTGCCTCCCGGGCCGGCGGCGGGCCGCCCGGGGGTCACGTGGTCGCCGGTTCCCTGGCGGCCGCCGCCGAGGTCATCGCGTGCTCGACGACGTCGATGAGGACCTCCTTGACCGATTCGCGGTCGCGGGCGTCGCAGAGGACCACGGGGACCTCGGAGTCGAGGTCGAGTGCCTGGCGTACGGTGTCCGCCGGGTAACGGGTGGCGTCGTCGAAGCAGTTGACGCCGACCACGAAGGGTATGGAGCGTCGCTCGAAGTAGTCGACGGCGGCGAAGCAGTCCTCCAGGCGGCGGGTGTCGGCGAGGACGACGGCGCCCAGCGCGCCGGTGGCCAGCTCGTCCCAGAGGAACCAGAAGCGGTCCTGGCCCGGTGTGCCGAAGAGGTAGAGGACCAGGTCCTCGCGGAGCGTGATGCGGCCGAAGTCCATGGCGACCGTGGTGGTGTGCTTGCCCGCCACACCGCTCGTGTCGTCGACGGGGCGGCCCGCCTCGCTGAGGGTCTCCTCGGTGCGCAGCGGCTTGATCTCGCTGACCGCGCCGACCAGCGTCGTCTTGCCGACGCCGAAGCCGCCCGCCACGAGGATCTTCAGCGTCACCGGCTCGACGGGTGCCTTGCCTCGCTCAGAACGCCTGAAGATCATCGCTCACTTCTCCTGGATCCGTGGTGTCGCGCGGAGCCGGTCCGTAGCCGCCCCCGCCGGGGGTTTCGATCACGAGTACGTCGCCGGGGCCCAGGTCGGCGCTGTCGCTGCCGCCGAGCTCCAGGACGGTGCCGTCCGCGCGCAGCACGCGGTTGGCGCCGAGCGCGCCGGTGGCGCCGCCCGCCATGCCGTACGGCGCGACCCTGCGGTGCTGCGACAGGGTGGACACCGTCATCGGCTCGCGGAAGCGGATGCGGCGCACGGCCCCGTCCCCGCCGCGCCACCTCCCGCTGCCGCCGCTGCCCGGCCGGACCGCGAACTCCTCCAGGAGGACGGGCAGCCGCCACTCCAGGACTTCGGGGTCGGTGAGCCGCGAGTTCGTCATGTGGGTCTGGACGGCCGGCGCGCCGTCGAAGCCGTCGCCCGCCCCGGATCCGGAGGCCACCGTCTCGTAGTACTGATGGCTGTCGTTGCCGAAGGTGACGTTGTTCATCGTGCCGGAGCCCTCGGCCTGGACGCCCAGAGCGGCGTACAGCGCGCCCGTGATGGCCTGTGAGGTCTCCACGTTCCCGGCGACGACGGCCGCGGGCGGCTCGGGGGCGAGCAGGGAACCGGGCGGCACGATGATGCGCAGGGGGCGCAGGCAGCCGTCGTTGAGCGGGATGTCGTCGTCCACGAGGGTGCGGAAGACGTACAGGACGGCGGCGTTGACCACCGCGAAGGGGGCGTTGAAGTTCGTGGCGAGCTGGGGTGAGGTGCCGGTGAAGTCGACGGTCGCGGTGCGCTCGCGCCGGTCCACGGTGACGCGGACGTGGATGGTGGCGCCCGAGTCGGTTTGATAGGCGAACTCACCGTCTTCGAGGACGTCGATGACGCGCCGTACGGACTCCTCGGCGTTGTCCTGGACGTGCTTCATGTACGCCTGGACGACGTCGAGGCCGAAGTTGTCGATCATCCGGGCGACTTCGTCGACGCCCTTCTGGTTGGCGGCGATCTGCGCGCGCAGGTCGGCGAGGTTGGTGTCCGGGTTGCGCGAGGGGTGGGGCGCGTCGGTGAGCAGGCTCCGGGTCTCCTCCTCGCGGAGGCGGCCCTCTTCTACAAGAAGCCAGTTGTCGAAGAGGATGCCCTCTTCGTCGATGGTGCGGCTCGCGGCGGGCATGGAGCCGGGGGCGATGCCGCCGATCTCGGCGTGGTGGCCGCGCGAGGCGACGTAGAAGAGGATCCGCTGCTCCGAAGTGCCGTGCTCCCCCGGCCGGTCGAAGACGGGCGTGATGACGGTGACGTCGGGCAGGTGCGTGCCGCCGTGGTACGGGTCGTTGACGGCGTAGGTGTCACCGGGGCGCATGGTGCTGCCGCGGCGCTCGATGACCTCCTTCACGCTGGTGCCCATCGAGCCGAGGTGGACCGGGATGTGCGGGGCGTTGGCGACGAGGTTGCCGTCGGGGTCGAAGAGCGCGCAGGAGAAGTCGAGCCGCTCCTTGATGTTCACCGACTGGGCCGTGGACTCCAGGCGAGCGCCCATCTGTTCGGCGATGGACATGAAGAGGTTGTTGAAGACTTCCAGGAGGACGGGGTCGGCGGCGGTGCCCGCGGTGGAACCCACCGGCTCCGCCACGCGTTCCATGACCAGATGGCCCGTCTCGGTCGTCGCCGCCTGCCAGCCCTTGTCCACGACGGTCGTCGCGCCGGCCTCGGCGATGATCGCGGGTCCGGTGACGGTCCGGCCGGGCGGCAGTTCCTCACGGCGCCGCAGGGGTACGTCGCGCCAGGCGCCGCCCGTGTGCAGGCGGACCTGCTGCGGGGTGCCCGCCGCCACCCGGCCCGCGAGGGCGGAGAGGTCGGGCGGCTCGGTGAGTCCGGTGGCCTCCACGGAGAGGGCCTCGACGACGACGGGGCGGTCCAGGGTGAAGGAGTAGGTGGCGCGGTGGCGGTCCTCGAAGGCGCGGCTCATGGCGGCCGGGTCCGTGAGCTCGACGGTCAGCGTGGTGTCCGTGCCGTCGTAGCGCAGCTGGGCGCGGCGGGTGACGTGGACGCGGTCGGCCGGCACGTCCTCGGCGAGGAGTTCGGCGCGCGCGGCGGCCGCCAGGTCGTCGGCCACCTGGAGGACGCGAGGCATCGACGACGCCTCCAGGGGCGCCTCCACGGACTGTTCGCGCATCGCCGTGGTGTCGGCGAGGCCGATGCCGAGGGCGGAGAGCACCCCGGCCATCGGGGGCACCAGGACGGTGCGGATGCCGAGCGAGTCGGCGACCATGCACGCGTGCTGGCCGCCGGCGCCGCCGAAGGTGGTCAGGGCGTAGCGGGTGACGTCGTGGCCCTGCTGCACCGAGATGCGCTTGATCGCGCCCGCGATGTTGGCCACCGCGATCCGCAGATAGCCCTCGGCGACCTGCTCGGGCGTGCGGTCGTCGCCCGTCGCCGCGTGGATCTCACGGGCCAGCTCGGTGAAGCGGTCGCGTACGAGCGCGGCGTCGAGGGGCTCGTCGCCCGCGGGGCCGAACACCTGCGGGAAGTGGGCGGGCTGGACCCGCCCGAGCGCGACGTTCGCGTCGGTGACGGTCAGCGGGCCGCCCTTGCGGTAGCTCGCCGGGCCGGGGTCGGCGCCCGCCGAGTCGGGGCCCACGCGGTAGCGGCTGCCGTCGAAGTGGAGCACGGAGCCGCCGCCCGCGGCGACGGTGTGGATGTCGAGCATCGGGGCACGCAGCCGTACCCCGGCGATCTGTGTGGTGAAGACCCGCTCGTACTCGCCCGCGTAGTGCGAGACGTCCGTGGACGTGCCGCCCATGTCGAAGCCGATGACACGGTCGAAGCCCGCCAGGCGCGACATGCGGGCCATGCCCACGATGCCGCCCGCGGGTCCGGACAGGATCGCGTCCTTGCCGCGGAACCGGCCCGCCTCGGTGAGCCCGCCGTTCGACTGCATGAACATCAGCCGTACGCCGCGTAATGCGTCGGCGATGTGCCGCACGTACCGGCGCAGGACCGGTGACAGATACGCGTCGACGACCGCCGTGTCGCCGCGCGGGACGAGCTTCATCAGGGGGCTGACCTCGCTGGAGAGCGAGACCTGCGGGAAGCCCGTGCGGACGGCGAGTTCACCGATGGCCCGTTCGTGCGCGGGGTACAGATGGCTGTGCATGCAGACGACCGCCACGGCGCGGATGCCGTCGTCGTACGCCTCGCGCAGCGGCCCCGCGAGCGCCTCCAGGTCGGGCGGGCTCAGCACGTCGCCGTCGGCGGTCACGCGCTCGTCGACCTCGATGACCCGGTCGTAGAGGAGTTCGGGGAGCACGATCTCGCGGGCGAAGATCCGGGGGCGGTTCTGGTAGGCGATGCGCAGGGCGTCGCGGAAGCCGCGGGTGACGACCAGGGCGGTGGGTTCGCCCTTGCGCTCCAGGAGGGCGTTGGTGGCGACGGTGGTGCCCATGCGGACGGCGTCGACGGACGCGCCGGCCACGGCGCCGCCCGCCCCCGTCCCCGTGCCGGACGCCGCTCCCCCATCGGAGCCCGCGCAGGAAAGGATCTCCCGGATGCCCGCGACCGCCGCGTCGCGGTAGCGGGCCGGGTTGTCGGAGAGGAGTTTGTGCGTGAGGAGCCGGCCGTCCGGGTGCCGCGCGACGATGTCGGTGAAGGTGCCGCCCCTGTCGACCCAGAACTGCCAGCCAGTCACGTTCTCACTCCCGCTTCCGCGCTGTTCAGAGCGCCCGGAGGCCGTTGATCACGTCGCGCAGAATACTCTCGTCCGGCAGCTCGGCGGGGGGCACGGGACGCGTCACGTGCACCAGTTCGTCGTCGACGAGGTCGCCGATGAGGACGCGGACCACGCCGATGGGCAGGTCGAGTTCGGCCGCCAGCTCGGCGACCGACTGGGGCGTGTCACGGCAGAGCTCGACGATGTCCACGTGCTCCGGAGACAGCGTCTGGTCGGCCTCCCGGGCGTCGCTCGCCCAGGCCTCGGCGATGACGACCGCGATGAGATCGAGGCGGTGCTGCCCGGGGCTCGTGGTGCGCCCGCGCGTCATGGCGTACGGACGCACGACCGGGCCGGCGTCGTCGTCGAACCAGCTGGGCGTCTCCTGCGCCCGCGATATCTCCTGCCTGGCCTCTGTCCGCTGAGTCCCTCGACCGTCGTCGCTCATGACCTCCCACTACCCCCCGGCGGGCAGGTCCGTGCGCGGCGCCGTACCCAGATGCACACCCACCCTCTTGACCAGCAGCGTCATTTCGTAGGCCACCAGACCGACATCGGAATCGGCGTCCGCGAGGACGGCGAGGCAGCTGCCGTCGCCCGCGGCCGTGACGAAGAGGAACGCGTCGTCGAGCTCGACCACCGTCTGGCGGACCCGGCCCGCCTCGAAGTGGCGGCCCACGCCCTTGGCGAGGCTGTGGAAACCGGAGGCGACGGCGGCGAGGTGCTCGCTGTCCTCCCTGGTCAGGTTCTTGGACACGCCGGTCGGCAGGCCGTCGCCCGAGAGGACGAGCGCCTTGCGGATGCTGGCGACGCGCTGCACCAGGTCGTCGAGGAGCCAGTTGAGCTCTCCCCGCCCGCCGGTCGTGGTGGTGCGTGCGTCGGCCTTCGGTGCGGTCATCGACCGTCCCCCTCAGATGTCGTTCCTGGTGCTGTGCCGTTCGTGGCGTCGTCGCCCGCGGCGTTCTCGTCGCGGCCGCGCTGCCAGCCCCGCTGCAGCGATGCCATGCGGCTGCGTACCTCTTCGGCGTCGCGCTCCTCCGGCCGGGTCTCGGCGCGGTCGGGGCGCTGGTCGGGGCTGTTCTTCAGCTGCGGGGCGAGGCTGGCCTGCCGGACCCGGCGGGGCAGTCCGCCCAGAGCGGTCGTGCCGGAACCGCCGTCCCCGGCGGATCCGCTCCGGCCCGCGGGCCGCTCCTGCGGCGCCCGGTCCTGGGCGGTGGAGCGGCGGCCGCGCCGGGGAAGCTCCGCGGGCGCGTCGTCGACGGCCGTGACGTCCCGGTGCGGTGGCGCCAGATCAGGCCATTCCGTCAGCGACCGCGGCCGCTCCGGAACCCCGTCCTCGGCCGCGGGGTCCATGGGCCTGCTCCCCCCGAGCCGGTCGTCCTGCGGCCGGCTCGCCTGGAGCCTGCCGCCGCCCTGGAGCCTGCCTTCGGGGACCCTGCCGTCCTGGGTCCGGCTCTCCTGGGTTCTGCTCTCCTGGCTCCGGCTGTCGCGGGCCCGGCCGTCCTGGGCGCGGCCGTCCTGCGACCTGCCGTCCTGGGGCCTGCTGTGCGTCACGGGGCGGCCGTGCGAACTGACCAGCTTCGGCGTCCTGCGGCGCGGCAGCGGCACGGGACCCGCGCCGTGGGAGCTGTCGAGGGATTCGTCGTCGAAGCGCGAGGGGCCGGTCTCGCGGCGGGTCGGCTCCGCGCGGCTCGCCTCGCGGTCGTCGCGGGCCTGCTGGTGCTGTTCACCGGGCGCCCCGGCCACTCGGCGGCGCGGGCGGAACAGGCCGCCGCGCTCGCTGTCCTCGTCGTCGAGGGCGCCGGGGAAGGCGTCGAGGTCCGCGATGCCGACGGGCGCCTCCAGTTCGACGGGGCCGTCGAGCACGGAGGCGGGCAGGCCGGGAAGTTGGACGGGCACCTGGGAGAGGGCCGCCGCGCGGTCGGCCGCGGTGTCCGCCCCGGCCGTCGCCTCCTTGGGCTGGGGCCGGTCGAGGCGGAAGCCGACGCCTCCGGTGTCGGGCACGTCGTCGGTGAGCAGGGCCTCGGGGATGAAGACGACGGCGGTCGTGCCGCCGTACGGAGAGGGCTGCAGCGAGACGCGGACGCGCTGGCGCTGGGCGAGCCGGCTGACCACGAACAGACCGAGCCGGTCGGTGTCGGACAGCTCGAACTCGGGGGTCTCGGCGAGCCGCAGGTTGGCGTCCAGGAGCGCGTCGGCGGTCATGCCGAGACCGCGGTCGTGGATCTCCAGGGTGAATCCGTTGGCGACGTGCTCGCCGAGGACCTGCACCGCGGTGTGCGGGGGCGAGAACACCGTGGCGTTCTCCAGGAGTTCGGCCATCAGGTGCGTGAGGTCGGCGACGGCGGGGCCGGTGACCGCGATGCGGGGCAGGCGGCGCACCTCGATGCGCTCGTAGTCCTCGACCTCGGCGACGGCGGCACGGACGACGTCCATGAGCTGGACGGGCTTGCGCCACTGCCGCGACGGGGCGGCGCCGGAGAGGATCACCAGGCCCTCGGCGTGACGGCGCATGCGGGTGGTGAGGTGGTCGAGGCGGAAGAGGTCGGCGAGTTCGTCGGTGTCCTCGGTCCTGCGCTCCATGGTGTCCAGGAGGGTGAGCTGCTTGTGCAGCAGGACCTGGCTGCGGCGGGCGAGGTTCACGAAGACCTCGGAGACGCCGTTGCGCAGGTCGGCCTGTTTCACGGTGGCCTCGACGGCGGCGCGCTGAAGGGTGTTGAGGGCCTGTCCGACCTGCCCGATCTCGTCCTTGCCGTACGTCAGCCGGGGCGCCTCGGTCTCCACGTCGACCTTCTCGCCGGCCGCGAGGCGGCGCAGCACGCCCGGCAGCCGGACGCCGGAGGCCTCGTGGGCCTCCAGCCGCAGGCGGCGCAGGTCGCGGATGAGGCCGCGGCCGATGCGTACGGACATGAAGAGCGAGAGCAGCAGGGCGACCAGGCCGAGCACGCCGGCGACGATCACGCGCAGGACCACGTCGAAGGCCTCGGGCTCGACGCGTTCGCGGAAGCGGTCGCTCGCCTCGACGTCGCGCTCGGACAGCTCCTTGAGCACGCGGCCCGAGGTGCTGTCCCAGTGCTGGGACGTCACCGCGCGCGGGGTGCCGGGCTCGGACTCGATGACGTCCTTCTCCGCCTTGCGGAGCTGGGCGGTCTCGGCGCCGTTCCAGTAGCGCTCGTAGCGGCCGCGGTCGTCCTCGGGGAGCTGCGCGAGGTTGACCTCGTACAAGAGGGTGCGCTGCGCCCGGAGTTCGGCGATCTGCCGGATCTCGGGACCCGTGACGCGCCGCGCGACGAGGGCCGAGCCGAGCAGCGCGTCCTCGCGGGAGAGCAGTTCGCGCGCGCGGGTGACGCCCACGATCGCGCGGCCCTGCTGGTCGAAGCTGACCTCGTCGAGGCCCGCGAAGCCGTTCAGGGTGTTGAGCAGGCTGAAGCAGGGGTCGACCAGCTTGGTGTACATCTTCAGGGCGCCGGCGCGGCTGATCGTGCCCTCTTCGACGCTGTGGCGCAGGGACTCGACGCCGTCGAAGGCCTCCAGGAGCGCGGTGAGCCGCTTGCGCGAGCTCCCGTCGATGCTGTCGCGGACACTGGAGTCCTGCGCGTTCGACCGGACCTCGGCGATCACCTCGTCCGTCGCGTCGCGGCTGCGGCGCAGCCCCGCGAGGGCGTCGGACGCGCGTGGGTCCGCGAGGTAGACGACGGTCTGACGGCGTTCCTGCTGGATCACCCGGATCGTGTCCTCGATCGGGTAGCCGACCTTGTCGACGACCTTGGCGGTGTCGAGCAGCCTGGCCGCCTCACGGCCGGTGATGACCGTGGCGAATCCCCAGATCGCGGTCAGGGAAAGCAGCGGCACGAGCAGCAGCGCCACGATCTTCCGGCGGATGGACTTCCCGCGAAAGCGCATGGCCTCCCCTAGATCGGCCCCCTGCGGCCGTTGCATGGGCCAGGGGCACACATGTGCGTCAACAAACGGCGCGAGCCTACTACCGACTCACGAGCAACTCGAAGGCACTTCCGAGCACTTTTCAGCCGTGACGCGAAAGGGACATCCCCAGTTGTCCCTCCATTACGGGAGATTGCGTCCCAGCATGTGGGGCATGCCACCCGCCCCCATTCTCCTTTCGCCGTACGCCAGTTGGCCGGAATTCTTCGCTGGACGGAAGCGGAACGGGAATCTTTCCGATCTCTCGATCGTCCAACAGGATGAGAGCGATGGGTCGAGGACCGGCCACGGGGCGTACCCGCGGACGGTCGGCATGTAGCGCAGCAAAACGGGCAGCCACTGGTGAGTTGATCCGGAGGGTGCTCCATGAACGGCCGCAAGGCATCCGGGGGGAGTGACGACATGATGGGCACGGCAGAGCGCCACGGGGCGTCCGAAAGCGGAGCCTCCAGCTCCGCCGGCGCGGCGCGGACGGCCGAGTACGGGAGCGGCACGGCGGGGTCCGGGAGCAGCACGATCGAAGAGGTGGCCGCGGCGTGGGGCGCGGTGCCGCGAGAGCGTGATCAGCCCGCTCGGCGTCGGCAGTTGTGGGTGGAGGAGCCGGCCCGGCGGAGACGGCTCGCCGATCCGGTGCGGACGGCGGCCGTGCGGGCCGTGATCATCGTGGCGCTCACCCTCGTCCAGGCGATGGTCGCCTTCCTGGCCACCCTCGCCGGGTCCTGGCTCTCCTTCCCCATGGTCCTGAGCAGCGTGGCCAGCACGGTCGTGGCCACCTGGGGCGTGCTCGACGTCTGGGTGACGCGCCAGGTGTGGAATCAGCGGTACGGAGTCGTCTCGGTGCCGAGCAGCACGGCGCGACGGCTGCGGCGCGAGCGGCGCAGGGCCCGACGCCAGGCGCGGGCGGCGGCACGCGGCAAGGAGCGGATACGGAACCGGGGCGGGGCCGGGCAGTTGTCGCACTCGTGACTGCCACCGCGCTCGCTCCCACGGTTCTCGCGGCCGCGGTCGACAGCGGTGTCTTCGCGTCGGCCGCCGAGCACCCCTGCGGGCCGGCGAAGGCAGCGGACGCACCGACGCCGGTGTCGGCGTCCGGCTCCGCCTCTCCGAGAGCCCGCGCTAGTGCGGATCCGTACGCCCGAACAACCCCGCGTGTCCGGGCGGGAGCTGCGTGATGATGCGCCGGAGCAGCGCGTCGTCCACGGCGTCCGACAGCGCGCCGAGGACAGCGGTCACCGCGCGCCTGGCCTCCGTCGGGTCACCGGACTCCCGCGCCGCCACCGCGTCGATGAACGCGTCCGGAGTCAACGGTTCGCTGGCAGGCACCGCTTCGGCCAGCAACGGGGCGCACTGCTGGGGCAGCAGCGCGGCGAGGTCCATGCGGTCGTCACCCACCAGGTGTCCGCCCAGGACCTCCAGCACGGCGCGCAGAGCCGTCGCGGCCTCGCCCTGCGCCTCGTACCCCCCTCGCTGCGCGACCGCGCCGAGGAAACCTTCCAAAGAGCTGTTCATGGACGAAGTATGGGCCCGGGCCGGTGACGAGCCGCGCTTCTGCGAGGGTGATTCGCCGCCCGGCGGCTCGGGTTGCCGGTGCCGCTAGGCCGCTGTCACCCCTCCGGCGACTCGGCCAGCGCGATGTCCTTCGGATCCAGGCCGGTCAGCTGTGCGATGCGCGGTGCGGGAATGCCGGCGGTCAGGGCGCGGTGCACCAGGGCCCGCCAGTCCCGGGTGGTCTCCCGGTACGTCAGCAGTTCGCCCTCCATGTCGGTGACGGACTGCGGCGAACAGGCCTGCTGCACGCGCAGCGTCTCCTCCTCGCTCAGCGGCACGGGCAGTTGCTCGGCGTCCTCCGGCACGAAGGACTCGGCGCCGGCGGGCAGGATCCGCACCCGCTCCGACTCGGCGGGCACGCCGTGCGCCTGCAGCCAGCCGTGCACCGCCGGTGTCCCGGCACACTCCAGTTCCCCGACTGCGGCGAGGGCGGCGCCCAAGCGGGGGTGACGTTCCGGAAGTACGAAAAGCAGGGCATCGTCAGCCATGGTCACGGCTCTCTCGCAGAGGACGGCATAGGACCCGAGGATCGCCCGATGTTAGCGCCCAGGAGCCCCCTTGCCGGTCATCCTGCTCAACGATCAAGCGGCGAAACCGCCCCCTGTGGCGTCGGCCGCCCACGCGGCGGCGAGAGCCCTGCGCACCTTCATGAAGGGGCGGGCCCTGTCGATCGACAGGGCCGCCGTGGTGCGGCCCGCACGTTCGTACACGGCCAGGAGGCCGCCCTCGTCGAGCACGTCGGGCGAGCCCTCGATGACGCGTACGGTGTCGCCCTCGCCCCGCCGTCCGGCGAACTGCACGCGGGAGCCGTACTGATCGGACCAGAAGTACGGCAGCGGGCGCGCCGCCTCGACCGTGCGGCCTGCGAGCAGATTCCGTACGGCTACGCGGGGTTGTTCCGTGGCGCTCGTCCAGTGCTCGGCGCGGACACCGCCCACGCGGGCGACATCGCCCACCGCGACGACCTGGGGCAGCGCGGTCACGCAGCCGTCGTCGCACAGGACCCCGTCCGCCACCGCGAGCGGCGAGCCCACGAGCCAGCCGGTGTTCGGGATCGCCCCGATGCCGACGACGACCACGTCGGCGGGCAGCAGCCGGCCGTCGGCCAGTTCCACGCCCGTGACGGCGGCCTCGGGACCGCCCGGGGCTCCCCGCAGTGCCGCCACCCCCACACCCGTCAGCAGTCGCGCGCCGCCCCGCGCGTGCAGCCTCGCGCACACCGAGGCCAGCTCCGCGCCCAGTTGGGCGGCGAGCGGAAGCGGCGCGGCCTCGACGACCGTGACGTCATGACCGAGCGCCGCGCACGAGGACGTGGTCTCCGCGCCGATGAAACCGCCGCCGATCACCACCACGCGGCGCGGTCCCCGGGTCAGGTCCGCCCGGAGCGCGCGGGCGTCGTCCAGGGTCCGCAGGACGTGGACGCCCGCGTACGACGGCCCGGGAAGGCGCCGCGCGGACGCCCCGGTGGCGATGACCACCCCGTCGGCCGCCAGGGCGCGGCCGTCGTCGAGGACGACCCCGCGACCGCGCGCGTCGAGCGCGCACGCGCGCGTGCCGAGGATCCACTCGGCGGCCAGCTCGGTGATCTCCTCCGGATCGCACAGGGCGAGTTGCCGCTCCCCCTGACCGCCGCCATCGGCGTCGTCCTTCGCGAGGAACTCCTTGGACAGCGGCGGCCGGTCGTAGGGCTGGTGCGGCTCCGCGCCGACGACGACCAGGCGGCCGTCGAAGCCCTGGGCGCGCAGTTCCCGCGCGGCGTACAGGCCCGCGAGCGAGGCGCCGACCACGACGACGGTCCGCATCGGCCCCTCGGCGACGGCACTCATGCGGCGGACCCCTCCTCCACGCCGGTCAGCCGCACGTGGATCATGCCGTCCTCCACGTACACCTGATGGGTGCGCACGGGCTTGCGCGCGGGCAGACAGGTGGGCCGACCTGTGCGGAGATCGAATGAGGCGGCGTGAAGCGGGCATTCGACCAGACAGCCCTCCAGCCATCCCTCGGACAGGGACGCGTCCTGGTGGCTGCATGTGTCGTCGACGGCGAAGAGCTCGCCGTCGGCGTTGAACACCGCGACGGGCGGCGTGGTGTCGAGGCGGACGGACTCGCCCGCGGGGAGGTCTTCGAGGCGGCAGACGGGAATCATGGGCCCCCCTCTTCGTGTCGTAAGGCCCGGTCCTGGGCCCTTCGGGGACCAAGACCCTTCGGTAACATGATGTTTCGCATGGCGCACGAGGGAGCGCTATGCGCAACAGAATCCGGTCGGGGCGCCCACCGCGTCAAGGGCTTCCCGAAGACGCGGCCCCAACGGGCCGCCAGGTGGTGAGAGTTCAGATATGACGGGCACGCGGAAACAGGCTGATCAGGGCAGGGCGACGCGCGGAGAGTCGGGCGAGCGGCAGTCGAAGGGATCCGCCGGGTCCGTCCAGTCCGTGGACCGCGCGGTGAGCGTGCTGGAGATCCTCGCGCGGCTCGGGGAGGCCGGAGTCACGGAGATCGCCGACGAGTTGGGGGTGCACAAGTCGACGGCGTTCCGGCTCGTGGGCGTGCTGGAGAACCGCGGCCTGGTGGGGCAGGCGAAGGACCGCGGGAAGTACTTCCTGGGTGCGGGCGTACTCCGCCTCGCGGGGGCGGCGGCAGTGCGCATGGACATCTCCCAGGAGGGCGGTCCCGTCTGCCGGGAGCTCGCGGACGAGCTGGGCGAGACGGTCAACATCGCTGTCCTGGACGACGACGCCGCGGTCAACATCATGCAGGCCCGCGGCCCGGCCTCGGTGACCGCCCAGAACTGGCTGGGCCGGCGCACCCCGCTGCACGCCACGTCCAGCGGCAAGGTGCTCCTCGCGCATCTGCCGACGACGCTGCGCGAGGGCCTGATGGCGCGCACGCTGCCGCGTCTGACCGAGCACACGGTGACCGGGACGGCGGCGCTGCGCGGCGAGCTGGAGTCCGTGATCGAGCAGGGATTCGCCGTCGCCGTCGAGGAGTTGGAGGTGGGCCTCGCGGCCGTCGCCGCGCCGGTGCGCGCGCACGACGGCAAGGTGATCGGCGCGCTCAGCGCGTCCGGGCCCGTCTACCGGCTGACCGAGGACCGCCTGACCGAGCTCGCCAAGCGCACGGTCGCGGCGGCCGTGGAGCTGTCCCGGCGGATGGGGTACGGCTTCTGACGGACGGCCCCGAGGGCACGCGGGAGGGCAGGACATCGAGGGCGGGACCAGGGATTCCTGGTCCCGCCCTCGCGCATATCCGCCATGAGCCCTCTCCCGTGTCCGCCACGCGCCCTCTCGCGCATCCGCCACGCACCCACGCACATGTCCGTCACGTTTCGCCGCGTCCCGCGGATTTGCCAAGGCTTAACTCCGCCCCCTTGACGGCCTCTTGATGGCGTTCCCACTATGTCTCTCATAGCGCAACCGATCGTGCACAGCGCAACAACATCTTCCTGCCGTACGCGACAGGGGCCATCCCGCCGTACCCACCCACGCCGTCCTGACGTGCGCAAGAGCAGAGGAGTCTGGCCGTGCCCCACGAGGTCCGTGCCGTCGTCGCCGCGAAGAAGGGCGCACCCGTCGAGGTGCAGACGATCGTCGTGCCAGATCCCGGCCCGGGTGAGGTACTCGTCTCCGTGCAGGCCTGCGGGGTCTGCCACACCGATCTGCACTACCGGGAGGGCGCGATCAGCGACGACTTCCCGTTCCTGCTCGGCCACGAGGCGGCCGGGACCGTCGAGGCGGTCGGGGCGGACGTCGCCGATCTCGTCCCCGGCGACTGCGTCGTGATCGCCTGGCGCGCGCCCTGCGGTGCCTGCCGTTCCTGTCTGCGCGGCCGCCCCTGGTACTGCTTCGACTCGCGCAACGCCGCACAGCCCATGACGCTCCTGGACGGCACGCCGCTCGCCCCCGCCCTCGGCATCGGGGCCTTCGCCGAGAAGACCCTGGTGGCCGCCGGGCAGGCCGTGAAGGTCGACCCGGCGGCCCGCCCCGAAGCCGTGGCCCTGATTGGCTGCGGCGTGATGGCGGGGTACGGGGCCGCCGTGAACACCGGCGGGGTCGGCCGCGGCGACACCGTCGCGGTCATCGGCTGCGGCGGCGTCGGCAACGCGGCGATCGCCGGGGCGTCCCTGGCCGGGGCCCGCCGCGTCATCGCCGTCGACATCGACGACGCGAAGCTGGACGGCGCGACCCGGTTCGGCGCCACGCACACCGTCAACTCCCGCGGAACGGACCCGGTCACGGCGGTCCGCGAGCTGACCGCGGGCCACGGAGTCGACGTCGCGATCGACGCCGTCGGCACCCCGTCGACGTACCGGCAGGCCTTCTCCATGCGCGACCACGCGGGCGTGCTCGTGCAGGTCGGGGTGCCCGACCCGGAGATGACGGTCGACCTCCCGCTGATCGACCTGTTCTCGCGGGGCGGCGCCCTCAAGTCGTCGTGGTACGGCGACTGTCTGCCCACCCGCGACTTCCCGATCCTGGTCGACCAGTACCTCAGCCGCCGTCTCGACCTCGGCGGCTTCGTCTCCGAGACCATCCCCCTGGAGCAGGTGGAGGAGGCGTTCGCCCGGATGCACCGGGGTGAGGTGCTGCGCTCGGTGGTGGTCCTGTGAGCGGCATCCGGACCGGGGGTCCGCGCGTCGTCGTCATCGGCGCCGGCGTCGTCGGCTGCTCCCTCGCCGACGAGCTGACCGCCCGCGGCTGGACCGACGTCACCGTCCTCGACCAGGGGCCGCTGCCCGCTCCGGGCGGCTCCACCTCGCACGCGCCGGGGCTGGTCTTCCGGACGAGCCCGTCCCGGACACTGACCGCGTTCGCCTCTTACACCGTGGAGAAGTTCGGCGCGCTGGAGGCGGACGGCCTGCCCTGCTTCAACGCCGTCGGCGGCCTGGAGCTGGCCACGACGCCCGAGCGCTGGGCCGACCTGCACCGCAAGGCAGGGCTCGCCGCGTCCTGGGGCGTGCGGGCCGAACTCGTCGGCCCCGCGCGCTGCAAGGAGCTGTGGCCGCTCGTCGACGAGACCAAGGTGTACGGCGGACTGCACACGCCCGACGACGGCCTGGCCCGCGCCGTACCGGCCTGCCGCGCGCAGATGGAGCGGGCACGCGCGCGTGGAGCGCGTTTTCTCGACCGGCACACCGTGACGGGCATCGAGCGGGACGACGGCCGTGTCACCGCCGTCGTCACCGACCGCGGCACGTTCCCCGCCGATCACGTGGTCTCCGCGGCCGGGTTCTGGGGTCCGGTGGTCGGCCGCATGGCCGGCGTCGACGTACCGCTGCTGCCGCTCGCCCACCAGTACGCGAGGACGGCGCCCCTGCCCGAACTCGCGGGTGCCGCGGGGCCCCTTCCGGAAGCCTCGCGTCCGATCCTCCGCTTCCAGGACCGCGACCTGTACTTCCGCGAGCACCACGACCGCATCGGCATCGGTTCGTACGCCCACCGGCCGCTGCCCGTCGACGCGTTCACGGTCCCCGCGTACGACGACGCCGAGGACATGCCGTCCTCGTACCCGTTCACCGAGGAGGACTTCGCGCCCAGTTGGGAGGACTGCCGGTGGCTGCTCCCCGCCCTGAAGGAGGCGGAGATCGAGGAGGGCTTCAACGGCGTCTTCTCCTTCACGCCCGACGGCATGCCGGTGCTCGGCGAGTCCCGTGTCCTGCGCGGCTTCTGGCTGGCGGAGGCCGTGTGGGTCACGCACTCCGCGGGCGTCGCCAGGGCGGTCGCCGAGTGGATGGTCGACGGACGGCCCTCCCTCGACCTGCACGACTGCGACCTGACCCGCTTCGAGGACGCGCAGCGCTCCCCCGCGTACGTCGCCGAGCGCGGCGCGCAGCAGTTCGTCGAGGTGTACGACGTGATCCACCCGCTCCAGCCGATGGAGCGGCCGCGTCCCCTACGGGTCAGCCCCTTCTACGCGCGCCAGCAGGAGCTGGGCGCGGTCTTCCTGGAGGGCGGCGGCTGGGAACGCCCGCACTGGTACGAGGCCAACGCCCCGCTGGCCGACGGGCTCCGGGCCGAGGGGAGGCTGACCGAGGTCATGGGGCTGGGGGAGCGCGATCCCTGGGCCGCGCGCCACTGGTCCCCGATCGCGGCGGCCGAGGCCCGCGCCACCCGCGAGAAGGTCGCCCTCTACGACATGACGCCGCTGCGCCGCCTGGAGGTCACGGGCCCCGGCGCGCTCGCCTTCCTGCAGCGCATGACCACCAACAACCTCGCCAGAAAACCCGGTTCGGTCACCTACACGCTGCTGCTCGACGCGGCGGGCGGCATCCGCTCCGACCTGACCGTGGCACGTCTCGCGCCCGACCGCTTCCAGGTCGGCGCCAACTCCCCCGCCGACCTGGACTGGCTGCTCCGGCACGCCCCCGCCGACGTCCACCTCAGGGACATCACCTCCGGGACCTGCTGCGTCGGCGTCTGGGGGCCGCTGGCCCGCGCGCTCGTGCAGCCGCTCACCCACGACGACTTCTCCCACGAGGCGTTCGGCTACTTCAAGGCCAAGGAGACCTGCCTCGGGCACGTCCCGGTGACCGCGCTGCGCCTGAGCTACGTCGGCGAGCTGGGCTGGGAGCTGTACACCACCGCCGACCTGGGGCTCCGCCTCTGGGACACCCTGTGGGAGGCGGGCCGCGAGCACGGGGTGATCGCGGCCGGCCGGTCCGCGTTCAACAGCCTGCGCCTGGAGAAGGGCTACCGCGCCTGGGGCCACGACATGACCACCGAGCACACCCCCGAGGAGGCGGGCGTCGGCTTCGCCGTCCGTATGAACAAGGGTGATTTCGTGGGGCGTTCCGCGCTCGAAGCGGCCGGGGAGCCGGCCCGGAAGCTCACGCCGCTCCTCCTCGACGACCCCGCCGCCGTCGTCCTCGGCAAGGAACCCGTGTACGTCGACGGCAGCCCGGCCGGGTACGTCACCAGCGCCTCGTACGGGTACACCCTGGGCCGCTGTGTCGCCTACGCCTGGCTGCCGCCGCTGGAGAGCGGCACCGGCGTGCACGTCGAGTACTTCGGCGAGAAGGTTCCCGCCACCGTCGCCGAAGAGCCCCTGTTCGACCCGGAGATGACCCGCATCCGCCGCTAGCCGCCAGGAGACTCCCCCTCATGTCCCCCACCTACGACGTGATCGTGATCGGCCTCGGCGGCATGGGCAGCGCCGCCGCCCACCACCTGTCCGCGCGCGGCGCCCGCGTCCTCGGCCTGGAGAGGTTCGGCCCGGTCCACGCCCGCGGCTCCAGCCACGGCGGTTCGCGCATCACCCGGCAGTCCTACTTCGAGGACCCCGCGTACGTCCCGCTGCTGCTGCGCGCCTACGAGCTCTACGAACGCCTCGAACGCGACACCGGCCGCGAGATCGCCACCCTGTGCGGCGGCGTGATGCTGGGGCGCCCCGACAGCCGCACCGTGTCCGGCTCCCGGCTCTCGGCCGAGCGCTGGGACCTGCCCCACGAGATGCTCGACGCCAAGGAGATCCGCCGCCGCTTCCCGACCCTCACCCCGCGCGACGACGAGGTGGCGCTGTACGAGGCGCGGGCGGGCCTCGTCCGCCCCGAGAACACCGTCGCCGCGCACCTCCAGCTCGCCACGCGGCAGGGCGCCGACCTGCACTTCGAGGAACCCATGACGCGGTGGGAGCCCTGCCGGGACGGCGTGCGCGTGCACACGGCCGAGGACACCTACACGGCCGGGCAGCTGGTGATCTGTCCGGGCGCGTGGGCGCCGGGGCTGCTGAGCGACCTCGGGGTGCCGTTCACCATCGAGCGCCAGGTCATGTACTGGTTCCAGCCCACCGGCGGCGTGCGCCCCTTCCGTCCCGACAGCCACCCGATCTACATCTGGGAGGACGCGGAGGGCGTCCAGGTCTACGGTTTCCCCGCCATCGACGGACCCGACCTCGGCGCGAAGGTCGCCTTCTTCCGCAAGGGCACGCCCTGCACGCCCGAGACGATCGAACGGACGGTCCACGGCCACGAGGTCACGGCGATGGCCGACCAGGTGGGCCGGCTCATCCCGGCCCTGCCCGGCCGCTTCGTCAAGGCCGCCACCTGCATGTACTCCAACTCCCCCGACGAGCACTTCGTCATCGCGCGCCACCCGGCGCACCCCGCGTCGGTCACCGTCGCGGCCGGCTTCTCCGGTCACGGCTTCAAGTTCGTGCCCGTGGTCGGCGAGATCGTCGCCGACCTGGCGCTGGACGGCACCACCGGGCACCCCATCGGGCTCTTCGACCCCGGCCGCCTCGGCGCTCCGCCCGTGGCCGCCGCGGGGCCCGCCGCGTCCGCTTCCGCCGCGCCCGCCTGAGGAGCGCGCCCCCGTCTGAGGAGAACGAGAACCGTGACGACGAGCCCCTTGCCCCCGAGTCTCATCGCGACGCTCCCCGGCCACTACTACACCGCCCCGGAGATCTTCCGGCAGGAGCAGGAACGCGTCTTCGAAGCGCTCTGGTTCTGCGCGGTGCGCGCCGCCGACCTCGACGAACCCGGCGCGTTCCGCACCGTCCGGGTGGGGCGCGAGAGCGTCCTGATCACCCGCACCCGCACCAGGGAGCTGCGCGCCTTCCTCAACGTCTGCCGCCACCGCGGCGCCCGGCTGTGCACCGAGGAGTCGGGCCAGGTGCGCCGCGCCCTCCAGTGCCCGTACCACGCCTGGACGTACGGCCTGGACGGCCGGCTGATCGCCGCGCCGAACCTGGTGAGGATGCCGGACGTGGACCGCGCCGCGTACGGCCTGGTCACGGTGGCGCTGCGGGAGTGGCTCGGCTACGCCTGGGTGTGTCTGGCCGACGATCCGCCCTCCTTCGAGGAGACCGTCGTCGGCGCCGCCGTCGAACGGCTCGGCGACGCGGCGTCCATCGAGCACTACGGCACCGAGCACCTCGCGCTCGGCAAGCGCGTCACGTACGACGTGCGCGCCAACTGGAAGCTGATCGTCGAGAACTTCATGGAGTGCTACCACTGCGCGACGATCCACCCCGAACTGACCGACGTCCTGCCGGAGTTCGCGGACGGTTTCGCCGCGCAGTACTACGTGGGACACGGCGCCGCGTTCGGCGAGGACGTCGGCGGCTTCACGGTCGACGGCAGCGCGGGCTTCGGACGGCTGCCGGAGGTGTCCGAGGACCAGGACCGCCGCTACTACGCGATCACCGTGAAGCCGACCGTGTTCGTCAACCTCGTCCCCGACCACGTGATCCTGCACCGGATGTTCCCCATGGCCGAGGACCGCACGGTCGTCGAGTGCGACTGGCTGTACGCACCCGACGTCGTCGCGTCCGGAGCCGACCTGTCCAAGTCCGTGGAGCTCTTCCACCGGGTCAACACGCAGGACTTCGCGGCCTGCGAGCGCACCCAGCCCGCGATGGCGTCACGCGCCTATCGGGCGGGCGGGGTGCTGGTGCCGACCGAGCACCACATCGGCCTGTTCCACGAGTGGCTCACCAAGCTCCTGGCCTAGCGGCAAGCTCCTGGCCTAGCGGCTGACTCGGTCCCGTGGCCTAGGCGGTCGGCGCGGGCCGCTTGTACATCCGCGTCGCGGTGATCTCGCCGTGCACCGTCTCACCGTCCGGGTCCTGCTGCGGCAGGCCCGGACGCAGGTGCTCCTCGACGCTGATGTACTTCAGGCCCGCCCGCAGGTCCGCGTCGTTCCGCAGGCGGATGACCAGCGGGAACTCCGCGAGCGCCGTGGTGTCGAACAGACCGGTCGTGTACAGCAGCTGCACGCCGAGCGCGTCCGAGACGGCCCGCTGGAGCTCCAGGAGGTACGTCGCGTTGGCGCGGCCGATGGGGTTGTCCAGGAACAGCGTGCCCGCGTGGCGGTGCTTGTCACGGCCCCGGTCGTTGCTCCGGAGGGCGGCCATCGTGCAGTACAGGGCGATGGCCGCGGTGAGCAGCTGTCCACCGGAGAACACGTCGCCCATCTGGCCGACCGGCACGCGCTCGGCGCGCAGCACCGCGTCCGGCTTGAGGATCTCCACGGCGATGCCGCGCGGTTCCAGGGCGGCCTGGACGCCGCGCAGCAGCAGGGACATGCCGTCGCGCCGCATGTCCGAGTTCTTCTTCACCGCGGCGCGCGTGGCCTCGTCGATGACCTCGCCGAGCCGCTCCACGAGGGTGGCCTGGTCGGGCTCCTCGAAGCGGACGCGCAGGAACTCCTGGCCCGACCACTCCCCAAGGCCCTCGGGCAGCCGGGACAGGCGCTGGGCGGAGCGCAGGGTCGCCAGGGCGGACTCGACGAGGCCGCGGAGGCGGTCGACGATGCTGTCGCGGTTGCGCTCCAGCTGTTCCAACTCGTCGGTGAGGACGCGCAGTCGGGGCGCGAAGGCGTCGGCCCACTTCTTGGCGTGCTCGGGCAGCGCGGAGGCGGGCAGCTCGCGGATCTGCTGGCGGGCGGGGGTGCGCACCTGCTCGTACCGGGTCGCGTTCGCATGGCGTACGAGGACGTCACTGGCCTCGCGGACGGCGGACTCGGCCGCCGAGAGGTCGGCGGCGCAGCCGCGCAGGGAGCGGCGGGCCTCGGCGGCGGACTGGCGGGCCTCTTCGAGGGAGCCGGGGTAGGCCTCGGGGATCTCCTCGCCCTCCTCGTCCTGGTGCTCGCGGAGCAGGTCGCGCAGCAGGGCGGCGGTCTCGTCGAAGCCGCCGGCCGCGTCCTCGGTGGCGCGGTGGGTGTGCAGGAGGGCGGCGTGGGCCTCCTTGGCGCTGGTCAACGCCTCGGTGCGCGCGGCCAGTTCGCCGGTCGCCGTGCGCAGCAGCGCCTGGGCCTGCTCGGCGTCGGCGGGCACGAGGTTCTCGGGCAGCTCGGTGTGGGCCTCGCCGTCCTCGGGGGCGTGCCGCTCGGCCTCGCCGCGCAGCCGGCCGAGCTGCTCGCTCGCGGTGGAGGCACGCGCCTCGATGAGCTGGACCTGGGCCTCGGCGCGCGCGGCAGCGGCCTGGCGGGACGGGCCGTCGGAGCCGTCGGGGCCTTCGAGGAGCAGGGCCGCGCGGGTGCGGACCTTGTTGCTGAGCCGGTCGAGCTCGGCGAGGGCGGCGCTCTCGTCGCTCTCGGCGCGGGCCTGCTCGGCGCGCAGGTCGGCGCCGACGCCGACCTTCTCGTAGAGCTGGGAGGCCGCGCGGTAGGCCTCGCGCAGGGCGGGCAGCGACGTCTTGGGCGCGTCGGTGTCCGCCGGCACGTCCTCGGGGGCGCCGGCGATCTCGGCGCGCTCGGCGCGCAGCGCGCGGGCGGTGCGGCGGGCGTCGTCGGCGGCGCGCTGGGCGGCGCGGCGGTCCTCGTCGGCGGCGCGCGCCCGGTCCAGGCAGGTCTGGGCGCGGGCCTCGGACTCCACGGCGTCGTCGGCCAGTTCGCGCAGCTTGGCCTGCCAGCCGGCCCGCTCGCGGAGCCGGAACGCGAGGCCCGCGAGGGCGTCGGCGGCGCGCCGGGCCCGCTGGGCGGCCTCCTGGCGCTCGTCACGCACGCGGGCCGCCTCACCGGCGGCCTCGTCGGCCTCGGCGCGCGCGGTGCGGGCCTCGGTCAGCTCGGCCTCGGCCTCCTCGGCGAAGGCGCGCGCCTCCTCGGCGGCGGCGGCGAGCTCGGCGAGGCGGCCGCTCGGGCAGCCCGAGCGCCAGGAGCCGAGGCGGGCGGCGAGCTCGCGGTCCTTGCCGAGCCGGACGGCGAGCGCCCGGATCTCCTCGTCGCGCTGGGTGGCCCGTGCGCGCAGGGCCTGGCGCTCCTCGTCGGCAGCGTGCTCGTCGTGCATGGCCGGGTTCGGCGGTACGAGGAAGACGCCGCTGTCCGTGCTCTGCTCGCCCGGGGTGGGGGCGAGCAGGGCGGCGGCGGTGCCCACGGCGACGGCCGAACGCGGCAGCAGCGCGGCGTCGGCGAGCGCCTCGCGGGCGCGGGCGTGCGTGTCGGGGTCGGTGATGACGACGCCGTCGACGAGCTCGGGCCGGGCGGCGAGCACGCGCGCGTGGTCGGCGGGGTCGACGGCCTGGGCGAGGTAGCGCCAGCCGGGCAGGGCGGGGATGCCGTGCTCGCCGAGGAACTCGACGGTGGCGAGGACGTCGGGACCGGGCGGCAGGAGGCCGCCGTCGCCGAGGGCGCCGAGGATGCGGGAGTCGTCGGCGGCGGCGGTGCGCAGTTCGAAGAGCTGCCGCTCGGCCGAGGCGACGCCGTCCTCGAGGAGGGTGCGCAGGTCGTCGGCGGAGCGGTCGAGCTCCGCCACGGAGAGGGCGCCTTCGCCCGGGCCCGGCTCACCGGAGTCCCCGGCTCCCTGGCGGGGCAGCGGCACGCCACCGCCGGCGGGCAGGCTCAGGAGTTCGGCGAGGCGCTCGTTGCACGCGATGGACTCGGCGGCGCGGCGCTCGGCGTCGTGGGCGGCCTCCGCGGCGGTCGCGGCGTCCGAGGCGCGGGCCGCGGTCAGTTCGGCGCGGGCCTCGGCGGCGGCCGTCTCCTTGGCGTGGTCGGCGGCCCTGCGGGCGGCCTCGCGGGCGGTGTCCCAGGCGGCGACGGTGGTCTTCTCGGCGTCGCTCGCGGCGAGCGCGGCGCGCGCCGGGTCGGCGTCGGGGGCGGTGTCGTCGAGCCAGCCGGCGCGGACGGCCTCGGCGGTCTCCTGCTCGACCTCGGCGAGGCGCTGCTTGAGGTGGCCGACCTCGCTGCGGGCGCGCTGGGCCTCGGTGGCAGCGGCGGTGGCGTCGCGGTGGGCGGCCTCGCCGGTCTCCTGGAGGGCGGCGGAACGCTCCTCCTCCTCGTTCGCGAGGTTCTCCGCGCCCTCGGCCGCGGTGTGCAGGGCGCGGACGAGGTCGGAGGCGGCCTTCGCGCGGGCGGCGAGCGCGGGCGCGGCGTCGCGCTCGGCCTCGCGGATCGCGGCCGCCACGCGCGCGGAGCGGTCGGCGGCGGCGCGGTGGCGCAGCACGGCTTCGGCGGCCTGCCAGGCGGAGTGCAGGGTGCGCGCGTCGGCGAGCTCGCGGCGCTGGGCGGCGGCGGCCTTCTCGGCGACGGTGAGCGCCAGGGAGGCGTGGCGGTAGGCCAGTTCGGCGGCGATCAGCGCGCTCGTGCCGCGGGCCTGCTCGGCACCGGTGACGGTGTGGGCGGCGGCGGTGACCTGCTCGGCGAGGTCGGCGGCGCGGCCGCGCTCCTCGACGGCGCGCGCGGAGAGCCGGCGCGCCAGGGTCCTGGTGCGGCGCTCGGCGCCCGTGTGCACGTCACGCGCGCGTGCCCGGGTGTCGGCGGCGTCGACGATGCGGCCGA
>NZ_LIRJ01000286.1 GCF_001419745.1 Streptomyces silaceus | reverse complement strand
GTGTCTTCCGTACGGACGTGTTCTCCGTACGTACGTTCTTCGGGGCGGCGCCGGGGCGTGGTGCTTCCGGCCGGTTCCTGCCCGTCCCCTGCGGCGCCGCCCGCCGCCCGCCGCGCTCAGTCGCTGACGCGGGCCGTCGCCTTCACGCACCGGCCGGCCGCCGCGTCGGCGACCCGGCCCAGCGCCTCGTCCTTCCCGCAGGCGTGCGCCCCGAGAGCGGTCTGCCGGGCCACGATGGCGCGTTCGGCGCGCATCAGCCGCCACCCGCGCCGCAGCAGGAACGGGACCGACTTCCGTCCCTCGCGCAGATCCCGCAGCAGCCTGCGCCGGAACGTGGTGGAGGGCCGCCCCCGCAGACAGATCGCGTCGGCGAGCACGCCGAGCTCCCGGCAGCGCCGCACGATGTCCGCCGCGAAGATCCCCTCCGCGATGAACAGGGGCGTCCGCTCGATGTCGAGGGAGTCCTGCCCGACGCGCGAGCTGGTGGAGATGTCGTACACGGGAATCTTCGTGCGTCCCGTGCGGCACAGCTCCTCGATGGCGGCGACGGCCACGTCGGCGTCCCAGGACGCGGGGGAGTCCCAGTCGATGTCCGAACTGCCCGGCACCTGCGGCAGCGTGGGGTCGTCGCCCTCCTTGTAGAAGTCGTCCAGGCACAGCACCGGCAGCCCGGACCGCGCGGCGAAGGACGACTTGCCCGAGCCGGAGGGGCCCGTGAGCAGCACGACGCGGGTCGGTATCGGGGGATGGGATCCCAATTCTGTGAACCTTTGCACCTGGGGCTGTGCCGGCGAGGCCCGATGGACCGCGTCTCCCGACACGGCTCGCCAGCGTGGTCGGGAGTCATTATCAACCGAGACGCGAAGAGGGCACAGACGGCTGCGGCGGTGGCGGCAGTTCCGGCGGTGACGGAAGTGTGAAGGGGGCAGGCCCCCCTTCAGTGCGGCGGTCCGCCCCAGTGACCGGGGGCACATCCGCGCACCACGATGAACGGCATGACAGCACCGGCACGCCCCAGCGGCGCGTACGTACCGTCCCGGACCGCCCGCCCCCGGCGCCGCGTCGTCCGCGTCCGCCGTCCCGCCCGTGCGCGCCGTGCCCGCCGCACGGCCGTGGCGGTCCTGCTGGCCCTGACCGGACCGGCCGTCCCGCTCGCCCGGCCGGCGCTGGCGGCCGGGGAACCGGCCGGGGTCCCGCGCGCCGAACTGCGCGAACTGGCACGGGACGTGGTCGCCGCCGGGGCGCCCGGCGTGATCGTGCGGGTCGACGACGGCTCGGGCCGGCCGGTCGAGATCGCCGAGCAGGCTCCCTGGGCCGCGAAGGACCACCGGCTCCGCGCGGGCGACGCGTTCCGCGTGGGCTCCAGCACCAAGACCATGATGGCGACGCTCGTGCTGCGACTCGTCGCCGAGGGCAGGCTCTCCCTGGCCGACCCGGTGGAGAAGTGGCTCCCGGGCCGGATACCCGACGGCGACGCGATCACCCTGCGCATGCTCCTGAACCACACCAGCGGCCTGTTCGACTACACCGAGGACCCCGCCGTCGTGCCCTCGATCCTCGGCAAGGACCGGCGGCCCTGGACGCCGGAGCGGCTGCTGGCCCTCGGCGTGCGCCACGATCCGCTCTTCGCGCCGGGCACGAAGTGGTCGTACAGCAACACCAATTACGCCGCGGTCGGCGCCGTCCTGGAGAAGGCCACCGGGCAGAGCGTCGCCGAGCTGGTCCGGGACCGGATCGCCCGGCCGCTGGGGCTGCGGCACACCTTCTACGCCACGGACGCCGACTGGCGCGGCCCGCACGCCCGCGGCTACGAACCCGACGCCGCCCACATGCCGCCCGGGGTGCCCGCCGCGTTCAGGGAGTACGCGGGGACGCCCCGCGAGGGGCACGTGGACGTCACCGGCAACAGCCCCTCCTGGGGCGGTCCCGCCGGGGCCGTGGTGTCCACCGCGCGGGACTGGGCCCGCTTCCACGCCGCGCTGATGTCCGGCGGGCTGCTGCCCGCCGCGCAACTGGCCCAGCTGCGCACCACCGTGCCGATGGACCCCGGCGAGCCGGACGGGCCCGGTTACGGCCTCGGCATCATGACCCTGAACACCCCGTGCGGCACGGTGTGGGCGCACGACGGCGGCATCCCCGGCTACCTCAGCACCACGGTCACCGACGCCACCGGCCGCCGCACGGCCACGGTCCTGGTCACGACCGAGGCGTTCGCCGAACACCCGGACGCCTTCCCGGAGATCAACCGCGTCTCCAAGAAGCTCCAGACCGCCACGCTGTGCGCGATGCTCGGCGAACCGGCCCCCGCGCCCGCCGCCGGGACCGGCTGAGCCCCCCCTCGGGCGGGTCGGCCTTGGTGTCCGCTCCTCACGTCAACTACGCTACGTGTCCGCTCGATCACTCCGGCGGTCGACTTCCCGCCACGCGCGGTGTCGACCGCTCGCCACGCACGACGACATGGGCGGTACCGATGGCACGACACTCAGGATCCAAGGCACCCAGGACCGGCTCGCGCGCGCTGCTGCGCGCCGGGCTGACCATCACGGCCGCGGGCGCCGCGCTCGCCGGCGGGGCGGCGGCCGCGAGCGCCGCACCGGCCCCGGAGGCACCCGCGACCGGGTTCGCCACGCCGCTCGGCGACGTCGACACGGCGGCGTCGGGGCACGCCGTCCTGGAGACGCTGCGGGGCGCGACGGCGAGCGGGCTCGGCCCGGCCAAGAACCTGCAGCTCGACCCGCTGGCCGGCACGGGCGTCGACCCGCTCGACAACGCGCTCGGCACCCAGGTCGCCGACTTCAAGCCGGTCAGCACCGCGGCCGTCACCGGCCCGATCGCGCAGGGCGCCTCCCTGTCCGAGCTGCCGGTGGTCGGCCCCGCGACGGGCCTGCTGCCCGGCTAGTCGGCGGCGGACGGGTCCGGGGCCCCGGCCCGCGACCGCAGCGGCACCTCGCGGATCAGCAGGGCGGCCGCGAAGGCCAGCGCGCACAGCGCGGCCGTGCCCGCCATGACGCCGTGCAGCCCGCCGGTGACGCCGGCCCGGAAGGCGTCCCGGACCGGCTCGGACAGCTCGCGCAGCGCCGCGGGGGTCGGTTCGCGGCCGCCCGCCAGGCGCGCGCCGTCGGTGCCGAGCCGGTCCGTGAGGGCGTCGGTCACGCGGCTCGCGTGGACGGAGCCGAGCACGGCGACGCCGAGCGAGCCGCCGATGGTGCGCAGCAGCGTGGTGGTGCCGCTCGCGGCACCCATGTCGCGGGGCTCCGCGCTGTTCATGGTGATCAGCAGCGACGGCTGCATGAGGCAGCCCAGGCCCACGCCGAGCACGAGCGTCAGCGCGGAGGCCGCGGCCGTGGGCGTGTCCACGCCGAGGGTGAGCAGGGCCAGGGCGCCCGCCACCGCGACCGCGGCGCCGGCGATCGGGTATCCGCGGTACCCGCCGCCGTTGCCGACGGCCCGCCCGATGAACAGCTGCGCGCCCATCATCCCGAGCATCAGCGGGAGCAGCAGCAGCCCGCTCCGCGTCGACGACGTGCCGTGCACGAACTGCATGTACTGCGGCAGATAGGTCGCCGCCGCCATCATCGCCGCGCCCGCCAGGAAGCTCAGGGCCTGCGCGAGCGTGAAGTTGCGGTCGCGGAACAGGCGCGGCGGAATGACCGGTTCGGGTGCCCGCCGCTCCACGCGGACGAAGGCGGCGAGCGCGAGCGCCGCGAGCAGCGCGAGGCCCGTGATCTGCGGGGAGAGCCAGCCGTACGCCGAGCCGCCCCAGGTGCCGAGCAGGGTGAGCGCCAGGATGCCCGCCGTCAGGAGCGCGGCGCCCGCGTAGTCGACGCGCGCCGTGACGCGTTCGCCGCGCACGTGGACGAGGAGTCCGACGAGCAGCAGCGCGGCGGCGCCGACGGGCACGTTGACGTAGAAGACCCAGCGCCAGTCGAGCCGGTCGGTGAGGAAGCCGCCGAGCAGCGGGCCGCCGATCATCGCGGCCGGCAGCATCACGCCGATCATCGACTGCGAACGGCCGGCCTGCGCGGGTGGCAGCAGTGTCCCGATGAGGGAGAGCGCGCCGACGAAGAGGCCGCCCGCGCCGAGCCCCTGGAGGGCGCGGAACGCGATCAACTGCCCCATGTCCTGGGCGAGTCCGCACAGCACGGACCCGGCGAGGAAGACCGCGATCGAGGTCAGGTAGCTGCCTTTGCGGCCGTAGAGGTCGCCGAGCTTGCCCCAGACCGGGGTGGAGACGGCGGTGGTGAGCAGATAGGCCGTCACCACCCAGGAGAAGTGGTCGAGGCCGCCGAGATCGCCGACGATCGTCGGGAGCGCGGTGCCGACGATCGTGCCGTCGAGCGTCGCCAGGATGATGCCGAGCAGCAGCCCGAGGACGGCGGGCCGGGAGGGCGGGTCCGGCTGCGGGGCCCGGCTCGGGGCTCCTTCCACGGGCGGCTTCTCCGTACGCTGATTCATGACTCCCCCAGAGGATGTGACGTGGTGTCAGGCGGCGTACGGGCGGGCGTTCCTGGCGTCGCGCAGGGCCTGTGCCCACCAGGCGAGCTGGTCGAGCATGGCTTTGGCGGCGGCGTCGCTCGCCGGGTCCTTCATCACGCGGTCCTCGTCGAACAGGCCCCACACCTGGTGCAGGCTGACCGTGTTGCGGATGGTCGTCGCGTTCAACTCGGCCATCACGAGCCGCAGTTGCTCGACGGCGCGCAGGCCGCCCGAGATGCCGCCGTAGGAGACGAAGCCGACCGGCTTGGCGTGCCACTGCTCGTTGTGCCAGTCGATCGCGTTCTTCAGGGACGCCGGGAAGCTGTGGTTGTACTCCGGCGTGACGAAGACGAAGGCGTCGGCCGCCGCCAGGCGCGGCGAGACCAGTGCGAGCGCCTCCTCGGTGCCGGGTGCGGCGGGGCCGCCGAAGGGCGGCAGGACGGTGGGCAGCGGTGTCACGGCGAGGTCGACGACGTCGGCGTTCATGTCACCGCGCCCGTCGAGGTGCCCCTTGATCCAGTCGGTGACGACGGGCGCGAAACGGCCCTCGCGGGTGCTGCCGACGACGACGGCGACGCGGAGCGGCTGCGGCTGCGGCTGCGGCTGGGTGCGGTGCTGAGGCTGCGTGCTCATGGGGACCCCCTGGTGGCGAACGGCGTGCGAAAGCCCTGCGTACGGCGCTGATGTGTACGCCGTATCTCAATGCGTACAACGTACACGTTGCTGTGTACACCGTCCATAGTGGATACGCTGTACGCATGGCCACACAGAAGAAGGGCGAGCCCGAGGCCTCGCTCTGGGAGCGCATGGAGCGCCCGGCGCCCGCGCAGCGCGCCGCGCTGACGCCGCAGAAGATCGCCGCGGTCGCGGTGCGGGTCGCCGACGCCGAGGGCTTCGCCGCCGTCACCATGCGCCGCCTCGCCGCCGAGCTGGGCGTCGCGCCGATGGCCGCGTACCGCCATGTCTCGGGCAAGGAGGACCTGCTGGCGCTCATGGTCGACCTGGTCTCGGCCGAGCTGACGCCGGCCTCCGGGGCGACGGGCTGGCGCGACGTCCTGCGCGAATCCGCGCGCGCCACCCGCGCGATGGCGCTGCGCCACCGCTGGATGGCCGACCTGCCCACTCCGCTGCACGCGCTGACGCCGAACCGGTTCGCGGTCGCGGAGCGGCAGCTCGCCGCGCTCGACGGGCACGGCCTGGACGTCGACACGATGATGGCCGCCTTCCGTACCGTCACCGCGTACGTGGGCGGCATGGTGCGGTCCGAGGTGCTGCTGAGCGAGTACCTGCGCCAGCAGGAGTGGGAGAGCCCCGACGAGGCGCGGCGCGGCCTCGCGCCGCAGATGAACTACCTGATGGGGACCGGGCGTTACCCCACGTACCAGCGCTACATCCACGAGGCGACGCGCAAGGACGACCCGTCCTGGGAGTTCGAGACGGGCCTGGACTGCGTGCTCGACGGGATCGCCGCGCGGTTCGGGATCTGACCCGGCGCGCGCAGGACGAAGCCCCGGCCTCCTGGACGGAGGAGGCCGGGGCTTCGGTGCGGAGAGGGCTCGGGGCGGCTAGTAGGCCGAGCCGGACGCGCCCAGCGAACCCGTGGGGTGCCAGACCGTCTTGGTCTCCAGGAAGGCCGTGAGGCGGTGCGTGCCCGGGTCGGCCGACCAGTCCACAGGCTGTGGACGCAGCACGCGCTTGAGGTTGTCGGCCGCCGCGACCTCCAGGTCGCGCGCCAGGTCGGCGTCCGCGCCCGTCAGGTCGATGGCGTTGACGTCCTGGTGCGCGGCGAGCGGCGCCGCGATCTCGGCGGTCTTGCCGGTGAGGATGTTGACCACACCGCCCGGCACGTCGGAGGTCGCGAGGACCTCGCCCAGCGACAGCGCGGGCAGCGGCGCCTTCTCGGAGGCGATCACGACGACCGTGTTGCCCGTCGCGATCACCGGGGCGATCACCGAGACCAGGCCGAGGAACGAGGAGTCCTGCGGCGCGAGCACCGTGACCACGCCCGTCGGCTCCGGCGTCGAGAGGTTGAAGAACGGGCCCGCGACCGGGTTCGCCCCGCCCGCGACCTGGGCGATCTTGTCCGTCCAGCCCGCGTACCAGACCCAGCGGTCGATGGCCGCGTCCACGACCGCGGCGGCCCTGGACTTCGACAGGCCCTCCGCGTCGGCGACCTCGCGCACGAACTGATCGCGGCGGCCCTCCAGCATCTCGGCGATGCGGTAGAGGATCTGGCCGCGGTTGTACGCCGTCGCGCCGGCCCAGCCGCCCTGCGCCTTGCGGGCCGCGACGACCGCGTCACGCGCGTCCTTGCGGGACGACAGCGGGGCGTTGGCCAGCCACTTGCCCTTGGAGTCCGTCACCTCGTACACCCGGCCGCTCTCGGAACGCGGGAACTTGCCCCCCACGTACAGCTTGTAGGTCTTGAAGACGCCAAGTCGCTGCTGCTCGGACTTCTCAGACATCGAGGTACGCCTCCAGGCCGTGGCGGCCGCCCTCGCGGCCGAAGCCCGACTCCTTGTAGCCGCCGAACGGCGAGGTCGGGTCGAACTTGTTGAAAGTGTTGGCCCAGACGACACCCGCCCGGAGCTTGTTCGCGACCGCGAGGATGCGCGAGCCCTTCTCCGTCCAGATGCCCGCCGAGAGGCCGTACTGCGTGTTGTTGGCCTTCGCGACCGCCTCGTCCGGCGTACGGAAGGTCAGCACGGAGAGCACCGGGCCGAAGATCTCGTCGCGGGCGATGGTGTGCGCCTGCGTCACGTTCGTGAACAGCGTCGGCGCGAACCAGTAGCCGGCGGACGGCAGGTCGCACGGCGCCGACCAGCGCTCGGCGCCCTCCGCCTCGCCGGTCTCGGCGAGCGCGGTGATGCGGGCGAGCTGCTCGGCGGAGTTGATCGCGCCGATGTCGGTGTTCTTGTCGAGCGGGTCGCCCAGACGCAGGGTCGAGAGGCGGCGCTTGAGGCTGTCGAGCAGCTCCTCCTGGACCGACTCCTGCACGAGCAGGCGCGAACCGGCGCAGCAGACCTGGCCCTGGTTGAAGAAGATGCCGGTGACGATGCCCTCGACGGCCTGGTCGATGGGGGCGTCGTCGAAGACGATGTTCGCGCCCTTGCCGCCCAGTTCGAGCGTGACCTTCTTGTCGGTGCCCGCGACCTGGCGCGCGATGGCCTTGCCGACGGCGGTCGAGCCGGTGAAGGCGACCTTGTTGACGTCCGGGTGGGCGGTGAGGGCCGCGCCCGCGTCGCCGTACCCGGGAAGGATGTTGACGACGCCCTTGGGCAGGCCCGCCTGGCGGCAGATGTCCGCGAAGAACAGGGCGCTCAGGGGCGTGGTCTCGGCGGGCTTCAGGACGACCGTGTTGCCGGTGGCGAGCGCCGGGGCGATCTTCCAGGCCAGCATCAGGAGCGGGAAGTTCCACGGGATGACCTGGCCCGCGACGCCCAGCGGCGCCGGGTTCGGCCCGTACCCCGCGTGGTCGAGCTTGTCGGCCCAGCCCGCGTAGTAGAAGAAGTGCGCGGCGACCAGCGGCAGGTCGGCGTCGCGCGTCTCCTTGATCGGCTTGCCGTTGTCCAGCGTCTCCAGGACGGCCAGTTCGCGGCTGCGCTCCTGGATGATCCGGGCGATGCGGAAGAGGTACTTGGCGCGCTCGGCGCCCGGCAGCGCCGACCACTTCTCGAAGGCCTTGCGGGCGGCCTTCACCGCGCGGTCGACGTCCTCGGAGGAGGCCTGCGCGACCTCGGAGAGGACCTCTTCGGTGGACGGGGAGACCGTCTTGAAGACCTTGCCGTCGGCGGCCTCGGCGAACTCGCCGTCGATGAACAGGCCGTACGACGGGGCGATGTCGACGACGGAGCGGGACTCCGGTGCGGGTGCGTACTCAAAGGTCATGGGTCAGTCCACCGTGACGTAGTCGGGGCCGGAGTAGCGGCCGGTGGCCAGCTTCTGGCGCTGCATCAGCAGGTCGTTCAGGAGCGACGAGGCGCCGAAGCGGAACCAGTGGTTGTCCAGCCAGTCGGGCCCCGCCGTCTCGTTCACCAGGACGAGGAACTTCACCGCGTCCTTGGTCGAGCGGATGCCGCCCGCGGGCTTCACGCCGATCTGCACGCCCGTCTGCGCGCGGAAGTCGCGGACGGCCTCCAGCATCAGGAGCGTGTTGGCGGGCGTGGCGTTGACGCCGACCTTGCCGGTCGAGGTCTTGATGAAGTCGGCGCCCGCGATCATGCCGATCCAGCTGGCGCGCTTGATGTTGTCGTACGTCGAGAGCTCACCGGTCTCGAAGATGACCTTCAGACGCGCGGCGCCGCAGGCCTCCTTCACGGCGCGGATCTGCTCGAACACCGTCATGTAGTCACCGGAGAGGAACGCTCCCCGGTCGATGACCATGTCGATCTCGTCGGCGCCCGCGGCCACGGCCTCGCGGACGTCGCCGAGCTTCACGTCGAGGGCGGCGCGGCCGGCCGGGAAGGCCGTGGCCACGGAGGCGACCTTCACGCCGCTGCCCGCGACGGCCTCCTTGGCGGTGGCGACCATGTCCGGATAGACGCAGACCGCGGCGGTGCGCGGGGTGCCACGGTCGGTCGGGTCGGGGTTGACGGCCTTCGCGCCGAGCGCCCGGACCTTGCCCGGGGTGTCGGCGCCCTCCAGGGTCGTCAGGTCGATCATCGAGATGGCCAGGTCGATGGCGTACGCCTTCGCCGTGGTCTTGATCGAGCGGGTACCGAGCGAGGCGGCGCGCGCCTCCAGGCCGACCGCGTCGACGCCGGGCAGCCCGTGGAGGAAGCGGCGGAGCGTGCTGTCGGACGCGGTCACGTCAGCGAATGCAGTGGGCATGGTCACGAGGGGAGCATATCTACGCGCGTAGCTGCTGTACAGGGGTGGGGCCCGTCCGGGGCCCGGGCCCCGGCGGCGGACCGGCCCGGGGCGCCGCGCCGGGCGTCAGGCAGAATCAGGGTATGAGCGACCCCCAGAACCCCGTGGCGGAGCCCGCGTACCAGGACCGCACCTTCCGGTCCCCGGCCGGCATCGCCGGCGGCGTCCTGCTGCTCGCCCTGGGCGCCTGGCTCGGCATCGACGCCGTGATCCGCGGCGAGGGCCGCACCCCGTGGCTCGCCCTCGCCGGGCTGCTGCTCGCGGTGCCGCTGGTCGTCGCCTTCACCGTCCGGCCCGCCGTGTACGCCAACGACGACCGGCTCCGCGTCCGCAACCCCTTCCGGACCGTCACGCTGCCCTGGGGCTCCGTCGCGGCGCTCCGCTCGGGCTACTCGAACGAGGTCCTGACCCCGTCGGGCACCAAGTACCAGCTCTGGGCCATCCCCGTCTCCCTGCGCGGCCGCAAGAAGGCCGCGCGCAGGCAGTCGCAGGCCGCCGCCTCCGGCGACCCCACGGCCGGCGGCCGCCCCTTCCTGGACCCCAGCCGCTCGTCGGCCCGCGCCAGCGGCGACCAGGCCATGGACGAGCTGCGCGAGATCTCCGAGCGGCAGGCCGGCGCCGAGACCGCGCAGGGCGAGCCCTCGGTCCGCTGGGCGTACGAGATCGTCGTGCCGTGCGCCGTGGGCGCGGTGCTCCTCGCCGTGCTGCTCGCGGTGACCTGACGCGGGTCTCTTCGGGCTGCTCCTGGAGTTGTTCCTGGGGCTGCTCCCGGGGCTGCTCCGGGGGAGCGGCTTTCTCTACGGAGGGCCCAGCCACGCCAGCAGCATGTGGCCGCCGAACGCGGCCGACGTGAGCGCCGCCGCCGAGAGCACCGTCACCATCACCGGCGTACGCGCCCGCGCCAGCGCCACGGCGAGCGGCAGCAGCAGCGGGAAACCGGGCAGCAGGAAGCGGGCCCGCGGGAAGTAGACCCCGCTGCTGCCCAGCACGATCAGCAGGAGCAGGCCCGTGAAGAGCAGCAGGGGCAGCGGCTGGCGGTCGGCCGCCGAGAGGGCGTAGAGCACGACCGAGCCCAGCAGCACCGCCGTCACCATCGCGAGGAACAGCTGCGGCCGCTCGACGACGAACAGGCCGTGCATGCGGCGCAGCGTCTCCACGCCGCCGTCCCATTCGTTGTGCCACAGCTTCTGTACGGCGAAGTAGCCGTCCCAGCGGCCCAGGCGCAGGCCCACCCAGCCGACGTACGCGAGCCAGCCGAGCGGCGCGAGCAGGGCGCCCGCGAGCGCGCGGGCGGGGAAGGGGGCGCGGCGCAGGGAGAGCAGCGCGGCCACGGACACCGCCGCCGCCAGCGCCACTCCCGTGGGGCGGGTCAGGCCCGCGAGCGACGCCAGGCCCCCCGCCCACGCCCAGCGGCCCGTCAGGACCGCGTACAGCGCCCAGGCGGTGAACGCCGTGAACAGCGACTCGGTGTAGCCCATCCACTGCACGAGCGCGACGGGCAGGCTGCCCCAGAGCGTGGCCAGCACGACGCCGGTCCGCCGGCCGTACAGCCGGTCGCCCACCGCGAAGATCCCCCACGCGGCGGCGAACGACGCCACGAGCGCGATCACGAGACCGGCCGCGCCGCGCGGCAGCGCGGGGACGAGGGTGTCGCCCGCCCTGATCAGCGCGGGGAAGAGCGGGAAGAACGCGAGGTTGTTCGCGTCGAACTGGGTGCCCAGCGTGTGCGCGTAGCCGTGCTCGGCGATCTTCAGGTACCAGTCGCAGTCCCACGACTCCATCAGGAGGTGCCGGACCCCGCGGTGCTCGCGGTGCGCCCACACGGCGAACACCAGCAGGCCGAGGGCGCGGACGGCCGCGTACGCGAGGAGCGCGGGGGAGGCGTGGCGCAGGGCGCGCGCCGCACGGTCCGCGCGGCCCGCGCGCGGGCGTGCGGCGCCGAGGGGGCTCCTGGAGGCGGGGACCCGGGACGGGGCGGCGGTCCTGGGCTCGGAGATTCCGTACGGCACTGCGGCAGCTCCCGGAACGTGATCGTGCGCTACCGGTCGACCCTTCCTGGGGGACCGGCAGCGCACCGGATCGCTGCGGCAGCTGACCTAGCGGAACCACTCGGACGGGTGGCTCCGCCGGGGCGGAGGCTGCGGGGCGTGCGGGCCGCGTGGCGTGCGGGCCGCGGTGGGGGCGGGTGCCCCCGCGGATCAGATGCCCGCCGCCGCCGAGAGGTCGCGCTTGACCGTGGCGAGGAGGTCCGTCGCCTTGGCGCGGGCCGACGGGAGCTCCGACCGCCCGGAGACCGGGACCACGACCTCCAGGTAGCACTTGAGCTTCGGCTCCGTGCCGCTCGGGCGCACGATGACGCGGGCGCCGTCGAGCGTGTAGCGCAGGCCGTCCGTGGGCGGGAGCGTGTCCGTGCCCCGCGTCAGGTCCTCCGCCTTCGTCACGGCCAGGCCCGCCAGCTCCGTCGGCGGCTGCTCGCGCAGGCGGCGCATCGCGTCCGCGATCAGCGACAGGTCCTCCACGCGGACCGACAGCTGGTCGGTGGCGTGCAGGCCGTGCTCCACGGCCAGGTCGTCGAGGAGGTCCAGGAGGGTGCGGTTCTCCTCCTTGAGCACGGACGCCAGCTCGGTGAGCAGGAGCGCGGCGGTGATGCCGTCCTTGTCGCGTACGCCCTCGGGGTCCACGCAGTAGCCGAGCGCCTCCTCGTAGCCGTAGCGCAGGCCGTCGACGCGGGCGATCCACTTGAAGCCGGTGAGGGTCTCCTCGTACCCGAGGCCCGCCTTCTCGGCGATCCGGCCGAGCAGCGAGGAGGAGACGATCGACTCCGCGAAGGTGCCGCGGGCGCCGCGCGCGACCAGGTGCGCGGCGAGGAGCGCGCCGACCTCGTCGCCCCGGAGCATCCGCCAGTCCGCGCCGTCCTTGACCGCGGCGGCGCAGCGGTCCGCGTCCGGGTCGTTGGCGATGATCAGGTCGGGGGCGGGGGTGGTGCGGGCCGCCGTCGCGAAGGCCAGGTCCATCGCGCCCGGCTCCTCCGGGTTCGGGAACGCGACCGTGGGGAAGTCCGGGTCCGGCTCGGCCTGCTCGGCGACGAGGACCGGGGCGGGGAAGCCGGCGCGGGCGAAGGCCGCGAGGAGGGTGTCCTTGCCGACGCCGTGCATCGCCGTGTAGACGGCTCGGGCGGTGCGGGGGGAGTCCGGGGCCAGGACGGCGTCCGTACGCGCCAGATAGGCCTCCAGGACGTCCTCGGAGAGGGTTTCCCAGCCGGCCTCCGGGCGGGGTACGTCGTTCAGGCTCGCGATCGCGTCGATCCGCGCGGCGATCTCCGCGTCGGCG
>NZ_LIRJ01000285.1 GCF_001419745.1 Streptomyces silaceus | reverse complement strand
ACGGGCCCGACGGGCAGGTCCTGCTGCTGTCCGCGCCCATGGGCCGCGAGGCCGCCTGGTGGAAGCGGTACCGCGGCGGCACCGCGGGCAAGCTGTGGATCCGGACGTCCGACGGGGGCGAGGAGGCCCGTTTCGTCCGCGTCCACCAGGAGCTCGACGGGAACATCGAGTACCCGCTCTGGGTGGGGGAGCGCATCGCCTTCCTCTCCGACCACGAGGGCGTCGGCGCGCTGTACTCCTCGCTGCCCGACGGCTCCGACCTGCGCAGGCACACGCCGGTCGACAGCTTCTACGCCCGGCACGCGGCCACCGACGGCACCCGCGTCGTCTACGCCTGCGCCGGTGAACTCTGGCTCCTGGACGACCTGTCGGAGGCCGAGCCGCGCCGGCTCGACGTCCGGCTCGGCGGGCAGCGCACCGACCTCCAGCCGCACCCCGTGAGCGCCGCCCGCTGGTTCGGCGCCGCCGCACCCGACCACACCGGACGCGGCAGCGCCGTCTCCGTGCGCGGCTCCGTGCACTGGGTCACGCACCGCGAGGGGCCCGCCCGCGCGCTCGCCGCCGAGCACGGCGTGCGCGCCCGGCTGCCCCGCACCTTCCGCGTCCAGGGCGAGGAACACGTCGTGTGGGTGACCGACGCGGAGGGCGACGAGGCGCTGGAGTTCGCGCCCGCCACCGGCCCCGCGCCCGGCGCGACCCCCCGCAGGCTCGCCGCCGGCCAGCTCGGCCGGGTCCTGTCGCTCGCCGTGGCGCCGGACGGCTCCCGGGCCGCCGTCGCCTCGCACGACGGCCGGGTCCTGCTCGTCGAGCGCGAGAGCGGCGAGGTCCGCGAGGTCGACCGCAGCGAGGACGGCGAGGCCACCGGCCTGGTCTTCTCGCCCGACTCGGCGTGGCTCGCCTGGTCGCACCCCGGGCCGCGCCCGCTGCGCCAGCTGCGGCTCGCCAACACCGCCGACCTCTCGGTGGCCGAGGCGACCCCGCTGCGCTTCCGGGACTACGCGCCCGCGTTCACGCTCGACGGCAAGCACCTCGCGTTCCTGTCCGCGCGCGCCTTCGACCCGGTCTACGACGAGCACGTCTTCGACCTCGCGTTCGTCGGCGGCTCGCGGCCCCACCTGATCACGCTCGCCGCGACCACGCCCTCGCCCTTCGGACCGCAGCGCCACGGCCGTCCCTTCGACGCGCAGGACGGCCCCGGCGCCGAGACCCCCGACAGCGAGGGCGCCCCCGTCACCCGCATCGACTTCGACGGACTCGCCGACCGCATCGTGCCGTTCCCCGTCGAGGCCGCCCGCTACACCACGCTGCGCGCCGCCAAGGACGGGCTGCTCTGGCTGCGCCACCCGGTGCGCGGCGTGCTCGGCGCCTCCCGTGCCACCCCCCACGACCCGGACCCGAGGACCGAGCTGGAGCGCTACGACTTCGCGCAGCGCCGTGTCGAGGAACTGGCCGCGGACGCCGACCACTTCGCGGTCACCGGCGACGGCAAGCGGGTCCTGCTGTGGACCGACGGCAAGCTGAAGGTCGTACCCAGCGACCGGCGCGCCTCCGGCGACGACGACAGCGACTCGAACATCACCGTCGACCTGTCCCGGGTCCGCCACACCGTCGACCCGGCCGCCGAGTGGCGCCAGATGTACGACGAGGCGGGCCGCCTCATGCGGGAGAACTTCTGGCGGCCCGACATGGGCGGCGTCGACTGGGACGCCGTCCTGGAGCGCTACCGTCCCGTCCTGGCCCGCGTGGCCACCCACGACGACCTCGTCGACCTGCTCTGGGAGGTCCAGGGCGAGCTGGGCACCTCCCACGCGTACGTCGTCTCCGGCGGCGGGGGCGGCGCGTACCGCCAGGGGCTGCTCGGCGCGGACCTCGCGCGCGGCGAGGACGGGCTGTGGCGCATCGACCGGATCCTCCCCTCGGAGACCTCGGACCCCTCCGCGCAGTCGCCGCTCGCCGCGCCGGGCGTCGCGGTCCGGCCCGGCGACGCGGTCATCGAGGTCGACGGCCGTGCCGTGGACCCGGTCACCGGACCGGGACCGCTGCTCGTCGGCACCGCGGGCAAGCCCGTCGAGCTGACCGTCTCGCCGTCGGGCGGCGGCGATCCGCGGCACGCCGTGGTGATCCCCGTCGACGACGAGGAGCCGCTGCGCTACCACGCCTGGGTCGCCGACCGGCGGGCGTACGTCCACGAGCGCTCGGGCGGCCGGCTCGGCTATCTCCACGTGCCCGACATGCAGGCGCCCGGCTGGGCGCAGATCCACCGCGACCTGCGCATCGAGGTGTCCCGCGAGGGCCTGGTCGTCGACGTCCGCGAGAACCGCGGCGGGCACACCTCGCAGCTCGTCGTGGAGAAGCTGGCGCGCCGCATCGTCGGCTGGGACCTGCCCCGCGGCTCGCGCGCCCTCAGCTATCCCGTGGACGCGCCGCGCGGCCCGGTCGTCGCCGTCGCCAACGAGTTCTCCGGCTCCGACGGCGACATCGTGAACGCCGCGATCAGGGCGCTCGGCATCGGCCCCGTGGTCGGCACGCGCACCTGGGGCGGCGTCGTCGGCGTCGACAGCCGCTACCGCCTGGTCGACGGGACACTGGTCACGCAGCCCAAGTACGGGTTCTGGATGGAGGGCCAGGAGTGGGGCGTCGAGAACTACGGCGTCGACCCGGACGTCGAGGTCGTCGTCACCCCCGAGGACCACGCGGCGGGCCGTGACCCGCAGCTGGACGAGGCGGTCCGCATCGCGCTGGCCGCGCTCGCGGAGAACCCGGCGAAGACGGCGCCCGCGGTGCCCGGCACGCAGTGATCTCCCGGGCGCTGCGCCCGCAGGCCTTCCCCTGGTCACCGCGGCGCGGGCCGATAGCATGCCGAACGTACTGATCGTTCCCATCCTGCTCAGCTAGGAGGCGGCCCATGGCGGGCGAAGCGCAAAGCGACTGCCTGTTCTGCAAGATCGTCGCGGGTGAGGTGCCGGCGACCGTCGTCCGGGAGACGGACACGACCGTCGCCTTCCGCGACATCAACCCGCAGGCGCCGACCCACGTCCTGGTGATCCCCAAGGCGCACTACCCGGACGCCGCGTCGCTCGCCGCCGCCGAGCCGAAGGCCGCCGCCGACGTGCTGCGCGAGGCGGGCGAGGTGGCCGCGCAGGAGAAGGCCGAGAGCTACCGCATCGTCTTCAACACCGGCTCCGGCGCGGGCCAGACCGTCTTCCACGCGCACGCGCACGTCCTGGGCGGCCGCGGCCTCCAGTGGCCGCCCGGATAGCGGGGACAGCTCTCCTTGTCCGTACGTGAACTGGTGGTGCTCGGCACCGCGAGCCAAGTCCCCACCCGGCACCGCAACCACAACGGGTACGTCCTGCTGTGGGACGGCCAGGGCATCATGTTCGACCCCGGCGAGGGCACGCAGCGCCAGATGCTGCGCGCCGGGGTCGCCGCGCACGACCTGCACCGGATCTGTGTGACGCACTTCCACGGCGACCACTCCCTCGGCCTCGCCGGGGTGATCCAGCGCATCAACCTCGACCGGGTCCCGCACCCCGTCACCGCCCACTACCCGGCCTCCGGGCAGCACTTCTTCGACCGGCTGCGCTACGCGACGGCCTACCGCGAGACAGTGCGGCTCACCGAGGCCCCGGTGGCCGCCGACGGCGAGCTGGCGGCCACCGCCTCGTACACCCTCGACGCGATCAGGCTCTCGCACCCCGTGGAGTCCTTCGGCTACCGCCTCGTCGAGCCCGACGGGCGGCGGATGCTGCCGCGGCTGCTCGCCGAGCACGGCATCAAGGGGCCCGACGTCCGGCGGATCCAGCAGGAGGGCAGCCTCGGCGGCGTCACGCTCGACCAGGTCAGCGAGGTGCGGCGCGGACAGCGGTTCGCCTTCGTGATGGACACCCGGCTCTGCGACGGCGTGCACGCGCTCGCCGAGGGCTGCGACATGCTCGTCATCGAGTCGACCTTCCTCGACGAGGACGAGCAACTGGCCACCGACCACGGACATCTGACGGCAGGTCAGGCCGCCCGGGCGGCCGTCGACGCGGGTGTGCGCCATCTCGTCCTGACGCACTTCAGCCAGCGCTACCCCGACCCGACCGCGTACGAACAGCAGGCCCGCGCCGCCGGCTTCGAGGGCGAACTCACCGTCGCCCGCGACCTGGCGCGCATCCCCGTGCCCAAACGAACCTGAGCACCACCGCAGCCGCCGGGGCCCCACGACGGGCCCCGGGGCTCCCGCACAGAACCGAGCGAGACCGCACCATGCCGATCCCCAAGGCCGAACTCCACCTCCACATCGAAGGCACCCTCGAACCCGAGCTGGCCTTCGCGCTCGCCGCGCGCAACGGCGTCGAACTGCCCTACGCCGACACCGAGGAGCTGCGCAAGGCCTACCTCTTCGACGACCTCCAGAGCTTCCTCGACCTCTACTACGGCCTCATGGCCGTGCTGCGCACGGAGGCCGACTTCGAGGAGCTCGCGGACGCCTATCTCGCCCGCGCCGCCGAACAGGGCGTGCGGCACGCGGAGATCTTCTTCGACCCGCAGGCCCACATCGCGCGCGGCGTGGAGATCGGCACGGTCGTCGAGGGGCTGACCCGCGCGCTGGACCGCAGCGAGGAGCGGCACGGCATCTCCACGCGGCTCATCATGTGCTTCCTGCGCGACGAGTCCGCCGAGTCCGCGATGGCCACTCTGGAGGCCGCCAAGCCCCACCTCGACCGGATCATCGGCATCGGCCTCGACTCGGCCGAGGTCGGCCACCCGCCGGTCAAGTTCAAGGAGGTGTACGAGGCCGCCGCCGCCCTCGGACTGCGGCTCGTCGCCCACGCGGGCGAGGAGGGCCCGCCCGCGTACATCACCGAGGCCCTGGACGTGCTGCGCGTCGAGCGCGTCGACCACGGACTGCGCTGCATGGAGGACCCGGAGCTCGTGGAGCGCCTGGTCCGCGAGCGGGTGCCGCTCACGCTCTGCCCGCTCTCGAACGTCCGGCTGCGCGCCGTCGACGTCCTGGAGGAGCACCCGCTGCCGCGCATGCTCGACGCCGGCCTGATGTGCACGCTCAACTCCGACGACCCGGCCTACTTCGGCGGGTACGTCGACGACACCTTCCATGCCGTGCGCGAGGCGCTCGGCCTCGACCAGGAGCGGCTGCGCACGCTCGCCCGGAACTCCTTCGAGGCGGCCTTCCTGGACCGGGACGCGGCGGACGAGGCGCTGCGGGCGCGGTATCTCGCCGAGGTCGCGGAATATTCGTTCGACTGACCGCCGGGCGCCGGGATACGGTCCCGGCATGGACTCCTTCCTGCAGATCTACGGCTGACACGGCCCTCCCGGCCCGACCGCCCGCCCCTCGCGAGGTTGCACCCGCGCACGGAGGCCGGGGCGGCGGGCCGCCGTGTCCTCATCCGTGATCTGCCGCAACCGAAGGAACTCCCATGTCATCCCGCCGACTTTCCCGTCGCCGTGCCCATGTCGCCATGATCGGCGTCCCGATGGTCAGCCATGTGCTGCCCAGCCTGGAGATCATCACCGAGCTGGTCGCGCGCGGCCACCGCGTGACGTACGCCAACGACCCGGCCGCCGCCGAGCTGATCGAGCCCACCGGCGCCGAGCTCGTGGCCTACACCTCCACGCTCCCGCACCGCGACAACATCTGGCCCGAGGACCCGATCGAGGCCAGCGCGCTCTTCCTCGACGACGCGATGGCGGTGCTCCCGCAGCTCCACGCGGCGTACGACGACGACCCCGCCGACCTGTATCTGTACGACATCGGCGCCTATGTCGCCCGCGCGCTCGCCGAGGCGCAGGGGCGGCCGCTGGTGCAGCTGTCGCCCACGTATGTGGCCTGGGGCAGCTACCAGGAGGACGTCGGCGCGCACCTCGCGCGGCTGCCGGGCGCCGACGCCCTGGAGGCCCGCTTCAAGGAGTGGCTCGCCGGGTGCGGGGCCACCACGCTGGACGTCGCGGAGTTCTCCGGCGTGCCGCCGCGGGCGCTCGCCACCATTCCGCGCGCCATGCAGCCGCACGCCGACACCGTCGACGCCGAGCGGATCGACTTCGTCGGGCCCTGCTTCGGGGAGCGCGCGCAGCGGCAGAGCTGGACGCGGCCCGAGGGCGCCGAGAAGGTACTCCTGGTCTCGCTCGGCTCGGCCTACACCCAGCAGCCGCAGTTCTACCGGAACTGCGTGGCCGCCTTCGGGGACCTGCCCGGGTGGCACGTCGTGCTCCAGATCGGCAAGCACGTGGACCCCGCCGAACTCGGCGACGACCTCCCTTCGAGCATCGAAGTCCGCTCCTGGTCGCCGCAGTTGGCGATCCTGGAGCAGGCCGACGCGTTCGTCACCCACGCCGGTATGGGGAGCAGCTCCGAGGGGCTCTTCTGCGGGGTGCCGATGATCGCCGTGCCGCAGGGCGCGGAGCAGCCGCTGAACGCCGACCGGCTCGTGGAGCTGGGGGTGGCGCGGCGCATCGACACGGAGGCGGCCACCGCCGAGGCGCTGCGGGCCGCGCTGCTCGACCTCGTGGCGGACCCCGAAGTGGCCGCGCGGTGTGCGCGGTTGAAGGCGGAGTCCCGGGCCGAGGGCGGATCGTCCAGGGCCGCGGACCTGATCGAGGCGGAGCTCGGCGACTAGCCGTCCCGCCGCGGGGAGCCGTGCCCCGTCGCGCGGTTCCCCGCACCGATTGAGCCGTTCGCCGCGCCCCTTTCCGGGGCGCGGCGAACGGCCCCATTGACGATGGTGAGTTCGCGTATCTAGTCTCTGTTCTCATGTATGGACAGCGCTCCGGCGGTCTCGTCATCGAAGAGGTCCGTCTCACCCCCGTCCTCGTCGCCGATCCGCCGCTCCTCAACACCCAGGGCGTCCATCAGCCCTACACTCCGCGCCTGATCATCGAGGTGGTCACGGCCGGTGGGGTGACGGGGATCGGGGAGACGTACGGGGACGGGAAGTACCTGGAGCTCGCGCGGCCGTTCGCCGAGCGGCTCGTCGGACGCGAAGTCGCCGATCTGAACGGGCTGTTCACACTCGCGGACGAGACGGCCGTGGACGAGGCGCGGGTCGACGCCTCCGTGGACGTCGGCGGGCTGCGCGGGGTACAGACCGCGGACAAGCTGCGCCTCTCCGTCGTCTCCGGGTTCGAGGTGGCGTGCCTGGACGCCCTCGGCAAGGTGCTCGGGCTGCCGGTGCACGCGCTGCTCGGCGGCAGGGTCAGGGACGCCGTCGAGTACAGCGCGTACCTGTTCTACAAGTGGGAGAGGCACCCGGCCGGCGTCGCGAGCGAACCGGACGAGGGGTGGGGGGCCGCGCTCGACCCGGCGGGGGTCGTCGCCCAGGCCCGGCTCTTCGCCGAGCGCCACGGCTTCGGCTCCTTCAAGCTGAAGGGCGGCGTCTTCCCGCCGGACGAGGAGATCGCCGCGATCCGCGCCCTCGCGCGGGCCTTCCCCGGGGCGCCGCTGCGGCTCGACCCCAACGGCGCCTGGTCGGTGGAGACTTCGCTGAAGGTCGCGGGCGAGCTCGGCGACGTACTGGAGTACCTGGAGGACCCCGCGCTCGGCACGCCCGCGATGGCGGAGGTCGCGGCGGGCACGCACGTGCCGCTGGCGACGAACATGTGCGTGACGACCTTCGAGGAGATACCGGAGGCGTTCGCGCGGCGGGCCGTGCGGGTGGTGCTCTCCGACCACCACTACTGGGGCGGGCTGCGGCGCACGCGCGAACTGGCGGCGGTGTGCCGGACGTTCGGGGTGGGCATCTCCATGCACTCCAACACCCATCTGGGGATCAGCCTGGCCGCGATGACGCACGTCGCGGCGACCGTGCCCGACCTGCGGTACGCCTGCGACGCGCACTACCCGTGGCAGGCCGAGGACGTGCTGACCTCGCGGCCGCGGTTCGTCGACGGGAAGGTCGCCGTCACCGACGCCCCCGGGCTCGGCGTCGCGCTCGACCGGGACCGGCTCGCGGCGCTGCACGCGCGCTGGCTGGACGCGGACTTCCGGGCGATGCGGGAGCGGGACGACGCGGCGGCGATGCGGGTGGCAGAACCGGAGTGGGTGACTCCGGCCGTGCCGCGCTGGTGACCGTTCCGTCGTGCCGCGGGGGCAACCCCGGGCCTCTGTGGGCATCGTCCGTTACGTTGCCTGCATGGTCGTACCCGTACAGCCCACCGTCGATCCGCTGAAGGCGGCCCGCAGACCCGGCGATCCGGCCTGCGACGTCTACCTCACCGGCACGGTCTTCCTCGACATCATCTTCACCGGGCTCGACTCCGCGCCCGTGCGCGGGACCGAGTCCTGGGCGCGCGGCATGGGGTCCAGCCCCGGCGGCGTCGCCAACATGGCGACCGCGCTCGCCCGCCTCGGGCTGCGCACGTCGCTGGCCGCGGCCTTCGGGGACGACCACTACGGGGAGTACTGCTGGGACGCCCTCGAAGGCGGCGAGGGCATCGACCTGTCCACGTCACGGACCGTGCCCGGGTGGCACTCGCCGGTGACGGTCTCCATGGCGTACGAGGGCGAGCGGACCATGGTCAGCCACGGGCACGAGCCGCCGCCGGACGCCGACGCGCCGGACGGGGGCGCGCCCGCGTGCCCGCCACGCGCGCGTGCCGCCGTCGCGTCGCTGACGCCGGGCACGCGTGCGCCGTGGATCGCGCAGGCCGCGCGGAGCGGGACGCGGATCTTCGCGGACGTGGGGTGGGACGACACCGGGCGGTGGGACCTCGCGGGCCTGGCCGACCTGGAGCACTGCGAGGCGTTCCTGCCGAACGCGGAGGAGGCGATGCGGTACACGGGGACGTCGTGTCCGCGGGCCGCCGCGCGGGCGCTGACCTCCCATGTGCCGCTGGCGGTGGTGACGCTGGGGGCGGAGGGGGCGTACGCGGTGGA
>NZ_LIRJ01000284.1 GCF_001419745.1 Streptomyces silaceus | reverse complement strand
TGGGTGGACACCACCGCGTTCAGCAGCCAGAAGTTCGACGCGCTGGCCGCGCACGCCAGTCAGGGCGAGAACATCTTCTTCCTCAAGATGGGCAAGGAGAGGTTCGGCGAGCTGATGGGCATGGAGACCTTCGTCCGTGTCCAGGACGCCACCGGCGCGGCCGTACCCGAGAACGACCTCTTCGCCGGACTGCGATGACCCGCTGCCCCCTCCCTCCGGTTCCCGGGGCAGACCACACGGGTCCGGAAGGGGTCAGGGGGCGATCAGGGGTGGGCCAGGGAAGACCCTGATGTCCCGGTACTGGCCCGCTGACAGCATGGAGACATGACCTCACCATGCGTCACACGAAGGGGCGTTGTGGGTGCCGCTCTGCTGGGGACGGCGGGGCTGTTCGCCACAGCGGCCCTGCCCGCGTCCCGCGCGTACGCCTCGGCAGAGCCGCTCCCCGCACTGGACCCCACCCGCCTGCAGGCGGCGATCGACGACCTGCGGCACCCTGCGGCCACCGCCGCCCAGCTTCGGGTCGGCGGCACGGCCGGGCATTGGTACGGCACCTCGGGCACAGCCGATGTCAGGACAGAGCGGCCCGTGACGTCGCACGACAGGGTCCGGATCGGGAGCATCACCAAGGTCTTCGTCGCCACCGTGATGCTGCAACTGGTGGCGGAGGGACGGATATCGCTGAGTGCGCCGGTGCGGCGCGTCCTGCCCGGACTGCTGCCGGCCGGATTCGGCGGTGTCACCGTGGCGCACCTGCTGAACCACACCAGCGGGCTCCCCGATCACGTCGGCATACCGGAGCCGGAGACCGCCGAGGACGTGTTCCGTCACCGCTTCGATCACTGGACACCGCAGGAGTGGGTGGCGACGGCGACGCACGGGCCGCTGAAGTTCACTCCCGGCACCAAGCAGGAGTACCGCGGCATCAACTACGTGCTGGCCGCGCTGATCATCGACGAGGTGACCGGGCGCCCGTACGGCGAGGCTGTCGAGGCCCGCGTCCTGCGCCCGCTGGGCCTGGATCACACCACCGTGCCGGACGACGACCCGCGCATCCACGGTCCGTACGTGCACGGGTACCTCACGATGGCCGACGGCCGCCTGCGGGATGTCTCCACCTACGACCAGTCGTCCGCCAGGGGCGAGGGCGACATCATCTCCACCACGACGGATGTCGACAGGGTGCTGGTCGCCCTGTTCTCCGGTGAACTGCTCCCGCCCGAGATGCTGCGGCTGATGTTCACCCTGCCACCGGACGACGTGCGGATGCTCGATGGCTCCCCGGCCCGCTACAGCACCGGGCTGCAGCAGGCCACCGTCAACGGCGTCACCTTGTGGGGCAAGACCGGTGAGACGTACGGCTACAAGAACGCCGCGTTCTCCACTCGTGACCAGCGGCGCCGCTTCGTGCTCGCCTACCACCCGACCACTGCCCGCAACGGAGAGGAGAGCCAGATGGTCGCTCGGGTCGCCGACCTGCTCACCCGCACCAGGACGCCGTGAGCTCGGCCCCCCCCCCCCTGCTCGACATGCTCGACAGAAGTCCCCTCATGGCTACACCGGTTGTGGGCCTCGCGCAGACCGGTTGTGGGCCTCGTCCAGACCGGGTGTGGGCCTCGTCCAGACCGGGTGTGGGCCTCGTCCAGACCGGCTCTGGGCCTCGTCCAGACCGGCTCTGGGCCTCGTCCAGACCGGCTCTGGGCCTCGTCCAGACCGGTTGCGTGCCTCGTTCAGCTCTGTGGACTCAGTCCCGCCACGGCCAGACGGAAGAGGCGGTCCGCCTGGACGGCCGGGTCGGGGTAGTGCTCCGTGGCCAGGGCGATGCCCACGACCAGCGTGATCAGGTCGGCGACAGTGGTGTCCGCCGCCACCGCTCCGTCCTGCGCGGCGCGGCGCAGCAGAGGGGCCGCCGCTTCCTCCAGCGCTGCCGAGCAGCTGTTCTCGTGCACCGGACCGTCATAGGCCAGTGCGGCCGCCAGCCCCCGGGCGGAGACGGAGTAGTCGACGACGTCTCCGAGCCATTCCAGGAGCGCGCTGCGGCTGTCGCCCTGGCCGGTCAGCTCGTGGGCGCGGTCGGACAGCGCCTCGATCCGGTTCCGGGAGACCGCCTCCAACAGTGCGCGGCGCGTGGGGAAGTGTCGGCGCACGGTCGCCGAGCCGACCCCCGCGGTGCGGGCGATCTGTTCCAGGGAGGCGTCCGCGCCGTGGGCGGCGACCTCTTCCTCGGCCACGGCGAGGATGAGCGTGTAGTTGCGGCGGGCGTCCGCGCGGCGGCGTTCGAGCATGCCCTCACCTCCAGGATTGATAAGTGGCGGGCCCCGCCGTATCGTAGCCGACCATAAACGGCGGGCCCCGCCGTTTAACCGGCGAGGAATCCGAGGATGCGCCATGCCCCTACCTTCCGCACCCGTCCTGGTCACCGGCGCCACCGGCAGGCAGGGCGGGGCCACCGCCCGCGCGCTGCTCGCGGCGGGCGTTCCCGTGCGCGCCCTGGTGCGCGACCCGGGCACCGACCGGGCCAAGGCCGTCGAGGCATCCGGCGCCGAGCTGGTCACCGGCGACCTTCACGACCGAGATTCCGTGATCCGGGCCGCCGAGGGCGCCCGTGCCGTCTTCTCCGTCCAGATGCCCGGCATCACCGCGGAAGGCTTCGATTTCGACGGTGAGGTGACCCAGGGCGTCCATCTCGTCGAAGGCGCGAAAGCCGCCGGAGTACGGCAGTTCGTGCACACGTCCGTGAGCGGCGCCGGGCGGCACACCGAGACTCCCGGCTGGGCCGAAGGCCGCTGGGCTTCGATGGAACCCACCCTGGGCGCCAAGAGCGCGATCCAGGACCGGGTCCGCGCGGCCGGCTTCCCTCACTGGACGATTCTCAAGCCGAGCTTCTTCATGGAGAACTTCCTTCCGTCCATGGGGTTCCTGTTCCCGCGCGGGGTCGAGGGCGGCCTGGTGAGCGTTCTGAACCCCGAGACCCGGCTGTCCCTGGTGGCGGTGGAGGACATCGGCAGGGCGGCCGCCGCGGCCATCGCCGCGCCGGAGCGATTCGACGGGGTCGAGCTGGAGTTGGCGAGCGATTACCTGTCGATGACAGAGATCGCCGACGTCCTCTCCCGAGCGCTGGGCACGCGGCTGTCCGCGCCTGACATGACCGAGGAAGAGGCCCTCGCCGCCGGAATGCCGGCGATGGGGGCCGGCCACGAATGGCTGAACGTGGCCGGTCAGCCGGGCCGCCCGCAGTTCGCGAGGGACCTCGGCGTCCCTCTCACCAGCTTCGAGGAATGGACACAGAAGCACATGCTCGATGGTGAGGCCGCATGATCGAAGCCAAATGTGTCACTCGCAGAGGGGGCATCCCGGATGTCTCACTGCCGGATGCGGCACTCGACTCCGCGCCTCCCATCAACCCCACCCCCAATCCCAATACCAATCCCGACCCCAACTCCCCAAGGAACGGAGTAACACCATGAACGAGCAGAATCCCCCGTCCGTCGGCCAGGACGGCGACCCCGTCCCCAGGGATCTGCCGGATCAGCAGGCCTCGGAAGGGGACGACCCCTGGGACCTCGACGAGGAGACGACCACCACGGGCAACGCCCCGGACGCCGACGACGACGTACCCGACACGAATGAGGCCGGGACCGGGCGGCGTGGCACGCCCGACCCCCATGAGGTGGACCAGGACTCCCCTCAGCCAGAGGAGCCCTCCGGCTGAGGAACCCTCCGGCTGAGGGACCCGACCGAGGCCGGTTCGCCACCGGGGCGCGGGCGGACATGAGTGGGGCGGGCGGCCCCGAAGGAGCCGCCCGCCCTGTTCATCCACCGGTCGACGGGCGATGCCCGTCATGACCGGGGATCTCGCCTACGAGGCGTTGCGCACGCGGCCGGTGAAGACCGGCCCCCGGCGCTCGTTCCAGTTCTCGTCGTACGTGTAGAGCCGCAGCCGCACCGACTCCTGGCCCTCGCGCACCCGGTCCTTCACGGTGGGGATGCTCAGCTCGGCGCTGCGCTTGCCCGCCTTGATCTCGACCGGGAGGTACGGGTCCGACGCCACCTTGGACAGCGGCCGGACCGGGGTCTGCTTGCGGTCGAACTGCCGCTTGATCCATGCCTTGTCGACGTCCTTGGTGGACAGTTCCTTGCCACCGCTGACACGCTCGATGCGGAACCCGACGTACGTCTCGACGTCGGCGGCCTCGGACAGCTGGACGCGCCACTTGAGCGGCTTGCCCTCGGTGACCTTGGCCGCGACCGGCTTCACCGTGACCTTGGGCATCGGGTCGTCCTCGCGGACGTAGACCCCGCCGTGGTGCGAGCCGACGACCGCGCCGCTGATCGTCTTGGCGAACATCTCGTGCGCGCTCGAACCGCCGTAGCGCTTGTTGCCCTTGACCTCGAACGGTACGCCGATGGACGTGTCGCCGGGGCGCACGGTGACCGTCTTGACGGTGTACTTGCCCGGGTCGGTGCCCGGCACGAAGAGCCGTACCTTGCCGTTGCCGTCACCGGCCACCCGCACCGGAGCACGGTACGTACGGACCCCGGAGTCGCCCTCGTCGACCTGCAGCCGTCCGACGTCGACGCGCGCCAGCTGTGAGGGGCGCACCTCGGCCGTGCCGGGACGCCAGCCCCAGGCGTCCATCAGCCACGCCTTGCCGGACGTGCTGCGCGAGGTCAGCTCCAGGGACTGGATCCGCTTGAGGTCGAGCCCAGTGCGCGCGGCGTCCTTCAGCGGGACGCGGAGCTCCTGGGCCCAGTACGAGGCCAGGTATCCGCTGCCCGGGAGCCCGTCGGCGCGTACCTGGCCGAGCTTCGCCCGGTGGCCCGAGGCGTCGACGGCCGTCACGTCCAGCTTGGTGCCCTTGGTGTTGGGCGGCACGATCAGGCGCAGCGCGAGCGCGTCGGAACCTTCGAGGGAGACCGGGCGCGTGTTCTCGACGGACATCGTGGAGCCGGTCCGGGACCAGTTCATGGCGAGGGCGTACCGGCCGGGGTCGGGAGACACCTCGAAGCTCGCGAAGTGCGGGGACTGACCCTTGGCTCCGCTCGTGAGGCAGCCTCGGGAGCCGGACGCGGTCTGGTCGCACAGCGTGCCGCCGGTCACCTTGAGCGAGCGGCCGGGGACGACGGCGGGCGTGCGCTGCCCGCCGACGGCGTGGGTGAGCACGCGGGCCGGGTTCGCCGAGGGCGCGCCCTTGCCGGAGCCGTCGAGGAGCGGACGCACCTCGTCGTCGTTCTCGACGAAGAGGCGGGCGGCGGCCGCGATGTAGGTCGAGCCCGCCTTCTGCTGCTGCTCGGCCTTGAGCCGCGGGCCGTGGCCCGGCGAGCACACCGGGTCGGGCCGCGAGCCGGTGGAGAAGTCGTCGTCAGCGGGCGCCTTGGCCTGCCCCGGCGTCCACTCGGTGTTGAAGAAGTTGTGGTTGGCGCCGACCATGTACACCGAGCTGTGCAGCGCCGAACCGCTGCCCACGCCGCGAGTGTTGTCCAGGTAGAGCTGGCCCTGGAGGTCGGAGACGTCGCCGTCGCAGCCCGGCAGGATCGTCATGGACGGCACGTCCGGGTCCGGGTTCTGCCCGAAGATCGTGGGGCCGATGAGGACCGTGCCGCGGATCCGCCAGCGCGCCTTGTGCGGGTAGCCGTCCTCGTCGGCGGGCGGCTGGTAACGGCTGTCGAGGGCCGCGCGGTTGACGCCCTCGCCGCCGCGGGAGTGCCCCACGAGCATGACGCGGTCCAGGTCGGCCGGCGCGGTCGCTCGGACGGCGCCGGGTGCCTTCGCCGGGTCGGCGGCCCAGTCGGCGAAGCGGCCGAGGTGCTGGCGCACGAGCGACGAGCGGGCCTGCGCGCCGCCGTCGGGGGCACTGTCGTCCTGGCCGTTGATGCCGTTCGCGGAGATCGACACCGTCACGTAGCCCTGGGAGGCCAGGAGCTTCTGGTCGTGCAGATAGCCCTGGTGGCTCGGGATCGGCTTCCAGCCGGACTTGCAGGGCCAGCTGCCGTCCGCCTGGCCGCCCTTGTAGCAGGTGCTGTGGCGGCCGTGCAGGAACAGGGCCAGGGGCCGCTTGCCCGGCGCGTCGACGGGGCCGACCACGGTGGCCCGCATCTCCACCTTCGCGGGGAAGCCGGGCAGCTTGACGGGGTCGAGGTCGTACTCGCCCCTGGTGGTGCGGTACGTGCCCGGCTTGCCGGGGTCGACCTCGGCCGCGGGCAGCCGGGCGGGCGCGGACGCCGCGTCGCGAGGCGGCGCCGGCGACTCGGACTTGTCGAGACGGCGTCCGCCCGCGAGCGCCTGGAGGTCACCCAGGGCGTCCTTCGCGGCGACGCCGTCGCCGTCGAGCTTCAGCCGGAACGTCCGCTGGTCGTCGGTGGCCGTCGGGCGGCCGAGCAGCCGGTCGCCCGCGTAGAACTCCACGCGGGCGTTCCCCATCGGCACCGCCTCCGGCGCGTGCCACACCAGGTGCTGATCGGCGCCGTCACCGGTGAGCTCCCAGCCCGGCGGGAGCCGGTCTCCGGGGCTGTCCGGGCGGACGGGCGATATGAGGTCGTCGGAACGCTGCGCGCGCGGCTGGTCCGGCGACGCGTGCGCGAGCTCCGGCAAGCCCACCGCCAGCGCGAGTGCCGTGACAGCGGCAGTCGCCAAGCGCGGGACACGGATCAAAGCAGATCTCCTCGTCACTTGCTCCCCCGAGAGCCCTTACGTCACAGGGCTCCTCCGGAGCAGGAGAGGGCAATGAGGGCCGCGGGGTTGCCTCGTATGCGCGGTGATTCGAGCAGGATGCGACGGATTGCCACGAAGATCGGTCACAGATGGGGCGAAAGTGGTCAAGTCGCAGGTGTCGCCTGTCCGTCCACGGGCGCGCGTCGGGCGGGTTCCGGGAATCGAGGGCTCAGGAAAGCGCATCCAAATGAACCGGATAGGGCAACTACAACTGCTTTCGCCCTATGTGCCCCAGAGGGGCGGTGCGGCTCCTAGAGTCCCCGCCAGGGCCGGAGAACCAGCCCTCGCATCCCTCAGAGGAGGACCCCGTGACCAGTGTGGAAGTGTCCCTCAAATCCCTGTTGACCGAGGCCGAAGGAGCGCTGGGAGCCGCCGTCGTCGACTACACGAGCGGCATGGCGCTCGGCACCCTGGGCGGCGGAAAGGACCTGGACCTGACCGTCGCGGCGGCCGGCAACACCGACCTGATCCGCGCCAAGGTGCGCACGATGGAGATGCTGGGACTCCGGAGCAAGATCGAGGACATCCTGGTCACCCTGGACACCCAGTACCACCTCATCCGCCCGGTGACCGGCAGGGCCGGGAACGGCCTGTTCATCTATCTCGTCATCGACAAGGCCCAGTCGAACCTCGCCATGGCGCGCCATCTGCTCAGGCGCACCGAGGAGCAGCTCGAAGTGTGAGCTCCGGCGCCTTTTCCGTGCCCGTTACTTGAAGAATTCTTCAAGCCTCTATCTCTGCATCTTCCGAACTCTCGGGATCGATCGGCCCCGGCCGGGAAGGATGGATGGGACGTCACGCCGGGCGCGGCGGCAGTCGGGGCCGCCGCGCCCCACCCTCAGGGCCTCGTCCGAGCCAGGAAAGTGAGCGATCCCGTGCAGGCGCCCCTCTACCAGGTCAAAGCAGAGTTCTTCCGCATGCTCGGGCACCCCGTCCGCATCCGCGTCCTGGAACTCCTCCAGAACGGGCCGGTATCCGTACGGGACCTGCTCATCGAGATCGACATCGAGCCCTCGAACCTCTCCCAGCAACTCGCCGTACTGCGCCGTTCCGGCATCGTCGTCTCCACCCGTGAGGGCACGACCGTCACCTACGCCCTGGCCGGTGGTGACGTCGCCGAACTCCTGCGCGCGGCACGCCGCATCCTCACCGAACTCCTCGCCGGCCAGACCGCGCTCCTGGCCGAACTCCAGGACTGCGAGCACCCCGAGCGGCCTGCCGCGCACTCACGTCCGTCCTGACGCCCCGACAGGGGCTGCTTCTCGGCCACACAGGCCGGGACCAGTCCCCCGAGGCGAGGCCGCGCCGTGACGGAAGTCCGGTTCGCGGCGTGTCGGAGATCGTTCTGCTACAGCGGTATTGCGGCTACGACAACAATATTGCGGCCTCATGGCAGCCTCATGGCGGAACCGGCCAGAACCTGGTGCGGCCTGCGAGTACGGAACCAAACTGACATTCGCCCCTTCGCGGCACCGTTCCCTACTCGCACGCCCCCAGAAAGCTCCACCACACATGTACTCGACCTGTCTGTCCGGCGCCGTCCCGGCGCACCTCGCGTGTGTGGTGAAGGGGAGGTCGGCCCCGTGCGCTATGTGATGCGTAAGGCGGCCGGCTGGCTCCTGATGATCGCGGTCGCGACCAACGCGACGTACTTCCTGTCCAGTTGGTTCCTGGACCCGCGATCGAACTTCAAGGAGCTGCGGCCCGTCCGCACCGACGAGCAGATCGCCCGCGCCCTCGCCCCGTACAACCTCGATCCCGGCGAGCCGCTGGTGCAGCGGTGGTGGAACTGGCTCACCTCGGTGACCCTCCACTTCGACTGGGGCACGTCGCCCACCGGCGTCTCCGTCAACGGCGAGGTGGGCTACCGGGCGCTCATCAGCGCCGAGTTGGTCGTCACGGCGACCGTCCTGTCCGTCGTGATCGGTGTCGCGCTCGCCGTCTACACCGCCGCACGGCAGTACGGGCTGGCCGACCGCGTCTCGCAGGCCATCTCCATCGCGTTGTTCAACGTCCCGGCGTCCGTCGCCGCGCTCGCCGTGGTCTTCGTCGCGATCTGGCTCAACCAGCACGCCGGGCTCGACTTCCTCTACGTCGCCGGGGAGAACTCGCCGGGCGTCGAGGGGCTGCTCCCGACGATCGGCGACCGCCTCCTCCACCTGATCCTGCCGACGCTCACGCTGACGCTGATGGGCTACGTGGGCTATCACCTGACGCAGCGTTCGCTGCTGCTCGACACGATCAACGCCGACTTCGTGCGCACGGCACAGGCCACCGGGCTCACCCGCAGCCAGGCCGTCCGCCGGCACGCCCTGCGGGCCGCGCTGATCCCGACGGCGGCCTCCGTGGCGTTCAGCGTGCCCGCCATCTTCACCGGCGCCATCATCACCGAGACGATCTTCGGCTGGAACGGCATGGGCCGCTACTTCATCCAGACCATCAGCAAGAACGACGTGCACGGCGCGGTCGCCACGGCCGCGTTCGCCGCGGTGCTCACCGCGATCGGCGCGATCCTCGCGGACATCGCCACCGTCTTCCTCGACCCGAGAGTGCGGGTGAACTGACATGGCGACAGCGACCGAAACCGCCCGGCCGCACAGAGACCTCGGCCGCGGCCGGCTCTACCTGCGGCGCTTCCTGCGCAACCGCCTCGCCGTCGCCGGCGTCGTGATGCTCGCGCTGCTCGTGCTCTTCAGCCTCTTCGGCGGCCTGTTCACGTCCTACACCCACACCGACGCCGACTTCGCCGCACTCACCCAGCCGCCGAGCGCCGCGCACTGGTTCGGCACCAACCAGGGCGGCAACGACATCTACGCCAGCGCGGTGCACGGACTGCAGCGCTCACTGGTGATCGCCGTGAGCGTGTCCGTCCTGACGATCATCGTCGCCGCGGTCATCGGGTCGAGCGCCGCGTACTTCGGCGGCCGGGTGGAGAGGCTGACGCTCGCCGTCATCCACTTCCTCCTGATCGTCCCCTCGTTCCTCATCCTCGCCCTGGTCTCCAACCGCCTGGCCGGTGACTGGCGCGTCCTCATCATCGTGCTGACCGTGTTCGGCTGGATGCCGACCGCCCGGGTCATCTGGTCCGTCTCGACCTCGCTGCGCGAGCGGGACTACGTGGCGGCCGCGGAGTTCATGGGCGTACGCCCGCTGCGCATCATCCTGCGCCACATCATCCCCAACCTCGGCTCCCTGCTCATCGTCAACCTGACGCTCGGCGTCGTCGCGACCGTGCTCAGCGAGACCGCCCTGTCGTTCCTCGGGTTCGGCGTACAGACCCCGGACGTCTCCCTCGGCACGATGCTCGCCGACGGGGCGAACACCGTCACCAGCGCCCCCTGGCTCTTCGCCTTTCCCGCGGGCCTCGTCGTCCTGCTCACCGTGTCGATGACCTTCATCGGCGACGGGCTGCGCGACGCCCTCGACCCCACCTCTGTGACCGGCGCGGCGGGAGGCCGACGATGACACTCACCACTCCTCTGCGCGACCAGGTGTCCCCGACCGGCGCCACCCCCGTGCTCTCCGTACGGGACCTGCGCGTCTCCTTCCCCTCCGAGGCCGGGCCCGTCGAAGCGGTGCGCGGCGTCAGCTTCGACCTGTTGCCGGGCCGCACCCTCGGCATCGTCGGCGAGTCCGGCTCGGGCAAGTCGGCCACCGCGATGGGCGTCATGGGCCTGCTGCCGCCCACCGCCGACCTGCGCGGGCAGGTCCTGCTCGACGGTCAGGACCTGGTCGGCCTCGACGACCGGGCGCTGTCGCGGGTACGGGGCAAGTCCATCGGCATGGTGTTCCAGGACCCCCTGTCCGCGCTCACCCCGATCTTCTCCGTGGGCAGACTGCTCTCCGACGCGCTGCGGGTCCACCAGGACCTCGGCAAGAAGGCGGCCTGGGAGCAGGCGGTCGAACTGCTCGACCTCGTCGGCATCCCCGACGCGCGGCGCCGCGCCTCGTCCTTCCCCCACGAGTTCTCCGGCGGCATGCGCCAGCGCGTCGTCATCGCCATGGCGATCGCCAACCGGCCGAGTGTGCTGGTGGCCGACGAGCCGACCACCGCGCTCGACGTCACCGTGCAGGCGCAGATCCTCGACGTGCTGCGCCTGGCGCAGAAGGAGACCGGCGCCGGGCTCGTCCTGATCACCCACGACCTCGGGGTCGTGGCCGGTCACGCGGACGACGTCGCCGTCATGTACGCGGGCCGCATCGTGGAGAAGACGGACGTGCACGCGCTGTTCCGCCGGCCGACGATGCCGTACACCGCGCGTCTCCTCGCCGCGGTCCCGACCGTGGACGACGGGGTACGCCGCCCCCTCGTCCCGATCGGCGGCGAGCCGCCCGCCCTGTCGGGCCTGCCGGACGGCTGCCCCTTCGCGAGCCGGTGCGCGGTCGCGCTCGACGCGTGCGGCGCCGACGAACCGGAGCTGCGCCAGGTCACCGGGCACGGGGACGTGGCCTGCCTGCGCGCGGCCGAGATAGCCGACGGCACACTGGACCCGACCGGGGGTGCCGCGCCCGTCGACCTGGCCGGCGACGTCGCGCCCGCTGACGGGCAGGCGGGCACGGGCCGCGCCGAGAGCGCCGATGTGGTGCTGCGCGTCGAGGACCTCGTCAAGACCTTCCCCGTCACCAAGGGCGCGTTCATCAAGCGCCGGGTCGGCACGCTGCATGCGGTCAACGAGGTCAGCTTCGAGCTGCGTGCCGGGGAGACGCTGGGCCTGGTGGGCGAGTCGGGCAGCGGCAAGACGACGACGCTGATGGAGATCCTGCGGCTCAGGAAGCCGGAGGGCGGCCGGATCGAGATCGCGGGGAGGGAGATCGACGCGACGGCGGCCACGCGGCCCAGCACGGATGCCGCGCACGGCTCCCCCGCCGGTTCCGGCGGGCGTGCGCGCACCCTGCGGCACGACGTGCAGATCGTCATGCAGGACCCGCTGGGTGCCCTGGACCCGCGTCTGCCCGTCTACCAGCTGCTCGCCGAACCCCTGCGGGCCATCGGCCGCGACCGGGACGCGATCCGCTCCCGCGTCCACGAACTGCTGAGGCTCGTCGGTCTCGACGCCTCGGTCAGCGACCGCTTCCCGGCCGCGCTCTCGGGAGGCCAGCGCCAGCGCATCGGCATCGCCCGCGCCCTGGCCACGGACCCGAAGCTGCTCGCCCTGGACGAGCCGCTCTCGGCCCTGGACGTATCGGTGCAGGCCGGGGTGATCAACCTGCTGGGCCGGCTCAAGCGTGAGCTGGGACTCGCCTACCTCATGGTCGCGCACGACCTCGCCGTGGTCCGCTACATCTGCGACCGCATCGCGGTGATGTACCT
>NZ_LIRJ01000283.1 GCF_001419745.1 Streptomyces silaceus | reverse complement strand
CGACGGGCCCGTCGCCCAGGCCGATCTCGACGTGCGGATCGCCGCCGTGACGTCCCGCGTCTTCCTCCACCAGCTACGTCTGGCGGGCGAGGAGCACTGCGAGTTGTGGTGCACGACCTTCGACGGCGAGCCCCTGACCCCGGACGAGATCTCCGGACTCACGTCGGCCGTCGGCGACCTCACCGGCCGCACCTGCCATGTCGAGCACCGCGCGCACGTGCCGATCGGGCGCTCCGGCAAGTACGCCTGGCTGACCACGCCCTAGCGACGCCCGCCCCCGACCGGACTTCCCGACAGGACTTCCCATGCACACCACCGCACCGCCCGCCGACACCCACGCCGCTCCCACCGCCGAGGAACTCCTCGGCCCCGCCCTGCACGACGAGGTGGTCCGGCACTTCGCGGCGAAGCCGGACGCCCCGGATCCGGCGTACGTCACCCACCAGGTCCGCGAGTGCCTGCGCTACCTCTACCTGGTCTCCCGCCACTCCGACCGGCTCGCGGGGCTCTTCCTCCCCGTCGAGCAGGACATCGACGAGATCTGGCACTACCTCATCCTGCAGACCCGCGAGTACCGCGAGCTGTGCGAACAGCGGCTCCCCGGCGGGCACTTCATCCACCACCGGAGCATCAGCTACGACGCCTACCAGGAGGACCCGGGGCGCGAGCGGGCGGCCGAGGAGGCGCTGCGGTGGATCCCGCTGTACACCGCCGCGTTCGGGCCGTTCGACGAGGACGCCCTGCCGCACTGGACCGTGGTGCGGTTCCTCCACGACGAGCTGGGCCTGTCCCTCGCGGAACTGGCCGACATGGCCGCCGAGTCAGCCGGCTGAACGGGCCTCGTCCGCGAGGCCGGCCGTCCGGTCGCGCAGCCACGCCACCAGCCGGCCGACCCGCGCGTCCTGCCCGGACGGCCGGCGGCCGAGCAGGTGGTAGGCGGTCCCGTCGGGGACGAAGCCGAAGGGGGCGACGAGCTGCCCCCGTTCCAGGTCGTCGCGGGCGACGGCGTAGGGCGCGATGGCGACCCCGACGCCGGCCGCGGCGGCCTGGAGCGTCAAGTAGAAGTGCTCCAGGGTCTGTTCGGAGGCGGGCCGGGCCGTCAGGCCGGTGATGCCGCGCCAGTCGTCCCAGGCCCGGGGGCGCGTCGCGGTGTGCAGCAGGACGGCGTCCCGTATCCCGTCCGCGGTGGCGAGCCCGGACGCCAGATCGGGACGGCACACCGGTCCGATCCGTTCGCCGAACAGCCGGGTGCGGTCGGCCTCTTCGGGCAGCGGGAAGTCGTCCCTGCGGATCGCCAGGTCGATCCCGTCCCGTTCGAAGTGGACGGGACCGCCGCCCGCCGACAGATGGACGGTCACGTCCGGCACGCTCGCCGTCAGGTCGGGCAGGCGCGGGATGAGCCAGCGCATCAGGAGCGTGGGCTCGCACGACAGCGTGAGCGGTCCGGCGGGCGCGCGCCGCGAGATCTGCCCCGCCGCGCCGTCGATCTGGTCGAGTGCGTCCCTGACGACGGCGGCCAGTTGGCGTGCCTGCGGGGTCGGGCGCAGGGTGCGCGCGCCGCGCTCGAACAGCCGGGTGCCGAGGGTGCGCTCCAGGTTCTGGATCTGCCGGCTCACCGCGCCGTGCGTCACGTGCAGTTCCCGTGCCGCCGCGGTCATGCTCGCGTGCCGGACGGTCGCCTCGAAGGGCAGCAGGGTGTTCAGCGGGGGAAGGGCCGGCCAGCGCATCCGTGAACTCTAGTCACAGCTTCCGTGACAAGGAATCGTTTGTCCTGCGCATTTGACCGCCTCACCATTGATTCCGTCACAGCACGAGCCGACTGACGGAGAGATGGAGCATGACGCTGCTCGACGGTCCCGGGCCGGACATCGCCATCCTGGCGGACGACCTGACCAGCGCCGGTGACGGCGCCGCGCCCTTCCGCCGCGGCGGACTGCCCGCGCGGATCCTGTTCTCCGCCCCCGCCCTCGCACGGGATCAGGGCGTGACCGCGGTCGACCTCGGCAGCCGCGTGCTGGACGAGGCGGCGGCCGCCACGCGCACCGAGCGGGCCGCGCGCCTGTGCGCCGCATCCACCATGCTGTTCAAGACCGTGGACTCCACGCTGCGCGGCCATGTGGCGGCGGAGGTCGGTGCCGCGTGGACCGGCTCGCGGCGGCGCGCCGTCGTCATCGCCCCGGCCTTCCCCGCGGAGGGCCGGGAGACGGTGGACGCGGTGCAGTACGTCCACGGCGTCCCGGTCCACGAGAGCGACTACGCCCACGACCCGGTGCACCCCGTGCGGTGCGCGGATCTGGCCGCGCTGTTCCCGGACGCCGCGCTCGCCGGCCCGGGGCGGGCGACCGAACTGCCCCGGCTCGTGGGCGCGGGCGGCCTGATCGTCTGGTCCGCCCGCACCGACGCCGACCTCGACCGTCTCGTGGCGTCGGTGCCGCGCCCGGACGACGTGCTGTGGGTCGGCTCGCCGGGACTGGCCGCCGCCCTCGCCCGCAGGTACGCGCACCCCGCCGGACACACCGCGCCCGACATCCCCCGGGCCCTGCGTCCGCTCGTCGTCGTGGGCAGCGCCAACCCCGCGACACGGCGGCAGTTGGCGGCGCTCCACGCCCGCGAGGACGTCCAGGGCCTCGCCGTCGGCGACGATCCGGCCCGGACCGCCGAGGCGCTGCGCGGTCTGACGGCCCCGGTCCTCACCTTGCGGACACCCGACGCGCGCCGCCCGCAACGGGACGCCCAGGACCTGGTCCGCTCACTGGCCGCGCACGTGCGGACCCTGATCACGGAGCGCCGCGCCGACGCGCTGGTCGTCACCGGCGGCGAGACCGCGACGACCGTGCTGCGCGCCCTCGACGTCACCGGCATGGACCTTCTCGACGAGCCCGAACCCGGCGTCGCCCGCGGTACTCCGCTCGACCGGCCCGCCCTGCCGGTCCTCGTCAAAGCGGGCGGCTTCGGCGACGACGACCTGCTCCTGCGGCTCTGCCGCCTCGTACGGACCCCCGCCGACCAAGGAGAGCCCGCGTGACCCCGATCGCCCTCACCATGGGTGACCCCTGCGGCATCGGCCCTGAGATCACGCTCAAGGCGTGCGCCGACCCGGGCCGCACGATGCCCGTCGTCGTCATCGGCGACCCGGGCGTGCTCGCCCGCGCCGACGCGGTCGCCGGAACGCGCCTCGCGCTGCGCCCGATCGGCTCGCTCGACGAGGCGGCGTACGCGCCGGGCACCGTGGACGTCCTCGCCGAGACCGGCCTGCCCGCCGATCTGCCCTGGGGCACGGTCGACGCCCGCGCGGGCGACGCGTCCTTCCGCTATGTCCGCCGCGGCATACGACTGGCCCTGGACGGTGCCGTCCGCGCGCTGGTGACCGCCCCGATCAACAAGGAGGCGCTGCGGCTCGGCGGTGTCCCCCACCCCGGGCACACCGAGATCCTGGCCGAGCTGTCCGGCACGGCCGACTACGCGATGATGATGGACAACGGCGAGCTGCGGGTGGTCCTGGTGACCGTCCACCAGTCCCTGCGCACCGCCCTCGACGCGCTGAGCGTCGCACGCGAACTGCGCGTCCTCCGGCTCACCGACCGCACGCTGCGGCGCGGCGGGCTGTCCGCGCCGCGCATCGCGGTCGCCGGACTCAATCCGCACGCGGGCGAGAACGGCCTGTTCGGCCGCGAGGACCTGGACGTCATCGCCCCCGCCGTCCGGGCCGCGCGCGACGAGGGAATCCTCGCCGACGGCCCCTGGCCGGCCGACACGGTCTTCATGCGGGCCCGCGCCGGGGAGTTCGACGCCGTGGTCGCGCAATACCACGACCAGGGCCTCATCCCGGTCAAGTACCTGGGCCTGGAGCACGGCGTGAACATCACCATCGGCCTGCCGTTCGTGCGCACCAGCGTGGACCACGGCACGGCCTTCGACATCGCGGGCCGGGGCACCGCCGACCACACCAGCCTGCTCACCGCCCTGCGGCACGCCGACCGCCTGTCCGCCGCCCGCTGACCGAGAGCCGAACACCGAAAGCCGAGGAACGACCGTGGACTTCATCTTCATGCTGACCCGCGACGACCGGACCGTGACCGACTGCCTCGACGTCCTCGACGCCGTCGGGGACCTCGGCGTCACGCACATCGGGTTCAAGGACGTCGGCGTCGACACCGCCACCCTCGCCCGGCTGCACGCCGCCATCAAGGAGAGGGGGGCCGTTTCCTGCCTCGAAGTGGTGAGCACCGGGCGGGAGCAGGCCCTCGCCTCGGTGCGCACCGCCGTCGGCCTCGGTGTCGACTGGGTCATGGGCGGCACCTGGATCGAGGAGACCCTCGCCCTGCTGGCGGGGACGGGCACGCGCTATCTGCCGTTCGCCGGGGAGCCGTTCGGGCACCCCACGCGGCTCGCCGGTGATCCGGCGCGGATCGCGGACGACTGCCGGCGGGCCGAGGCGGCGGGCTGCGCGGGCGTCGACCTGCTCGCGTACCGCGCCGTCGACGCCGACCCCCTCGATCTGGTGCGCGCCGCGCGGGCCGCCACCTCGGGCCTGCTGGTCGTCGCCGGGTCGATCACCGGCGGCGACCAGATACGGGACCTGGCGGCGGCGGGAGCCGACGCGTTCACGATCGGCTCCGCCGCCTTCGACGGCTCGCTGCGGCCCCGGGCCGGCACCCTCGGGTCCCAGCTGGCCGCGGTGGCCGCCTGGCAGGGCTAGTCCTGGTAGACCCGGTTGGTGCCGGGGCCGCCGGACAGGAAGTCCTGGCCCGCGCCGCCGTGCAGCAGGTCGTCGCCGCTGTTGCCGTAGATCGTGTCGTCGCCGGCGCCGCCGTACAGCTTGTCATTGCCGCGGCCACCGAGGATCTTCTCGCCGTCGGCGCTGCCGTGCACCGTGTCGTCGCCGTCGCCGCCGGTCAGGGTGTGGCCGTCGCCGCCCGCGTCGCCGTAGAGGGTGTCGTTGCCCGCGCCGCCGTCGCAGTCGTAGACGCAGTGGGTGAGGGTGTCGTCGCCGGCGCCGCCGAAGGAGCCCTCGCCGTACACGCCGCCGCCGTTGTCCAGGCGGTCGTCGCCGTCCTCGCCGTACTGCGCGGTGGAGCCGTCGCCCTTGAGGGTGTCGTTGCCCGCGCCGCCGTGGATCTGCAGGTAGGCGTGGTTGTCCGGCGCGATGGTGGCCTTGTCGTTCTTGTCGCCGAGGTAGAGGCCGAGGGTGATCAGGTCGGAGGCCCGGTCACCGGGGTCGGCGATCGTGCAGGTCACACGGGTGCGGTCGGCGCTGTCCGGGTGGGTGCAGCCGGACCCCTGCTTGGCGGTGATGGCGACGCGGTCGTCGAGGGTGACGTCGTAGACGCCCTCCCACTCGTCGACCTGGCGGTAGCGGGTGGTGACGGTGACGTCGTTGACCTGGCCGGGGGCGGCCTCGTAGCTCAGCCGCGAGCCGGAGACGGCGTCCACGGTCGCGGTGGGGGCGGCGGCCACGGCGGGCGTGCCGGTGAGGCCGGTGACGGCGGCCGTGCAGGCGAGCGCGGCGGCGACGCCGAGCGGCCGGATGACGCGCGGCCGTAACGTACGAGCGAACATGCGTGGTTCTCCAGGGAGTTCGGTGATGCGGTCGGCACGTCGTGTGCCGCGGGTGGCGTTCCCACCTCACTCAGGTCAGACGTCCCTCAGCAGACGTCGTTGTGCCCACGCACCACTTGTTCACCAGGGGTTCATCGCTGTCATCACGGGTGGAATCCGGAAGAACCGGTCACCGGAGAGTGGCGGCCCGGTCGTCGAGGGTGCCGTGGTCGACCTTGCCGTTGGGCAGACGCGGCAGCGCGGACACGGCGACGACGCGGGCGGGCAGCGCGGTGGTGGGCAGGCTGCGCAGGAGCTGCGTACGGATCCGGTGGACGTCGAGGGTCTCCTCGGAGGTGACCACGAAGCCGACCGGGCGCGGCCGGGGCGACGCGGTGACGCCGACGCCCGCCTCGACGACGCCCTCGCACGCGGTGAGCGCCTGCTCGATCTCGGCCCGCTCTACGCGCAGACCGCCGAGTTTGAGCTGGTGGTCGCGGCGGCCGTGGAAGAGCAGTGCGCCGTCGTCGCGGACCGTCACCAGGTCGCCGGTGCGAAAGCAGCGGGTGCCGTCGACGGTGACGAACCGGTCGCGCGCGCTCGCGGCGTCGGCCAGCCCCGGGCCGGCGACGCACAGCTCGCCGGGACCGCCGTCCGCCGCCGGGGCCAGGTGCACGGAGACGCCGCTGACGGGCCGTCCGATGGGGACGGTCCGCGCTCGGGCGTCGGCGGCGGTGCAGGTGTGGACGGTGGACCACACGGTGCACTCGGTGGGCCCGTATTCGTTGTGCAGCGCCGCCTGCGGCAGCGCTGCGAGGTGGCGTTCGACCAGGGCGGGCGGACAGGTCTCGCCCGCGACGATCACGGTGGTGAGGGTACGCAGCCGGGGCGCGAGGCCGCCGCGCAGCGCCGCCCCGTACAGCGAGGGGACCAGCAGCAGATGGCTGGCACCGTGCCGTTCGGCCGCGCGGGCCAGGGCCAGCAGGTCGCCGGGGCGCCCCTCGGGGACGACGAGCAGTCCGCCGGTGGCGAGGGTCCACCAGATGCCCGCCATGGAACTGTCGAAGGAGATCGACGAGCAGAGCAGGAAGGCGCCGACCGGTTCCGCGTAGTGCCGCAGGCGCGCGGCGGTGGACCAGCCGAGCGCCGTCGCGGGGACGGTCACGGGCTCGGGCAGTCCGGTCGAGCCGCTGGTGAAGCACGTGTAGGCGAGGGCGCCGCGGCGGGTGGGGAACCCGTTGTCACGCGAGGTGTCGAGGTCGGCGGGGCCGCAGGGCACGCGCTCCAGGTCACCGGTGGCCCGCGCCGCGTCCCGCGGGTCCGTCCCCTGCGGCGGATCGGGTACGAGGGCCAGGCGGGCGCCGCTGCGCCGTGCCATCCGGAGCTGGCGGTCCTCGGGGAATCCGGCGTCGACGGGGACGTAGCGGCAGCCTGCGCGCAGCACGCCGAGCAGGGCGGCGATCGTCCAGCGGGAGGCGGTGGCGTGCACCACGACCGGTTCGTCGCGCCCGGTGCCGCGCGCGAGCAGCAGGCGGGCGACCGCGCGGGACGCCTCGTCGAGCGCGCGGTAGCCGAACAGGCCCTCGGCGTCGGCGACGGCGGGCGCGTCGCGTCCGAGGTGCGGCTCGACGAGATCCAGGATGTGGGGCGGCCGGCCGCCGAAGGGCGGCCCGGTCAACCACCTTCCAGCCGAGGGGAGTTCGGCGCCGGAGGCCGCGTCCGCCCCCTCGTCCGCCTCCGTCATGTCAACGGACCAGTTCCGTCAGGGCGTCGAGGTAGGTCGCGACGGCCCGCTCCATCCAGGCGGCGCCGAACAGGTGGGCGTCGTAGGTGACGTACCCACCCGGCTCGTCGTCCCAGCGCATCGTCCAGAGGAAGGGCAGCGGGATCGGCAGCGGCGGCTGGGTGTCCAGCGGCATCCGGTCCAGGGCGAGGGCGGAGGGTTCCCGGGAGGCGCGGGCCGGCGGGCGGACGATCATCTGGAACGCCGGGGCGACGCGGTCGCGCGCGGTCATGCGGCCCAGCAGCTGCGGGTTCTGGCGCAGTACGGGGATCAGCGGGATGTCGTTGGCGTACGCCTCGCGGCACCGGCTGTCGACGCGCGGGCGCAGCTCGGCGAGGCCGCCGGGGCCCGGGTTGTCGACGCGGATCTGCAGGACGTTGAGGAGGAATCCGACGGTGTGCCATTCGGAGGGGATGCGGCCCGCGGTGATCACCGGCACCATCGCGTCGCCCGGCGGCAGGAGCGCGCCGACGAAGGCGGTCAGGAGCAGCGTGAACGGCGTGGTGCGCCCGCGTCGGGCGGTGTTCCGCACGGCGTCGCGGAGTCCGTCGTCGATGCGGAAGGGGTGCACGGCGGTCGGCCCCGGGGCGGCGTCGGGGTGCTCGGCGGGCAGTCCGAGGCCTTCGGCGCCGGTGAGCCGGTCGCGCCAGTACGGCAGGGCCTCGCCGATGCGGGCCTGCCACTTGTCGCTGCGGTCCTCCACCGCGATGTCGGCGTACTGCATGACGTCGACGGGCAGCGCCCCTCGGCCGTGGAGCCGCGCGGTGTAGGCGGCGGCGAGATCGCGTTCCAGCACGTCCTGCGACCAGGCGTCGGCGGCGATGTGGTGGGCTACGAGGACGAGCACCGCCTCTTCCCGGGCGCCCTGCGCGCCGTCGCGGCGGCCCAGGTAGGCCCAGAGCAGCGGTGGTTCGTCGCTGGGGTGGGGTCGGGTGGTGACCTCGGCGATCCAGTCGTCGACCGATTCGCCGGGGGCGAGGAGGTCGACGGTCAGCCGGGCGGGCATCGGCGGCAGCACGCGCTGGCGCAGGGCGCCGTCCTCGTGCACCAGCTGGGTGCGCAGCGCGCCGTGGCGGGCGACGACGTCGTCGAGGGCCTGCCGCAGGATCCGCTCGTCCACCGGCCCCGGCACGTGGTACGCCGCGCGGACCAGGAAGCCCGGTTGGTGGACGGTGCCGGGCAGCAGGGTCTCCACGAGGTCGAGGAGGTCCTGCGCGTAGGTCGCCTCGTGGGTCTCGTACGCGGCCGGGGCGTCCGCTCCCGGTGCGGCGGGGGCCCCTCCGGCGCGCGGCCCTGGGCCGTGCGTGCTCTTTGATCCCCCTGGCGTGGCTGCCGTCACCGCGCCGCCTCCTTCCGCCTCGGCCGAACGCGTACGGGCAGGTGGGTGATGCCGCTGAGGAAGGTCGACCGGGCCCGTCGTGGCGCGCCGGTCACCTCGATCTCCGCGTACCGGGCGAACAGTTCCGCGAAGAACAGCCGGAGCGTGACCCGGGCGATGCCCGCTCCGGCGCAGTAGTGCGGGCCCGCGCCGAACGCCAGGTGCCGGTTGGGGCGGCGGGCCGGGTCGAAGTCGCCGGGCCGGTCGAAGACCGCGGCGTCGTGGTTGGCGGAGCCGAGCCACGCCACGACGGCCTCCCCCTGCGCGACGCGTACGCCCGCGAGGTCGAGGGGGCGGCGTGCGTGCCGCATGAAGTGGCTCGCGGGCGACGCCCAGCGCAGCGCCTCCTCCACCCCGCTGTCCAGGAGTTCGGGGCGGGTCGCCCAGTGCGCGTACCGGCCGGTGCGGGTGAGTTCGAGGACGGCGGCGGGCGGGACGTGGGCGAGGGTCACGCTCGCCCCGAGGAGCAGGCTGTAGCAGTTGGACAGGACCTCGCCGGGCGTCAGTCGCTCACCGTCGACCTCCATGGTCAGGAGGAGGTCGACGAGGTCGCCGGAGTCGTGCGGGGGCCGCTCGCGGTGGGTACGGCGCCGGTCGCGGACCAGGTCGGCGAAGTACGCGAAGAGTTCGCGGTGTCCGCGTTCCAGGGTCGCCTCGGGGCCGCCGGGGAGCTGGTGCTCCGGGTCGTCCTCGGCGGCGCACATCATCGCGAGCCCGACCAGTCGCGGCCGGTCGGCGGCGGGCAGTCCGAGCAGGGGCCCGAGCACCACCAGCGGGAGCTGCGCGCAGGCCGCGGAGAGGTCGAGGTCCAGGCCCTCGGGCGGGGCCTCGGGCAGCAGGTCGCGGATCCCGGCGCGGATCGGCTCCGCGTGCGCCTCGGCCGAGCGCAGGCGCAGGGCGCGGTGCAGCGGGGCCCGCATCCGGTCGTGGCGGGGCGGGTCGGTGACGGCCATCTGGCGGCCCGCGGCGGGGTCGTCGCGGCCGAGGATGCTGAGCAGGGTGCCGCGTTCGGAGGTGAAGTGGGCGTGGTCCTCCAGGACGCGTTCGACGTCGGCGTACCGGGTCACGGACCAGAATCCGAGGGTGCCCGAGACCGACTGCCAGTGCACGGGGGCGTGTTCGCGCAGGGCGCGCCAGGCCGCGTGCGGGTCTCCTTCGGCGTACAGGGCCGGATCGGCGAGGTCGACCTCCGGGGCCCGGCTGCTCACCGGGCCGGCTCCGGTCCCGGCGCCGCGCCGTTCTTTTCCGCGGCCTCGACGGCCTCGGCGAGGGCGGCGATGGTGGGCGTCAGGAACAGCGCCGCGGCGGGCACCTCGACGCCGAACTCCTGGTCGATGGCGAGTTGGAGCTCGGCGGCGAGCAGCGAGTCGCCGCCGAGCTCGAAGAAGTCGTCCTCGACACCGACCGGTGAGACGCCGAGGCCGGTGTCCCAGAGGACGGCGAGTCTGTGTTCCGTGGTGGTGCGCGGCGCGACGTACCCGGAGCTCATGCCGAGCGCGTCGCGTGCGCTCGCTCCGTCGACCGTTGGACGGTGGTCCACCGGCATCAGCCTCCCCCAAGGCAGAGCAACGCGGCGTCCGTCGATGCTGACATCAGCGCAAGGGGGCGGCAACGATGCTTTCCGGCCAAAGAGTGATCAACCGGACGAGCGCATCACTGGGGCTCGTCGAAGGTCCACACGGCCGAGGACCCCGGGCCGACGGTGAGCGTGGAGCGGCCGATCCGTTCCACATGGCGCTTGACGGACTTGTTGAGCGAGAACGACACCTCCTTCAGACCCGCGTCCGCACGCGAGGTCGCGTCGAGCTTGATCGTGGTGCCGCCCCGCGTCGCCACGAGGCCGTCGCCCGCGGTCCGTACGGTGAATCCGCCGGCCCGCAGCACCGGTTCCGTGCTCGCCACGTCACGCGCGGACATCGCGAGCCGGATCGAGGTCACGTCGCGCATGAGACGGGTGCTGTAGTCGTCGTTGAGGTAGCGCTCCCGGCCCACGTCACCGGGGTGGTTGGGCGGCTCCGTCTTGCCGCGCGGGTCGGCGAAGTACTCCTTCCGGTACTCCATCGTCCAGGCACCGAAGGAGTCGTACTCGTTGGCGGGGAAGGAGAAGAAGCCGTCGAACCACGGGACGGGGACGCCGTCGCCGAAGTCGCGGGTCTGGAGGAACCCGGTCGGGGTGATCCCGAGGTCCCGCACCCGCTTGTCCACCGTCGCGAGGTCGCCCTCTCGCTCGACGGACAGGCCCATTCCGGTGGAGCCGAACTCCCCGTCCTTGCCCGCCACATCACCGACACCGAACAGTTCGAGGTAGGTCTCGCGGCCCATCAGATAGCGGCCGGTCCACACGTTCCCGTCCGATCCGGTGGTGGTGCGGACCTGGAAATTGGCGAATTCGGGCAGGTACGTGGAGTGCTCGATGGCGTCGGCCGTCTCGCGGTCGAGCACGCCGTAGGCATGGTTGTAGAAGAGCAACTGCCGCCCTGAGGGCGGTCTTTCGTTGTCGTCGGGTGCCGCCGACGCGCTGCTCCCCACCGCCCAGACCAGGGCGGCGGCGAGCGCCACGACGAGGGACATGACCATCCGTAACTTCCGGCGCAGCAGCATGCGGGCGATCGTAGGGCGTACGGCGTCGCGGACGCCGTCAGTCCGGGCAGGACACCGGAAAGAACGGCAGAACCAGGAGGGGAAGCTGTCCGTCCGCGTGACTCCTGTGACACATGGGGTCCATGGAATGTGTGCGACGGGTGGTGTCTAGGGTCGCCGTCATGACGAGAACCACGCCGCCCCGCCCGCTCGACGTCGAGGCCCTCTTCCCGGAACTGGCCGCGCACCGCGGGACGACGACCCGGCTGCACCCGAGGCCGGGCAGCCCGACCGCCGCGGACAGCCACGTGGGCGGGCCCCTGCTGTGGCCGGCCGGCGAGCCCTGGCCGGTGTGCACCGAGCCGCACCACCGCGGGCGCGGGCGCCGCGTCGAGGACATCCACCGTGCGCGGCGGATCCTCACCGGGGCACGGGCGGGGGAAGCGCCCCGCGGCCTGACGGACGAGGAGCGCGAACTGCTGGACGAACTCGACAAGGAGCACCGCGTCCCGGGGCTCGCCGACACCGACGCGATCCCGATGATCGGCGTCGCGCAGCTCTACCGGCGGGACGTCCCCGACCTGCGCGCGGGCCCGGACGGCGGCGACCTGCTCCAGGTCTTCTGGTGCCCCTTCGACCGGCACGGCAGGACCGGCCACGGCATGTCCGTGGAGCTGCGCTGGCACCGCTCGTGGGAGATCACCGAGCCGCTGGCGACGGCTCCCCTGCCCGCCGTCGTGGGCTATCCGGGCTATGTGGCGGAGCCGTGCGTGCTGCACCCCGAGCAGGTCACCACGTACCCGTTCGCGGGGCTGCTGCCGGAGGACCTGCGCGCCCGCATCGACGCCTGGGAGGAGGAGCTGGAGGAGGAGGCCGAGGCGGCGCGTGAGGAGTCCGGGGACGAGGAGGGTCCCGAACCGCCCGCCTATCAGTACGACTTGTCGATCCCGCCGGGCTGGCGCGCCGGCGGATTCGCCTCCTGGCACCTGACCGACCCGTCGCGCATGGACTGCCGCTCCTGCGCGACACCGATGGAACTGCTCCTGACGATCGACAGCTCCGAGTGGGACGGCGGCAGCAGGAGCTGGGTCCCGCGCGAGGAGGGGCGGCCGGTCGCCTTCGGGACGGCCACACCCACGGAGGTCGTGGTGGGGCGGGCGGGCGAGCTCAACATCTTCTCCTGCCCCGCCGACCCCGGCCATCCGCACCGCTGGAGCATCCAGTGACCGCCCGTGGGACGCCCTTCGCCCGCCGATTTCCGCCGGGCCCGCCCCCTGGGGTACAGTCGATCATGTGCTCGCCGCCGAACTGACGGTGCCGGGCCCGGCGTTGGTCGTCCAAGGAAAGACGCCCCGCTTCCTGCGGGGAAATGCAGGTGCAAGGCCTGCCCAGCGCTCGTGACGCGAAGGCCCCGGATTCCGATGGGATCCGGGGCCTTCCGCCGTTGTGCCGGTGCGCCTGTGCACGCGAGTACTCCCGCGTGGTGTTCCGGACTTCAAAGGGTGTGGGCCCCACGACACGGGTAGGCGTAGACAACGACGGGGGCTTTCGAACGAGGTCCTCACATGAGGGGCGTCGACCGAATGCTCCTATTGCCCTCGGTGAACTCCCGCGCGCCGAGGCGGTAGTTGAGGCGGGTCGGCCGCGCCATCTGGGGGGAGCCGCGCGGCCGCACCTGCATGTCCGGGCTCCCGGTACGGAGCGCCTCCCGGGCGTCAGCGCAAAAGACCCGGCCGCCCCGCCCGAGCCGTGGAGACGAGTTCGGCGACCGTGGCCAGTTTGACGCGCGGGCGTCCCGCGTCGCGGCCCCGGGCGGTCTCGGCCCGCTCGATCGCGGCGAGCCCCTTGGCGTCGACCACCTGGCGGTTGCGGCGGCGGGCCAGGCGGTGGAAGGCCCGCGGCGGGTGCGCGGGAGCGGGCAGCGCGCCCGCGACGGCGTCGGCCAGCAGCGTGGAGACCGTCTCGGCGGCGCAGGTGCGGTTGGCCCCGATACCGCCGCTGGGACCGCGCTTGATCCACCCCACGACGTAGGTCCCGGGCAGCCCCTGGACGCGGCCGCCCTCGTGCGGGACGGTGCCGGTCGTCTCGTCGAAGGGCAGCCCCGCGACGGGCCGTCCGCGGTAGCCGATGGCGCGCAGCACCAGGCCCGCGGGGATCGTCCGCTCCCCCGACCCGGCCCTCACGCGCACGGCGTCGACCCGGTCCTCGCCGAGCACCTCGACGGGTTCGGAGTGGAAGCGCAGGACGATGCGGCGGCCCGGCGCGGGCGGCCTCTCGCCGTCGATCCGTTCGCGTGCGACGCCCTTGAGGACGCCCGCCTTGTTCCGGGGGCCCGCGGCGTCGACGGCGGACGCGATGCGGGGGTCGTGGTCGTCGACGACCAGCTCCACGTCCGGCAGATGCTTCAGGGCGAGCAGTTCGGACCTGGTGTACGCGGCGTCCTCGGGGCCGCGCCGGGCGAGCAGGACCACCTCGCGCACCGTGCTGTCGCGCAGGGCACGCAGCGCGTGGTCGGCGATGTCGGTGCGGGCGAGGGTGTCGGGGTCGGCGAGCAGGATCCGGGCGACGTCCAGGGCGACGTTGCCGTTCCCGACGACGACCGCGCGCTCCGCGGACAGGTCGATCGCGTCCTGGGCGGCGTCCGGGTGGGCGTTGTACCAGGCGACGAACCCGGTCGCGGAGATGCTGCCGGGAAGCTCCTCGCCGGGGATGGAGAGCCGACGGTCGGCGGAGGCGCCCACGGCGTAGATCACCGCGTCGTGATGGGCCGCGATCTCCTCCGGGGTGACGTCGGTGCCCACGTCCAGGCCCAGGTGCATGCGCACCCTGGGGTGGGCGTGGAAGCGCGCGAAGGTCTCGCCGACCTTCTTGGTGGCGGGGTGGTCGGGCGCCACACCGTAGCGGACCAGACCGCCGGCCACCGGCAGCCGGTCGATGAGCGTCACCTCGGCGCTGGTGTGCAGGAGCAGGTCCTGCGCGGCGTACATGCCCGCGGGTCCGGTGCCGACGACGGCGACCTTCAGCGGCGCGAAGTCCGCGGGCAGGACGCGCGGGAAGGACGGCTCGCCCCAGGCATGGAAGTTCGGCCCGTCGGGGGCGGCTTCGGGGGCAGTCTCGGCCCCCTCCCCCGCGAAGTACGCCGCGTTGATCTCGGCGTACTCCCGCTGCTCGGCGGGCAGCCGGTCCACCGGGAAGATCGCGTCGACCGGGCAGGCGTCGGCGCAGGCGCCGCAGGCGATGCAGGTCGCGGGGTCGATGTGCAGCATCTCCGTGCTGCCGAACGCCCGCTCCTCCGGCGTGGGGTGGATGCAGTTGACCGGGCAGACGGCGACGCAGGTGGCGTCGCTGCAGCAGGTCTGGGTGATGGCGTAGGTCATGGTCGTCGACTCTGCTCGGCTCGGATCCGTCGGCTCAGATGAGGTGGGCGCGCTTGTAGAAGACGAGGGCCGGCCTGGTGAGCAGGCCGCAGGAGGACAGGAACTCCATGAGGCCCGAACAGCTCGACCGCATCATGGACTTGTGGTGCTCGTTGGCCTTCGCCTCGGCGACCGCGCGCTCCTCGTCCAGGCCCGCGTTCACGTACACCTTGCGGTTCACCATGCTGGTGACGATGACGTACGACGCGATGGCGATGATGAGGGCGTTGATCTGGCGCCGGGCCCTTCCCGCGCCCGCCAGCTGCTTGCGCGTCTGGTCGCGGGCGAACTTCATGTGCCGCGACTCCTCGACGACATGGATGTTGTTGATGGTGCGGACGAAGGGCACCACCCGCTCGTCGCGCATCCAGTCGCGCTGCATGACGTCGAGGACCTCTTCGGCCACCAGGATCGCGGCGTACGCGGCCTCGCCGAAGGCGACGGACTTGAAGACCCTGCCCAGTTCGGTGGCGAACCGGTGCGGGCGGTAGGCGGGGGCGCCGAGCTTCTGGGCGCCGCGCGCGAACATGATGGAGTGGCGGCACTCCTCGGCGATCTCGGTGAGCGCCCACTGGACCTCGGCGCTGGTGGGGTCCTTGGCGTAGACGTCGCGCAGGACCATCTGCTGCAGGATCATCTCGAACCAGATGCCCGTGCTGGCCACCGACGCGGCTTCCTGCCGGGTCAGTTCCTTGCGCTGTTCCTCGGTCATCTCCCGCCAGTAGGCGGTGCCGTAGAGCGTGCTCCACTCGGGGCTCGCGCCGTGGCAGTCGCGGTCCAGCGGCGTCTCCCAGTCGACCTCGGTCGCCGGGTCGTACGCCAGCACGGCGGCCGAATCCAGCAGCCGACGCGCCACGTCGCCTTCCGGGGAGCTGTCCTTGGTACTCGGCCGAACAGTGCTGCTTGCCATGCTTCGGCTCCTTGACTCAGAGGTCCGGGCAGCGGGGCACGGCGCTTCGTCGCACGGCAGGCCGCGACCCCCTTGTTAGACAGAACGTATAACAAGGGGGTCGGGTACGCCTACCCTCGGGTAAGTACGAGATGGAACCCGGCTCACTCCGAGAGGGCCGACTCCGCGACGGGCTCGGCGGTCCGTCCGGCCGGGGCCGGCCACCGGATCTGCGTGCTGCACGCGGACACGACGAGCGCCGACGCGGCGACCGCGCCGAGCCCCCACACCAGGGTGCTCGCGTGCGCGATGAAGCCGATGAGCGGCGGCCCGGCCAGCAGGCCCGTCGTCCCCATGGCCGCGACCAGGGTCAGCGAGTCCGAGCCCTGGCCCGCCGCGGCCACATAGACGCACGGGGTGACGGCCGCGATGCCGAGGCCGACGCAGGCGAAGCCGAGCAGCGCCGGCACCAGGCCGCCGACGGCCAGCGCGAGGGCCAGGCCCGCGCCCGCCAGCACGCTGCCGTAGAGCACGACACGGCCGTCGCCCCAGCGGCTGCGCCAGCCGTCGGCGAAGAGCCGGGCGATGACCATCATTCCCGAGACGACGGCGATGCCCAGGGGCGCCATCTCCGCGGAGGCCTCGGCGATCTCCTCCAGATAGAGGGCGGACCAGTCGTTCATGGCGCCCTCGGTGACGGTGCCGAACGCCATGGCGACGCACATCCACAGCGTCAGGCGGGACGGCAGGGTCCAGGAGCGGGGCTTCTTCTCCGCCGTCGCGTCCTGGCCCTTCTCCGTCTCCTTCTGTGCGGCCTGGTCGTCCGCCAGGAGCCCGGTCCGCGCCACCGCCACGAGCACGACCATGATCAGGGCCGCCGCGCCGAAGTGCACGAGGACCGTCGAGGTCACCGCGTTCATGCCGGAGGCCACCAGCGCGGCGAGCAGCGAGCCGGCGCTGAACGTCGCGTGCAGCCGGGCCATGGCGTTGCGTTCGTGGCGGCTTTCGAGCGCGGCCCCCTGGGCGTTCATGGCGACGTTCAGGCAGCCCACGAGGACACCGTCGACGCACATCACGAGGAGCGCCACGGGGTAGTTGGGCGCCACGGCCAGGGCCGGCAGGACCAGGGCGAGGCAGAGCGCCGACAGCAGCGAGAGCCGCTGCGAGCCGAGACGCCGCATCAGCACCGCCACCACCGGGAACGACACGGCCGCGCCGACGCCTGCGGCCATCAGGAGGACACCGACCTCCGCCGCGCTCAGGTCGAGGTCCTCCTTGATGGCGGGGATCCGCGCGGCCCAGGTGGCGTACTGGAAACCGAGCGAACAGAACAGGGCGGCGATCGCCAACTGGCCCCGGTGGAAGGGGTCACGCACGCGGAGCACCGGCATCAGCCCACATTTCTGGTTCTTCCGGCGACGGCGCCTCCGCCGTCACCGCCTTGGACATGTACACGGCTGTCGGGCCGTAGCCGGCCGGAGGAACGCCCCCGCGGCGGGCCGTGAAGCCGCGGGCCGACCAGAACGTCTCGCTGCCGCCGACGGCGACCAGGGACAACTTCTCGTACCCGTGCTTGAGGGCCGTCCCGGTGAGCTGCCGCAGCAGGTGCCGCGCCAGGCCCCGGTGCCGCAGATGCTCGGCGACGACGATGTCGTGCAGATGCAGGTTGCGCGTCGGCAGCGGGGCGGGCCCGCTCTGCCGCTCGCGCTCGCCGAGGTCGGGGTAGGCGGACTCCGGGTAGGGCAGCGCCAGCAGGTAGCCCGCCAGCTCGCCGTCCAGATCGAGCGCGAAGCAGGTGGCGGGCGAGGCGCGCATCCTGGACTCCAGGGCGGCCCTGCCCTCCGACAGGCCGAGGGGGGCGTAGGCGCGGGACTCCAGCGCCACGATGCCGTCCCAGTCGCCGTCGGCGATGCGGCGCACCCGTATGTCGTCGGTCATGCGCCCTCTCCGTCGATCCAGGTGTACGGCAGCGGGCTGAAACCGTTGAAGCCCTGCGTCATGTAGCTCGTCGCGTACGCGCCGCTGGAGAGCACCCACACCGGGTCGCCCGACGCGAGGTCCTTGGGGACCGGCACCAGGCCGTCCTCGTGGGAGAACGCGTCGTCGCTGTCGCAGCTCGGTCCCGCCACCACGGCGGGCACGGACTCGGCGCCGGGGTGCGAGGGGAAGACCAGGCGGTACTGCAACTGGTCCATCTCGTAGAGGCCGTTGAACTTCCCGCAGCTCAGGTAGAGCCAGTGCTGGCGCTCGCCGTTCGGCCTGCGGCGCGCGGCCAGCCGGGAGACGTGCGCGCGGATCGCCCCGTGGTCGGCGACGAGATGGCGCCCCGGCTCGATGACGAAGCCGAGCCGGTGGCCGGGGATCCCGCCCAGGCGTGCCATGCCCTCGCGGATGACGGTGAAGATCTTGTCCAGGGGCGGGTCGAGCGGGGTGCCGTGCTTGTCGCGGTAGCCGAGCGCGGGCAGACCGCCGCCGAGATTGACGTGGTCCAGGGCGATGCCGCGCGGGGCCAGTGCGGACAGGACGTCGGCGATGCGGTCGAACGCGCCCTGCCAGGCGTCGGCGGTCATCTGCTGGGAGCCGACGTGCACGGAGAGTCCGGCGGGGACGAGTCCCAGGTCGCGGGCCGTCTCCAGGATGGTCACGGCGTCCTCGGGCGAGCAGCCGTACTTGTTGCTGAGCCCCCACAGCGCGCCCTCGCCGGTGGTCGCGAGCCGGCAGAACACGCGGCTGCCCGGGGCGTGCGCGGCCAGGGCCCGCACGTCCTCCAGGCTGTCGGTCGCGTAGTCGCGGATGCCAAGCCGGAACGCGTCGGCGATGTTCCGGTCGGACTTGACGGTGTTGCCGTAGTGCATCCGGCCGACCGGGACACCCGCCGCCAGCGCCTGCTCGACCTCCCGGGGGCTCGCCGCGTCGACCCCGCAGCCGCGCGCGGCGAGCCGGCCGAGGACCTCGTCCACCGGGCAGGCCTTCAGGGCGAAGCGGACCGCGACGCCCGGGAGTTCGCGGCAGAGCGTGTCGTAGCGCGCCTCGATGCCGGGCAGGTCGAAGACGATCTGGTCCTCGTCGGCGGCGGCCAGGGCGTCGAGCAGCAGTGCGGAGTCGTGCGCGGGAGTGGTCATCGTGGCGCTCATGCGGAACTCTCCGCCGCCGCGCGCAGGCCCTCATCAGCGCTCGCGGCCACCAGGGACGCCCACGCCTCGGTCAGCAGGGCGAAGTCCTCGATGTCGCCGCGCGCCTCGTCGAGCAGGCGCTCGCGGCGCGTGGCCAGGTGGTCGGCGAAGTCGGCGTACCGCCCGCCGAGCGTGCGGTACGCGGTGTCGAGCCGGTCGAGGCGGTCCACGTTCTCGGCCTGGTCGAGCACGGCGCTCTCGCGCGCGAAGTCGGCGACGACGGACGCGCGGACGTCGCCCCGCTCGTCGGCCAGCGCCTCGCCGGCCGCGGTCATGCGGTCGTAGATGTGGTTGAAGTAGAGCATCGACAGGAAGAACTTGGCGAAGCGCGTCTGGTACGCGACGAAGCCGGCGTCGGTCCGGCGTTCGCCGGTGTAATAGTTGACGATGTTGCGGTTGTGCAGCACGCCCGGCAGCGCGGCGTCGTGGACCAGGTGGATGAGGAAGTAGTCGCTGCCGATGGTGTCCTTGGCGGGCGGCAGCGGGACGCGCTCGTGCACGCCGTGGAAGGCGATGTTGCACATGTCGACGCGCATCGGGTCGACGAGCGTGAGCTTCGCGTGGTCGCGCGCGAAGGGCTCGGTGCCCGCGCCCCGGAAGGAGTCGTCGACGAGTTCCCGCTTCTGTTCGTCGGACCAGTGGGTGGGCGCCCACAGGCTGACGACGTCGTAGTACACGTCCGGGTCGAGGCGGCTGATCTCGCCGATGTCGACCGAGAGTTCGCCCACGAAGGAGCTGCCGACCATCGCCACGCGCTTGTGCGTGTGCCGTGCGTCCAGGGCCGTCTCGGTGACGCCGTCCGCCGCTTCCGCCGCGGGCTTGCCCAGCGACATCAGCTCGTGGTGGACGGGGAAGACGGGCCGGCCGTCGACGCTCTGGTAGCGGCTGTCGGAGTCCCTGCGGTGGACGGACTCGCAGCCGAGCGCGCTCGCGATGAGGAACGCGCGGTTGGTGCAGGCGCCGTAGGAGAGGCCGTCCGGGAGCATCAGCTCCAGGGTCAGCTCGGGCTTGGCGACCTCGGCGCGGGCGATCACCCGGCGCAGGAAGTCGCGCTGCGCCGCCTCGTCGAGGTGGTGCACGGCGACGCGCGGCAGGACCGGGAGCGCGTGGACGGCCCGGGTGTGCGCGGCGAAGGTGGCGGGGTCGGAGGAGTCGAGGATCAGCAGGTGCACCTCGACGTCGAAGTGCCCGGCCGCGTACGCGGCCTCCTCGCCGATCGCCGCGATGGTCTCGGGGCAGGCCCGGTTGGTCGGCAGCGTCAGGCAGATTCGGCGCACGCGGCATCCCCGTTCCAGGACTTGAGGCCGAGCAGCTTGGCCCCCAGGTCGTTCAGCGCGGCGGTGCCGTAGCGGAGCGACTCGTGCTTGTGGGCGTCCCCGAGGAGGGTGGCGTTCCACTCCGGCGTGCTCAGGTCGCTCCAGGAGTCGACGCGGGAGCGGCGCAGCGCGTCGTGGGACTCCAGCGCGGGCATCATCGACAGGTACTGGACGGCCCGTACGCCCTGCTCGGAGGTGTTGGGGGCCACGCCGTGGGCCAGCATGCCGTTCCAGATCAGCAGGTCGCCCGCCGCCAGTTCGGGGCGGACCACCGGCATGTCGTCACGGTCGATCACGGGGCGTATGGGGTCGCGGTCGTCAGGCTGGGCGACCTTCCACCGGTCGAACCTGCGGAACAGCTCGGGGCAGCACTGGAAGCCGCCGTGGTCCTCTTGGGTGTCGTCCAGGGCGATGATGCCCTGGACCCGCTGGGGCAGCACGCCGAGGGTGGAGTCGACGTCCCAGTGGAGGTTGATGTCGAAGCCGCGCTCGGTGGGCGCGATCAGGGAGCGGGAACGGTTCTTGATGTTGGGCGGGTTGAGGTTGAGCCGGTCGAGGGTGACCCAGAGCTCCTCGCAGTCCCAGACGTCGACGAACGCGTCGTAGACCCGCTGGGTCTGGCGGCTGTCCCAGATGAGCTGGTGGTGGTACGCCTCGACGAAGCCGTAGATGTGCAGCTCACGGTCCAGGTCGGAGCGGAACTCGCGCTCCTCGTACCAGGTGTCGGGGCGGCCGCGGTCCAGGCCCTGGAACTCCCAGGCGAAGTCCAGCAGGTCCTTGGCCGCCTCGGCGGGGATGGCCTGCTTCACGACGACGTAGCCGTACGTCTGCCAGTGCGCGAAGTCCTCCTCGGAGAGGACGCGCAGCTCCCGGGTCTTCTTGAGGTCCCTCAGCGGGGTCTGCGCCAGGTACGTGTCGGCGTCCGCGCTGAAGTACGGGATGTCGGAGGCGGCTCGATGGAGGTAGCGGTCACTCGCTGCCATGTGGTGCTCCAAGGTTCGGTTCTCTCTTCCGGCGGCAGGTCTCCACGCCGGGTTGGGCCGGGACCACTTCAGGTCCGCCGGGGCAGCGCGTGTCGCACCAGCCCCCTGTCGAACTTGCGTACCACCAAAATGGACTAGACCAACTCTCGCTGTCAACAATTGAATTGGGTGCCTTCACGTCCAAAAAGGCGATATTTACGACCAGTTCACTTTGCCGTCACGCGATGCCCACGCAAAGATTCGCCCGGCAACTTCCCTTGGGGCGACGGCAGTTGGTCCAGACCATTCCGGCTCGGGCCGGTCGGCGTCCATGGCCCGTACGGGCCAGACCGAACGGGCGAAATGCGACATGCCCCGCCGCCCTCGAAGGCGCTCAGGGCTGCCCCCATGACTGCCCTCCCGGACCTCTCGGCCCCGCGATGCCGCTCCGCCCCGAGGGATCGGCCCCTCGGCGGGCGGCGAAATGCGCACGCGCGTGCATTGACGCCTTCCCGCGTCCGGTTCAGGGTGTTGCGCACCTCAGGACAGCACCCATCACGCACCGTGAACGCACGCATCCGACGAGGGAAGGCTCTCCCATGCGAAGACGCGACGTATTACGAGGACTGACGGCGACCGGAGCGGGACTGGCCCTGCCGCTCGGCCCGGCCGGTGCCGCCGCCGCCCGCACGCCCGCCGCGACCGCCGCAGGCACCTGGCAGGAGGTCCCCGCGCCCACCGGGCAGCCGGCCGCCCACCTCGTGGCCGTGGCCGCCGCCGGCCCCGACCTCGCCTGGGCCGTGGGCGAGCACCACCGCTACGGCGCGACCGACGGCACGCCGATCTCCCTGAGCTGGAACGGCACCGCCTGGAAGACGGACGACGTCTCCCACCTCGCGTACAAGGGCGCCCTGCGCGCCGTGGCCGTCGACGCGCAGGGCTCGGCCGCCTGGGCCCTCGGCACCGACACCGCCGGGCACCACCAGCTCCTCGCCTGGGACGGCACCACCTGGCGGGAGGCCGGCTTCCCCGGGCGCGGCGAGACGGGAACGGAGCTCACCGACGTGGCGGCCGGTCCCGGCGGCGTGTTCTGGGTGGCGGGGCGGCACGGCGGCCGCGCCGGGCTGCTGCGCGGCAACGGCGGGACGTGGCGCTGGTGCAGGCCGCTGCCGGACGCGGCGGCGCCGACGCCGTACGGGGTCATGGTCACGCCCGGCGGCGAGGTGTGGGTGTTCGGCGACGTCATCGCCCGCTGGGACGGCGCCTGGACGGTGGTGCCCCACACGGTCGGGCTCCGTGCCTCGGTGACCGGCCTGCTGCCGGTCGCGCACGACGACATCTGGCTGACCGGCTTCGCCTACGGTCCGGGCGGACCGCCCGGAAAGCCGCCCGGCATCCGGCTGGAGCACTGGAACGGCACGGAGTGGACCAGCCCGGGAGCACCGTTCGGCGTCGGTCTCCTCGGCGGCATCGCGGGCGACGCGCAGGGGCGCCCCGACCGGATCTGCGGCTGGGACTTCTGGGACCAGAAGCGCGCCCACTACCTGCGCTGGGACGGCACGACGTGGGTCAGCGAGCGAGGGCCCGAGACCTCGGCGTACCTGCCGGAGGCCATCGCCCGGATCCCCGGGACGACCGGCTTCTGGTCGGTGGGCACGACGTCGTTCTCGCCGTACCCACCGGCCCAGCTCCGCGTGGAACGCTTCGGCTAGCGTCCGGCCGCGCGGCGCGCCCCGCTACCTCCCGTCGACGCCGCGCGGCACGACGCCGAAGTCGAACGCGACCGTGCCCGGGTCGACCGCCGTCACTCCGCCGTCGACGGTCAGCGCCGCGCCGTTGACGAACGAGGCGGCGGGCGAGAGCAGCCAGACGATCGCCTCCGCGACCTCCTCCGGCTGCCCCGGGCGGCCCGTCGGGACCAGCCGCGTCGCCTCCTCGTACGCCGCGTCGGCGCCGCCGTCGCCGAGCCCGGCCTCCTCGGCGAACCGGGTCATCCGCCGGTCGGCCATCTCGGTCCGCACCCAGCTGGGGCAGACCGTGTTGGCGCGCAGCCCCGCCTTGCCGTAGTCGACGGCGACCGACCGGCACAGCTGGAGGAGCGCCGCCTTGGACGTCGCGTACGCGGCGTTGGCGACGCCGTTGCGCAGCGCGGCCACCGAGGCGACCGCCACGACCGCGCCGCGCGTCTCCAGCAGGTGCGGGAGCGCGGCGCGCAGCAGCAGGAAGGGGCCGGTGAGGTTGGTGCGCAGCACCGTGTCCCAGTCCTCGTCGGACAGGTCGCCGACGGCGCCGCCGCGCCCGATCCCGGCGTTGAGCACGAGGCCGTCGACGCGGCCGTACGCCGCCACGGCCGCGTCGACGAGTCCGGCGACCGCCGCCGGGTCGCCCGCGTCGGCGGGGTGGGCCAGCGCCCCGGTCTCCTCGGCGATCCTCTCCAGCGGTCCGGGCCTGCGCCCCGAGATCACCACGCGGTGTCCGGCGGCCCGCAGCTGCCGCGCGGTGGCGGCACCGATGCCGGTTCCGCCGCCCGTGACGATGACGACTCGGCTCTCTGTCATGTCTGTTCAACCTCCTAACGCGGTCGTCAGCACATGCCGCGATCATACGGAGCGGCCCGCCCACGACCGCGTTCGGATGCGGTGGAGGGCCTGCGGCTACTCGTCGATCGCCGCGCCGAACGCCGCGCCCGTGCCGGGCGCGCCCAGCGAGGCGGCGCCGTACGTCCAGGACCCGGAGGCGGTCACGCCGCCGGAGCCCGCGGACAGGACCCACACCACGCCGTCACCGGCGTTCTCGCCGGGCGCGGCGGCCAGCAGGCCGAAGCGGCCGTCGCGGTTGGGGTCCGTGAGCCGCACCTGCGCGCCCCACTTGTCGCCCTTCTCGGGCACGCCGGGGATGTTCGCGGAGTCCTGGTCGAAGGACTTCGCGCCGGTCGCCGTGAGCCCGTACTCCCCGCCGCGCAGCACCCAGACGGCGCCCGCGTCGGCGATCGTGCCGATGTCCTCGCCCGGCGCGCCGATCGCGACGTCCGCGTAGCCGTCGCCGTTGGTGTCCGCGACGGACAGGTCCGCGCCCCAGCCGTCGCCGCGCTCGGCGGTGCCGGGCACGCCGGCGGAGTCCTGGGTCCACCACTTGGCCTCGTCGACGAGGCCGTCCGGGGTGCCGTAGCGCACGCCGACCAGGCCGCCGGTCATCGTCTCGCCGCCGTCGTCGGGCGAGTTCGGCTCGCCGGTCACCAGGTCGTCGTAGCCGTCGTGGTTGATGTCCCCGGAGGCCGCCGCGGGGCCGCCGCGCAGGTCGTTCTTGTACGTGAGGCCGTCGGCGCCGCCCGCGAACTGCACGGACCAGCCGTGACCGGGCTCGTCCCCCTCCGTCACGCCTGAGGCGACGAGGTCGGCGTAGCCGTTGTCGTCGTAGTCGCCGGTGGTCAGCGACTTGGACACGATCTGGCTGGCGTCGGCCGACCTGCCGAGCCGCTCGGTGGCCTGACGTCGCAGCGGCGCCTCGCCGCGGGCCTGCGGAGCGGGGTCGTACACGAAGAGCTCGACGTTGTCCCGGTCGAGCACGGCGAGGAGGTCGCCGGGAGTGTCCGCGGTGAAGTGCGCCGCGGCGAGGCTGAGTCCGAACTGCTGGCCCGCGGCGGCCTGCTCGCTCTGCAGCCAGCTGCTGGCGGATCCGGTGAGTCCCGACTTCGAGCCCCAGAGGACGGCGACGCCACCGGCGTCCGCCCCGGCGTCGAGGTCCTCGCCCGGGATGCCGATGATCGCGTCGTCGTAGCCGTCGCCGTCGAGGTCGCCGGTGGCGACGGCCTTGCCGAAGGCGTCGCCCGCCTCCGCGGCACCCGCGACACCGGCCGTCGACTGGCTGAATCTGGCGACGTCGCTGGTGCCGATGCCTCTGGTGGACCCGTACTGGACCGTGACGAGTCCCGCGCCCTTCTTGCCGCTGACCGTCGCGCCGGGGGCGCCGACCAGGACGTCTTCGTATCCGTCGCCGTTGAAGTCGCTGTTGCGGTCGTCGGCATGGGTCCCCCCAGGGGTGCCGGCGTAGGCGGAGGGGGCGGCGGCGATACCGGCCCCGGTCAGCAGGAGGAACGATGCCGCGGCGAGGGCGGCCGAACGGTTCTTGCGCACGAGCGGCTCCTGTGAAGGAAAGGTGGCCGGGCAGCGCGGGGGGTGTCCGGAAAGGGCCCGTTCCTTGTCCGGCGCCCTGTTCGACACGGGATGGGGCGCGAGGGTTGTACGGGGTTCACGAATCGGCGCGGGAGCGCGAACTCGCAGGTGTCGTGCTCCACTTGTGGCCGAGGTGGCGGGCGCCTCGCCGAGGGTGCGTGCCGGGCGTCACTTCCAGCCGTACGCGTACGCGGCGACCCACGTGATCTCCAGCTGGGCGCTGCTGCCGGGCGCCGCGCCCGGCCCCTCCAGGGCGCTCTCGTTCTGCAGGACCCAGGACAGCGGCCGGTCCGGCACGCCCCGCGTGTCGTGGCCCGTCTCCCGTCCGTCGACGAAGAAGCGCACATGGCCGGGGGTCCACTCGGTGGACACGGTGTGCCACTCGGTCCAGTCGTCGGCGCCTTCGTACGAACCCTGTTCGCCGCCGCCGCAGGGGTGGTGGAAGGCGTTCAGGGTGCCGGTCCACTCGCCCTCGGGGTGGTCCATCTCGCAGCCGCCGCCGTAGTGCAGCCACGCCGACTTGTAGCCCGGGGCCTGCTTGGTCACCTTGATGCGGGCGCTGTACTTGCCGTACTTCATCTGCATGACGGCACGCGGTACGACCGCCGACGCGTGCACGGGTCCTCCGTCGGCGGGCCGCCACATGCGGATGCGCATCCGGCCGTCGCCGTTCTCCGCAGGGCGCACGCTCACGGTGTCCTCGGGGTGGTAGACGCCGGCGACGTCGCGTGCGCGGTCGTTCGCGGTGTCGCGCCAACCGGTGGGGTAGGCCCACCAGTTGTCGCGGTAGGCGCCGTCGAGGCCCGCGCAGTACGCGGCGGAGGTGTCCACGTGGTGCTCGCAGTCGCTGAACGCGCCGAGCGGCACCCGGTCGCCGGTGAAGTCCTCGGCGAGGACCTGCCAGAACGGCCCGCAGTCGCCGCGCGGCAGCTCGGCGCCCGCGTCCCGGCAGGCGTCCGCCGACACCGGGGCTCCGCCCGCGCTCGGGATGCTCAGCAGGGCGGCGAGCAGTGCCGCCCCGAGGGCCCCGAACACGACCGGCCGTCTGCGCCGTCCCGTCGCCGCATGTGATCCCATCGCGCTGTCTCCGTTCCACGAGGACGCCCCACAGGAAGGGGTCATCCTCGTGGAGCGCGCGGTGTCCCGGAAGGCCCCCAGGCCGTCCGCCGCCCGCCGTGTCCGCTACAGCCTCGCCGCCAACAGCTCCTTGGTGTAGGGCTCTTGGGGGTTGTCGAAGACCTCGTCCCGGCTGCCCGTCTCGACGATCCCGCCGTGGTGCATCACCGCGACGCGGTCGCAGAGATGACGGACCACGGCGAGGTCGTGCGAGACGAACAGGAGCGAGAGCCCGAGGTCGTCCCTGAGGTCCATGAGCAGGTTGAGGACCTGCGCCTGCACCGAGACGTCGAGGGCGGAGACCGGTTCGTCGGCGATGATCAGGCGCGGCCGGGGCGCGAGCGCGCGGGCGATCCCGATGCGCTGGCGCTGGCCTCCGGAGAACTCGTGCGGGTAGCGCGGGAGATGGCCGGTGCTCAGGCCGACCTGTTCCAGGAGTTCGGCGGCGCGGTCGCGGCGCTCCTGGCGGCTCAGGTCCGTGTGCACCCGCAGCGGGGTGGTGACGATCTCCTCGACGGTGCGGCGCGGGTTGAGCGAGGCGTACGGGTCCTGGAAGACGAGCTGGACCTCGCGGCTGAGGGCGCGGCGCAGGGCGGTCTCCTCGGCGGCGCGCGTGATGTCGCGGCCGTCGAAGCGGACGGTGCCGCCGGTCGGCTTCTGGAGTCCGGCGAGGACGCGGGCGGTGGTGGACTTGCCGGAGCCGGACTCGCCGACCAGACCGAGGGTCTCCCCCTCGGCCACCCGCAGGCTCACGCCGCGCACGGCCTGCGTCCCCGGGCGCCGACGGCCGAGGAGGGTGCGCCCGCCGCCGAACTCGACGCGAAGGTCGCTGACTTCGGCGAGCGTCGTCCGCTTCCCCTCGTCCACGGCCCCCCATACGCGCGCGTTCGTGCGGGCGGTCGGCTCAGGGGCGTCCACGGTCGGCAGCCGGGTACCGGGCACCGTCTCCAGGGACGGCGCCGCGCCGATGAGGGCGCGGGTGTAGGGGTGGGTGGCCGCGGTGAGCAACTGATGCGTGGACCCCTGTTCCACGGTGCGGCCGTGGCGCATGACGAGCATGCGGTCGGTGGCGGCGGCGACCATGTCGACGTCGTGGGTCACCAGGACCACGGCCGTACCGTACTCCCGCTGCAGCTCTCCCAGCAGGTCGAGGACTTGGCGCTGCACGCGGGCGTCGAGCGCCGTGGTCGGCTCGTCGGCGATCAGGACGTCCGGGTGGTTGATCAGCGCCATGGCGATCATCACGCGCTGGCGCATGCCGCCGGAGAACTGGTGCGGGTAGTCGCGGGCACGGGCCGCCGCGATGCCGACCCGCTCCAGCATCTCCACGGCCCTGGCCCGCGCCTCGCCGCGCCCCGCGTCCTTGTGGTGCAGCCGGTAGGCCTCGGCCAGCTGGGCGCCCACGGCGTGGAAGGGCGAGAGCGAGGCGAGGGCGTCCTGGAACACCATCGCGATGCGCCCGCCGCGCAGCTCCTTCAGCCGTGCCTCGCCCGCGCCCACGACGTCGGTGCCGCCGACCTCGACGGTGCCGCGGATCGTGGTGCGCGCGGGGTCGTGCAGCCCCATGGCGGCGAGCCCGACGGTCGACTTGCCCGACCCCGACTCCCCCACCAGGCCGAGGACCTCGCCCCGCGCCAGGTCGAAGGAGACGCCCTCGGCCGCGGTGACGGTGCCGCGCGGACCGGTGAAGGACACGGTCAGGTCGCGCACGCTCAGCACGGGCGCCCCGGTCTTCTCGTGTGCCGTCATGCCGGCCTCACCCTCGGATCGAGCCAGGCCACGACCAGATCGGCGACGGCCACGAACACCACCACGAAGAACGCGGCGATCAGTACGGTGCCGACGACGGTCGGCAGGTCGTTCTGGGTGACGGCATCGACGGCGAGCTTGCCGACGCCGGAGAGCCCGAAGACCGTCTCGGTGATGAACGCGCCCCCGAGAAGCGCCCCGACCTCCAGGCCGAGAAGCTGCACGATCGGTGCCGCGGCCCCGCGCGCCGTGTACGTGAGGTGGGTGCGCAGGACGCCGAGGCCCTTGCCGCGCGCGGTGCGCACGTACCCCTCGTGCATCACCTCCAGGAGCTGGGCGCGCGAGAGCCGGGCGAACACGGCGGCGTTCACGAAGCCGAGGACCAGGCAGGGCAGCAGCAGCCCCGCCGCCCAGGCGGCGAGGTCCTCCCCCGGCGGCGTGTAGCCGGGCAGCGGCAGCCAGCCCGTGGAGTAGACGAGGAGGTACTGCAGCGCGTAGCCGAGGAAGTAGATCTGCACGCTGGCGCCGATCAGCGTGAAGCCGGACAGGAGCCGGTCGCCGAGGCTGCCGCGGCGCAGCGCGGAGACGAAGCCCGCACCGATGCCCGCCACGACGATGACCGCGAGCGCGCCACCGGCCAGGGACAGCGTGACCGGGAAGCGGCCGGTGATCGCGGAGAGCACCGGCTCGTGCAGGGCGTAGGAGTAGCCGAGGCAGGGCGCGTCGCAGGCGATGGCGCTGCCGTCGACGTCGCGGATGGTGCGGCCGGCGACCAGGCCGCGCAGATAGTCGGCGTACTGCGCGAGGACCGGCTGGTCCAGGCCCATGCTGTGGCGGACGGCCGCGATCTGCGTGGCGTCGCACTTGGGGCCGCAGGCGATGGCCGCGGGGTCGGACGGTGCCGCGTAGAAGAGGGCGAAGGCGGTGGCGGAGATGGCGAACAGCACCACCACCGCCTGCACGCCGCGCCGCGTCAGATAGGTGAGCATGGGTCAGGACTTCTTCAGGTACAGCCAGGCGGGGCTGATGGTGCCGTAGATGGGGTGGATGAACGCGCCGCCGACGTTCTCGCCGCGCGCCTGCTGGACGCGCTGGTGCAGGAACGGCACGAGCGGCACGTCCTTCATGATCGTGTCCTTCTCCAGCGCGACGAGGGCCTTGGCCTTCTCGGTGGCGTCGCCGATCCTCGCGATCCGGTCGAGCTCCCTGTCGACGGCCGGGTTCTTGTAGCGCGGGTCGTTGTCGAGGCTGTCCCGGCGGCTGTCGAAGCGGTAGGGCACGCCGGTGGCGGGGGTCGGCCAGTCGACCGAGCTGCCGGACATCCACAGGTCGTACTTCGGGTCGGCGTTGCGTGCGACCTCGTTGGTGTACGCGGGCAGCGGCATCGGCTTGGTCACCAGGGTGATCCCGGCCTTGGCGAAGGCCTCCACGAGGACCTGGGCGACGCGGTCGTTCGCGGCGGTCGACTCGTAGGCGTAGCTGAGGCTCTTGACGGGCTTCTCGGCCTTGGCGAGGTGTTCCTCGGCCTTCTTGATGTCGCCGGTCGGGGCGACCGGATAGGCGTCGTACTTCTCGTATCCGACGATCGCGGGCGAGGAGTACGTCGAGGCGATGTCGCCGACGCGCGGGCCGCCGAGCGCCTGGCGCGCCTGCTGCCGCGGGAAGAGGTAGTGGATCGCCTTGCGGACCTCCGGGTCGGCGACGCGGTCGTTCCTGATCACCAGGTGGTACGTGAACGCGCCGCGCCGGCCGTCGACGACGAGCCGCTTCTTCTTCGGGTCGCGGTTGGCCTCGCCGTACAGCTCGGGGGGCAGCTCGTTCTTGGTGGTGACGGTGTTCGCGCCGTCGCCGCGCCCGTTGAGGATCTCCTGGGCGGTGTTGAGCTCCTTCTTCTCGAAGGTGAACGCGAACCTGTCGGCGTACTGGTGGCGGATCGGGTCGGTCTCCGCCTTCCAGTGCGGGTTGCGCTCCAGGGTCATGCTCTGGTTCTGCTGGTGCTCGACGATGCGGTAGGGACCGGTGGCGAACGGCTTGAGGTCGTACTTCGTGCCGGTGTCCTTGTCGGGGCGCACCGGCGACGAGGACGACTGCGCGGCCATGAACGGCACGTCGGACTGCGGCTTCTTGAAGTGGAGGACGATGGTCTTGTCGTCCGGCGTCTCGATGCCCTTGAAGTCGCCGTCCTTCTTCGGCCCGCCGTAGACCTTGCGGGCCTGCGCGAGGTCCTGCTTCCCGGTGAGCCACTGCGGCCAGTAGGGCGGGCCGAGCTCGAAGCCGGGCGCGAAGGTGCGCTCGATGCCGTACTTGACGTGCTTCGAGGTGATCGGCTTGCCGTCCTCCCAGGCGATGCCGTCCTTGAGGGTGTACGTCCAGGTGCGGCTGCCGTCGGAGGGCCTGCCGGTGTCGGTGGCGAGGTCGCCGACCAGCTTCGCCTTGCCGTCGACGACCTGGTACTGGGTCAGCTGGCGGCCCCACAGCAGCGAGGTGTTGTAGGCCTCGCCCGCGTAGATCTTCTGCGGGTCGAGGTGGGAGGCGTCCCGGAGGTTGGCGACGTGGATGGTGCCACCGCGCCGTGCCCCCCTGACCTCGGGTGCCGGGCCCGCGCTGTCCTCGGCGGTGCCGATGCCCGCGGTGAGGTTCGGCTCGTCGCTCACCGAGGGCGCGTCGTCGCCCTGCGCGCCGGCGCCCGACGAGCACGAGGAGAGCACGAGCAGGGCGGAGACGGCGGCGGCCGGCACGGCCAGGGTGCGCGGGCTGATTCTGGGCATGGCGAACTCCCTTGGGAGGCTGGTGAGTTGATGTGCGGGGTGAGGCGAGGGGAACAGCGACTCAGCGGTGCGTGCGCGGGTCGAGCGCGTCGCGCACACAGTCGCCGAGCAGGTTGAAGGCGACGACGAAGACGAGGATCGTGACGCCGGGGAAGAACATGTACGTCGGGTCGTCGTAGAAGACCTCGGCCCCGCGGGCGATCATGCGCCCCCAGTCGGGGATCGGCTCGCTGATGCCCACGCCGAGGAAGGAGAGCGCGGCCTCGGCGGTGACGATGCCCGGCAGGGCGATGGTGATGTGCACCAGGACGGGCGCCCAGACGTTCGGCAGCAGCTCGCGCAGCACGATGTGGCGGCGGCTCGCGCCCACGGCCCGCGCGGCGTCCACGAACTCCCGCTCCCGCAGGGACCGGACGGTGGTGCGCAGCATCATGGCGAGCGGCACCCAGCCGAAGGCGGCGAAGACGAGGACGAGCACGGTGAACTGCATCCACGCGGGCTCGTTCTCGCCCGGCGACACGAACCGCGTCTGGATGACGGGGCTCAGCGCGAGGAGCAGCAGCAGCGTGGGGAAGGCGAGCAGGACGTTGCAGACGAAGGTGAAGGCCCGGTCGGCGAGCCCGCTCAGATAGCCGACGGTCACCCCGAGGACGACGCCGACGACGGCGATGAGGACGATCGCCGCGACGGCGACGAGCAGCGAGGTGCGTATCCCGTAGAGGAGCTGGGTCAGCACGTCGCGCCCGAGGCCGGGCTCGAGGCCGAACCAGAACTCGCCGGACATCCCGCCGTTGGGCAGCACCGGCAGCCCCTCCGCGCTGAGCAGGCCCGGTTCGTTCTGGCCGTAGTGCTCGGTGGGGTTCTTGCCGTAGAGGACGGCGATCAGCGGCGCGGCGAGCGCGAGCACGGCGAAGAGGAGCACGACACCGAGCGAGGCGAGGCCGAGCCGGTCCCTGCGGAACGCCCTGAGGGCCACCGCGAACGGGCCACGCGGTTCCTGCGTCTGTACGTCGGCCATGGCGCTGCCGTGCTCCTGGTGCTCATGCCCGCGCCGGGTCGCGGAGGCGGGCCTCGGAAATCGTTCCGGCTGGGCGGAAAGGGTGGTCCGCGCCGGGTTGCGGAGAATTACAACACCGTCGAAAGCGGCCCTGCCACATGCGTGATCGCCGTTCCCGGCGAACGTGTTCGATACGTTTCGGGAGCCTTTCCCGGAGCCGGGGATTGTTCATGCGGCGGCAACAACCAAGGGAATACTTCATGACGAACCCGGACGTAGAGATGCCTGACCGCACACCCTCTCGTTACCTTGTGAGCTCCCCCACAATCCTTCGCTTGACAGACAGCGACATCAACTGACCGATGATTCGAAGATCACAAGCGGATTTCACCTTGCCAAGCGCACACATCCGGAAGGGCCTTCCCAGATGGCCCAACACTCATCCTTTGCAGTGCTCTTCTTATGAAGCGCCGTTCGGTTGAAAGGCCACCGGCGCCATTCGTGCGAGCCTCCTCCACGTCTCTTTGACCATGTGAGGAGCCGATGTGCACGTGACCCTCCCCTCCCTCGTCCATTCCGGAATGAGGTATCTCTGTCTCCTCGGCATCGTGGCCGGGACCGGGCTCAGTGCCGCCCCCGCGAGCGCGCACACCTTCCAGGGCTCGGCACCCGCCGCGCCCGCCGCCGCGAAGCCCCTGCCGGGCGGCCTCGGCCCGTGCGTGCCGGGAACCTGCCCGAGCGGCGACTACCCGCCCATCAACAACGGGTCGATCCAGTACCGCGACAACGCGATCAACATCTACGTCGGCAGCGACTTCCTCGTCCGTGAGCGGGCCGCGGAGGCCGAGGGCCGCGTCGTGGTCCTCGGCGACTTCGACCAGGACAAGGCGGACGGCGTCAGCGGGATCTACAACGTCGGCGAAGCCGGTGTCGGCTCCCGCGTGGCGCCGCCCGTGGGCGCGGACTGGCTCACCACGGGCGGCGACGTCACGGTCGCCACCGGCGAGCGCCTCCTCGCTGACGACGGTGTGGTGCGGCACGCCGGGGACGCCACCGGCACCATCGTCGGCACCAAGACGAAGGACCCCGACGCCGCCACGCCCTACATCCCGCTGCGCGACCAGCTGACGGAAGCCAGCCAGTGCTACGCCCACCCGACGGGCGGCTCCAGCACGCGCACGCCCACCGGCACGGCCACGCACGCGGGCGGCGAGACGCTGTTCAGCGGCGACAACACCTCCAAGCTCCAGGTCTTCAACGTGGACTTCGACCTGATGGGCGGCAGCGGCGGCCAGGAGGGCATCCGCTTCGAGGGCATCCCCGACGACGCCACCGTGCTGGTCAACATCCTCGGCACGAACCGCACCATCAACACCTATGCCGGCACCATCGACGACAGCAGCCCGCTCAACAAGCTGCGCAGCCGGCTGCTGTGGAACTTCCCCGACGCCACGTCCGTGGAGATCAAGGGCACCGGCCAGTTCCAGGGCAGCGTCCTGGTCGGCGACCAGGGCTCGATGACCACCGTCAGCGTGCCCGGCATGAACGGCCGGTTCTTCACCACCGGTTCGCTCACCCACACCAGCTCGGCGTCGGGCGGCGGTGGCCAGGAGTTCCACAACTACCCCTTCCTGGGTGACCTGCCCGACTGCGCCGTCGCACCCACCTCGGGCGAGGTCAAGGTCGTCAAGAAGGACGAGGACACCGGCAAGGCGCTCGCGGGCGCCGAGTTCGAGCTGTGGCGGGAGACCAACGGCACCGCAGGCCTGCAGACCGGCGGCGCCGACCCGGACACGCAGGTCGGCAGCCCGTGCGTCACCGAGGCGCAGGGCGAGTGCGCGCAGTCCACGGCGCTCGGCACGTACTACTGGCGCGAGACCAAGGCCCCGAACGGCTACGAACTGCCGTCGCCGAACGTCTTCGGCCCCCTTGAACTGACGGCGGCCAACGCCGACAAGGGCGTGTCGGTCACCGCGACCAACAAGAAGAAGGCCCCGGTGGTCGTCAAGGGCGACGTCTCCGTGGTCAAGAAGGACAAGGACACCGGCAAGCCGCTGGCCGGCGCCGTCTTCCAGCTGTGGCGCGAGACCAACGGCGTCGACGGCCTGCAGCGGGGCGGGGCCGACCCCGACACCGCGACGGGCTCGCCCTGCACGACGCCCGCGAACGGCGTCTGCCGCACGAACGTCGAGGTGGGCACGTACTACTGGGTCGAGACACAGGCCCCGCCCGGGTACCAGATGCCCCGGACGACGGTCTTCGGACCGCTGGTCCTCACCAAGGCGAACGCCTCCAAGGGCGTCACCGTCGAGGCACGGAACGTCATCCAGAAGCACCCGGGCGTCACGGGCGCGCTGGCGGTCCTCAAGCAGGACCAGAAGACGGGCAAGCCGCTGGCGGGCGCCGTCTTCCAGCTGTGGCGCGAGAGCAACGCCAGGCCGGGTCTGCAGACCACCGGCGCGAACCGGGACACCCTCGTCGACGGGGGCTGCGCCACCGACGGCCGGGGCCGGTGCGACTACCGGGACCTGGCGCTCGGCTCGTACTACCTGAAGGAGACCGCCGTACCCGACGGGTACGTCCTGCCGAAGAACACGGTCAGCGGCCCGCACCGGGTCATCGCCGGCAGTGCCGACAAGCCGGTGACGGTGAAGCTCACCAACCAGCGCGGCGGGGGCAAGAAGGGCAAGTAGCACCCACTGCCCCCTGCGCACCGGGCACGGACGGCGTCAGCCGCCCGTGCCCGGCTTCGTTCCCCAGATGTAGAGGCGGTCGCCCTTCTGCAGCAGGGCATAGAGCCGCTTGGCATCCCCGAGCGCGAGGTTGACGCATCCGGCCGACCCCGAGGAGAACAGGTCGGCACGCGTGCCGTGCAGCGCCTGTCCGCCGTTGAAGAACTGCGCGTACGGCATGGGCACGTGGTAGATCGTGGAGAAGTGGTCGCGGTTCTTCCAGTAGATCCGCTGCCAGCCGCGCCGGGTCTCCAGACCGTCGCGGCCGCTGCGGATCGGGACCGGGTCGAACACCAGCCTGCGGCCCGTCTGCACCCACAGGATCTGCCGGTTCAGGTCCACGCACGTGACACGGAAGGACTTCACCGGACAGCCGCGCCGGGCGGCCGGATCGCGGCGGACGTGGTCCGCGACGACCAGGCGGTAGGTGCGCAGGGACGCGCTGCCGTCCGCGGGGCGGATGCCGAGACGCTGCTGGAGGCGCCGGATGGCGACGCAGTCGGCGGCAGACTGACGGCCGTCGACCGGCAGGCGCAGCTCGCGCTCCAGCTCGCGCTGGTAGGCGGCGGTGCCCGCACGGCACGGTGGTTCGTCGGGGCCGGGGGCCGCCATCGCGTACGACGGCGGAGCGGCCAGGGACAGGGCGGCGATCGACGTGAGGAGCCAGCGCATCGCCCCAGCTTCACCGCAGGACGCTCCCACGCCCGGCGACACGACCCGCCGGTCACACAATTGATCCATGTGGGGGTACGGCGGCCCGCGTGTCGCTCCGCTGCTCCGCGTGTCGCCCTGGTGATCCGCCTGTCGCCCCGGCGGTCCGCTCGCAACCCTGTTGCAACGTGCCGGGCGGGAGAGTGGCCGCATGGACCGCCATGAGACGAAGGACGGCGCCGCACGGGTGGAGCTGACCGACGCGGCCGCCCGGCTGCTGCGGCGGCTGCGGGAGACCCACGGGCCGCTGATGTTCCACCAGTCCGGCGGCTGCTGCGACGGCAGCGCGCCCATGTGCTACCCGGCGGGCGAGTTCCGCACCGGGGCCTCCGACGTCCGCCTCGCACGGCTCGCCGTCGAGGGGGTCGCCGAGCCCGTCGACTTCTGGATGTCCGCGAGCCAGTACGAGGTGTGGAGCCACACCCGGCTGATCGTGGACGTCGTGCCGGGCCGGGGCAGTGGCTTCTCACTGGAGGCCCCGGAAGGCGTCCGTTTCCTCATCCGTTCCCGGCTCGTCGGGACATAGCCACCGCGCTCTGGTGAACTCCCCTGGCCACTGGGACAGTTGGGTGGCCCAGCCGACACCAGGGGGGATCTGTGACACGGCACGAGCAACGCAGTGGACGGTTCAGAACGGCCTGCACCCTCATCACCGCGCTCGGCACGCTGGCCGGTGCCGCTCTCATGGGAGCGGCACCGGCCGGTGCCGTCCAGGGCACCGGGCGGACGGCGCTCACCGAGATCGCGCCGGGGGTGGAGTACGGCTACTTCGACATACCCGCCTCGCACGGCACGGCCCGCGCGCACGTGCTCGACGTCGACCTGCGCGATCCGCGCACCGGCGTCGACCTGCTCCATCCGGGCAAGGTCGCCGCACGCGCACCCGTCTCCGCACTGGCCGACAGCGTCGGTGCCGTGGGCGGGATCAACGGCGACTTCTTCAACATCACCGAGACCCAGCATCCGGGCGTCGAGGCGACCGGTGCGGCCGTCGGCCCGGCGATCGCGAGCGGTCGCACGCTCAAGGGCGCGGTGCCCGACGGCCAGCGCTTCGGTCCGGCGATGCCGCCGGGCGTGACCACCAAGGCCGTGCTCGGCGTCGGGTACGACCGCAGGGCGCGCCTCGACGACCTCGCCCTCGACGGGCGGATACGCACGCCCGAGTCCCGTCTGCCGCTGGGCGGGCTCAACCAGTACGCGCTGCCGGTGGGTTCCGTCGGCGCGTTCACCGAGGACTGGGGTGCCGTCTCGCGGGTGCGCGCGACCTGCGGCACCGACACGAGCCGCGGCGCGCCGTGCAGCGCCGACACCCATGAGGTGACGCTCCGGCACGGGCGTGTCGTGTCGTCGGTGAACACGCCGGGCAGCGGTCCGATCGCCCGGGGCACCACGGTCCTGGTGGGCCGCGAGGCGGGCGCGCAGGAGCTGCGCAAACTGTCCGTGGGCGACCGGGTGCAGGTCACCCACCGTCTGGTGGCCTCCCGTTCGCACGTTCCGTTCCGGTTCGCGCTCGGGGGCTGCCCCGTGCTGCGGGACGGGGTGCCGCTGCCCGGCCTGGACCCCACGACGTCGGCGGTGCGGACCGCCGCCGGGATAGCGGACGACGGCCGGCGTCTGCTGCTGCTCTCGCTCGACGGATCGCCGGAGTTCCGTGCCGGTCTGACCATCGCCGAAGTGGCGGACACCTTGCGGCTGTTGGGCGCGCGGGACGGCTTCAGCCTGGACGGCGGCGGCTCCTCCACGCTGGTCTCCGCCACGTCGACCCTGGTGGCCAGGTCCCCGGGGGCCGATGCCGTGACCGTGCGCAACAACCCCAGCGGCGGGGCCGAGCGCCCGGTACCGAACGGCATCGGCGTGTTCTCCCGGACCTGACGGGCCTCACGGCGTGTCGCGCACCGCCACGAGACCGTTGAAGACGCCCACGTAGGCGGTCCCGTCGGGGCCGAGCGTCACGGGCGCCCAGTTGTTGTCGTACGCGAGGCCCGTACCGGCGAGCCGCTTCCACTTGGTCCCGCCGGTACGGAAGTCGACCGCGGTCAGGTACCAGGCGTCGATGCCGAGGCTGTTGGGCTCCTTCGTGTAGAAGTACAACAGGCCGTTGGCGGTGGAGAGTTTGGGCACGGTGGACGGGGAGCGCACGTCGCTCTCCCAGGCCGTGTCGCAGCCGCTGCCGTCCTCGCGCACGTCGATGCGGCTGACACCGCCGACGACGCTGCGGCCGAGGGTGAGCGAGGCGACGTTCTCGTAGCCGTAGTTGTTCTCGACGACGAGGCTGTCGCCCCAGGTGATCAGGGAGTTGTCGGTGGTGGAGGCGCCGGAGCCGAAGACCGGGACCTTGCAGACGAGCCGCTTCTCCTCGGGCACGTCGGCGCCGCGCCGGTAGACGAGGACGTTCATGCGGTCGTCGGCGTTGTCGGTGATCGCCACGTAGTCCCCGTGCTCGCCGAACAGGTCGGGCGTGGTGCCCGAACCCTGGTTCACCGAGCCGGGCTTGGTGCCCGTTCCGCGGTCGTAGGTCTGGCGCCAGACGGCCTCCGGCGTGCCGTCCGCGGCGGCCCGGAAGCTGTAGAGGGCGTGGTCGGAGACGATCGACACGCCGTCCTCCGCCACGGAGAAGGAGTTCTGGATCTCCTCGCCCTTGAGCCGGATGGAACGGATCTCGTCGGTCCTCGGGTCGACGGTGCCGATGCGGCCCTGCCGGGTGACCCACCAGATGCGCCCCTCCCAGTCCGGCATCACGGACGTGACCGGGTCGCATTCACCGCTCGGGTAGAGGTTGGTCCAGCTGACGCAGTCGTGCGGGACGTGCGCCGTCAGGTCCCACTCCTTGTCGACGACGAAGCGCCAGGTGCCGTCCGGCGCCTGCTCGTGCGCGAGACGCACGACGTGCTGGCGCGAGTCGGCGAGGACGAGCCGGTCCTCGTTGTCGAGGTAGGAATAGGCGCCGCCCGACGTGTCCTTGAAGATCTTCGAGAAGTCGAGCCGGGTGATGGCCTCGACGGTCGAGGGGCGCTGCGGCAGCTTGTACTCGGCGAGCGTGTCGAGCGTCTTCGGGTCGAGCAGCTTGACCAGGAAGCCGGTGAAGGTGCCGCACACGGTGACGATCCGTCCGGCGCGGTCGAAGGTGACGGTCGCGCACTCGCCGCCGAGTGCCGCCATCTTCTCGCTGTCGACGGCCGGCCGCTTCCCGAGCGGTCCGCTCCAGGGGTACGTGCCGCTGCCGGCCGCGTCCGCGTGCATCCCGCTCCGTCCGTTGGCGGCGAGGTAGGGGTGCTGGGGCGGTTTGGTGCCGGGGAGCGGGCGGGCGTCGGCGGGCGCGCCCTGATAGCCGTCGACGAGCCGGTGCCCGGGGGCCTTGGGGATCTCGTCGGCGTACGCGGGGCCCGCGAGGGACACCGTCAGGGCCACGGCGCTGAGGAGGGTGAGGCGGCGCAGTCTGCTGGACATGCGCCGAAGCTAGGGCCGCCCTCTTGAAGTGTCCATGAAATGGCGTCAGTTGTTCATGAACCCGCAAAGAACGATCACGTCAGGGGCCGGTGCGCGCCGGTCACGGCCGGAATCCGCTGACCAGTTCGGTGGTGGCCGTCACTCCGCTGTGGATGGTCGGCGCCACGCCGGTGCCCGCCAGGTAGAAGCCCAGCAGGGCACAGACGACGGCATGCGACATCTTCAGCCCGCCGTTGCGCAGGAACACCACCGCGAGGATCAGGAGCAGCAGCACGACAGAGATCGACAGGGCCATGGGAATTACCTCCTCCGCCACGTGACACCGCGGCTTTCGGCCGTCAGTGTGGCGTAGCGGAGGGGGCGTCCGGGCCCGTGACCTGTGCTCCGAACGGGTGCTCTGTACGCGGGCGTTGATCCGCCGAGGTCAGCGGCCCGTCAGCCGCCGTGCGCGTCGAGAAAGGCCTCGAGGCCGGCGAGGTCGTCCGAGTTGAGGTGGTCGACCCCGGCGGCGAGCAGCTCGCCCCAGACCGCGTCGCGCTGCGGGCCCGGCAGGTCGGGCGTCGCCCAGAAGCGGACCCGCTGCCCGCGCGCGTGGGCGCGGGAGACGATGCCGCGCAGCTTGTCGCGCTCGGCGGGCGGGATCGGCCCGGTGCCCTGCCAGGTGAAGGCGAGCGACCAGTTGTCGCTGATCAGCGGGATGAGCGAGGCGGGCGCGGCGGTGCCGAGGTCGGCGAGCCTGCCGTCGTAGAAGGCGTGCCGCACGCGCTGCGCCTCCATCGGGGCACGGGCCGCACGGTCTCCGGAGACCACGGCGGTGACCGCTCCGCGGCGCACCTTGCCGTAGGTGTAGGTCGTGAACAGCCGCCGGTAGGGGCGCAGATGGCGGTGCAGCTCGGCGTAGGTCGACGCGCCCTCGGTCTTGATGTCGATGAGCAGCTGGAAGGGGACGCGGTGGTAACCCCGGTATACCGAGCCGTGGTTGGCGCGTATCCGCTCGGCCAGCGGCTCCAGGTAGAGCGATTCGAGGGTGCGGCTCGGGTCGAGGTCCACCGGGTCGTGGGCGACGAGGAGCTGTCCGTCGACGAGGTAGATGTCGGCCTCGACGCTGCCGAAGCGGTGGTCGAGGGCGTCGAAGAGGGGCCGGGGGTGCTCGTAGTCGTTGTGGGCGTGGGCCCGGACCAGCGGGCGGGGGTGGTGGCCGCGCCCGCTCGCGTGCGCGTACGCGGGCAGCGCGACGCTGCCCGCGAGGGCGGCACCGAAGGTGGTGAGGGCTCTGCGACGGGTGGTGAGGGCCATGTCTGCCTTCCGGGACGGGTGGTCGGGGCCGCCGGGGTGCGGCGCCGGGCGGGACGAAGTGAGTATGAGCCCCCGCCCGCGTCAGGAGACCCGGCCGTTCCGGGAGTTGGCGCTATCGACGTCATGTGTTCACGCCCGGCGGCGAGGGCGAGGGCTTGACCCTCACGTGGCGTCATGCCGCATGGTCGACGGCGTGGAAGAGCACTTGACCGTGGGACGCGTCGCCGAACTGGCCGGGGTGAGCGTCCGCACGCTGCATCACTACGACGAGATCGGGCTCGTGCGGTCGTCCGCGCGGACCGCGGCCGGCTACCGGGCCTACGCGCCCGGGGACGTGGAGCGGCTGCGGGAGGTGCTGGCCTACCGGCGGCTGGGCTTCGGGCTGCGCGAGATCGCGGATCTGGTCGACGACCCGGCCACCGACGCGGTGGCGCGTCTGCACCGGCTGCGCGGCCTGCTGCGGGAACAGCGCGACCGCGCCGCCGCGATGGTGGCGGCCATCGACGAGGAACTGGAGGCACGGGCCATGGGGTTCAGGACGACGCCGGAGGAGCAGCTGAGGGTGTTCGGCCCGCAGTTGTACGAGACGATCGGGTCCGCCTACCCGGCGACCCGGCGCACCGAGCCGCGCATCGCCGCGCGCATCTGGGACGCGCTCGGGGACGCGCGGACGGTGCTGAACGTCGGGGCCGGCACCGGCTCCTACGAGCCCACCGACCGCGACGTCACGGCGGTGGAGCCGTCGGCGGTCATGCGGGCCCAGCGCCCCGCGGGCGCGGCGCCGTGCGTGGCCGCCGGTGCGGAGAGCCTCCCGTTCGAGGACCGGTCCTTCGACGCCGCGATGGCGGTCAGCACGGTGCACCACTGGCCGGACCCGGTCGCCGGGCTGCGGGAGATGAAACGCGTGGCCCGCCGCGTGGTGGTGTTCACGTACGACGCCAGTGCCCCCGGCTGGCTGGAGCGGTTCTGGCTGACCCGCGACTACCTGCCCGAGTTCGCCGGCCTCCTCACCGACTGGCCGTCCCTGGCCGATCTGACGAAGGCGATCGAGGGCCGTGCGGAGCCGGTGCTCGTCCCGTGGGACTGCGCCGACGGCTTCTTCGAGGCCCACTGGCGCCGCCCCGAGGCCTATCTGGACGACCGTGTGCGCCGCGCGGTCTCGGTGTGGACCAGGGTCGGGCAGGAGGCCGAGCGGCGGGCGGTGGACGGGCTCCGCGACGACCTCGCCTCGGGCCGGTGGGCCGAGCGCAACCGCGACCTCGTCGCGCTCGACGCGGCGGAGCTCGGCCTGCGCCTGCTCATCGGCTGAGCGGGCGCCGGGTGGTCAGGCCCGGTCCGCGAAGACCTCGGGGTTCGCGCAGTGGGCGAGCGGCTCGCCGCGCAGGAAGCGGCCGACCTCGCCCGCGACGATCCGCGCGGCCTTGTGCGCGACCTCCTGGCTGCCGCCCGCGATGTGCGGGGTCATGACGATGCCGGGCGTCTTCAGGAGCCGCGATCCCGCGGGGACGGGCTCGTGGGGGTAGACGTCGAAGGCGGCACCGGACAGCTGTCCCGCGTCCAGGGCGTCGCACACGGCGTCGTAGTCCAGGAGGGCGCCGCGGGCGCAGTTGACGAGGACGGAGCCGCGGGGCATGCGGGCGATCTGGGCGGCGCCGATCATGCCCCGGGTCTCGTCGGTCACGCGCGCGTGCAGGGAGACGATGCGGGAGCGGGTGAGGAGGTCGTCGAGAGGGACCTGCTCGGCGACGCCCGCGAGGGCCTCGGGGCGCACGTAGGGGTCGTGGACCAGGACGTGCGCGCCCATGGCCGCGAGGACCTTGGCGACGCGGCTGCCGATCGCGCCGTAGCCGATGAGGCCGACGGTGGCGCCCTCGATCTCGATGCCGCAGTTGTCGTAGTCGTAGTAGTCGCCGCGCCACACGCCGCCGCGCAGGTCGCAGTGCGTGTCGCCGACGCCGCGCGCGGCGGCGAGGAGCAGGGTGAGGGTGTGCTCGGCGGTGGCGACGGCGTTGCGTCCGGGGGCGTAGCAGACGGCGACGCCGTGCCGGGTGGCCGCTTCCAGGTTGGCGTTGACCGGCCCGCCCCGGCTGACGCACATCAGCTTCAGGTCGGGGCAGTTGGCGAGGATGCGCTCGGTGAGGGGGGCCATCTGCGTGACGCAGACCTCGACGCCCTGCAGGGCGTCGATCAGCTCGTCCTCGGTGCCGGAGGCCTCGTCGACCTCGCCGACGGGGCCGAAGGGGGTGTGCGGCCAGGGCAGGGTGAGTTCACGGACGTCGACGGCGCCTTCGGTGGCCGTGCGGACCTCTTCGGTGAGCAGGCGCGGGAGGACGAAGTGGTCGCCCGCGGCGAGGACGGTGGTGCTCATGAGGGGCTTCTTTCCTGGTGGGTTACGCGGTGGGTACGGGGGCGAGCGCGGCCGGCGCGTTCAGGCGCAGCAGCGACATCCGGCCGTCGCGCAGCCGCAGTTCGGTGAGCGCGCCGTTGTGCAGCGCGGGGAAGACCCGCCGGTAGTCGGCGAGCGGGATGCCCAGCTGACGGCAGAGGACGAGGCGCACGAGGGTGGAGTGGGCGACCACGAGGACGCGTCCGTCGGGGAACGCGTCGCCGAGGTCGAAGAGGGCGGCGCTCGCCCGGACGGCCGCCGCGCGCGGGTCCTCGCCGCCGGGCAGGTGGTGGGCGACCGGGTCGCGCAGGAACGCGTCGAGCTCCTCGGGGAAACGCTCCCGCATCTCGTCGCGGGTCAGGCCCTCGCCGCGCCCGAAGTCGACCTCCACGAGCCGTTCGTCGACGCGCGGGACCAGGCCGAGGGCCCGCGCCGCGGGCTCCGCGGTGAGCCGGGCGCGGCTGAGCGGCGAGCTGGCCACGGCGTCGATGCGCTCCCCCGCCGCCCACGCGCCGAGCGCGGCGGCCTGGAGCAGGCCGCGCGAGGTCAGCTCCACGTCGGTGCGGCCCGCGTAGCGGTTGCCGTCGTGCCAGACGGTCTCCCCATGGCGTACGAGGATGAAGTCGGTCACTGCCCTGCCCTTTCGTGGTCCTGCGTGCCGGGCGCGCGGCGGGCGCGTTCCCGTGCGTGGTGTGCGACGGTCTCGTCGAGCCAGCCCCGGGCGGCCAGGGCGTCGACGAAGGCGAGGTAGACGGGGGTCCAGCGCGCCGTGCGCGCCGGGTCGGGGAGGATCTCCTCGCCGATGCGGACCATGTCGGCCGCGGCGTCCTGGACGGACACCCCCGCGGAGGTGGCCGCCAGGACGGCCATGCCGAGGGCGCCCTCGGCCTG
>NZ_LIRJ01000282.1 GCF_001419745.1 Streptomyces silaceus | reverse complement strand
ACGGCGGCCTCGACGGGTGCGGACCCGGCCGCGGGGGCGGCGTACGCGAGGGGAGCGGCCGAGTCGACGGGAGCAGCCGACCGGGCGGGCGCAGCAGACTCCACAGGGCCGCCTGACTCCACAGGAATGCCTGACCCCGCAGGCCCGGCCGATGCGAAGGGCGCCTGAGCCTCGACAGGTGCCGGAGTCCCCGCGGGACCGGGACCGGCGCCGGGGCCGGCACCCGTGGACGTCCCAACAGCCCCAGACGTCCCAACAGCCCCAGACGTCCCGGCCTCCGTCCTATCCGTCCCGGCCTCCGTCCCGGCACCCCTGGTCCTGGCCGCCCCGGCCTTCGCCTCCGCCCGCCGGGCCCTCCGCACCGCCCGTGCCCGCGCCACCGTCCCCATCACGAAGACCGTCAGCACGATCAGGACGAGCAGCTGGCCGATGAACAGGCCCCAGAACAGGCCGTACCCCGACAGCTGGTTCGCGGGGGTTTCCGGCCACGCGCCCGCGATGTCCTGCGGATTGCCGACCAGGTGCCGCACGGCCGGAGGCGTATGGCCGAAGGACACCTTCTCGGGCCAGGCCCCGCGCGCGAAGCGGCCCGCGAGGTTCGTGGCCGACCAGACGAGCACCGTGGCCCCGATCAGGAAGGCGAGGAAGCCCACCAACAGGCCGTCGGGCACGCCGCGTTCGGGACGATCGCCCCGGTCGGGGCCGCGTCCGCGTGAGGACCGGCCCCGCTCCCACTCATCCCGCATGCTGCTCCATGTACGCCGCCCGCTCCTCCGCCTCCAGCTCCGCCGCGCGCATGGCGTCGTCGACCGGCCCGTCCTCGTCGGTGCGGTCGGCGGACGACTCCGTCATGGCGCGGTCGGTGAAGACCAAGGGGCGTTCCGTCTCCGTGATCAGGTGTTTGACCACCTGGACGTTGCCGTTGACGTCCCAGACCGCGATGCCCGGAGTGAGGGTGGGGATGATCTCCACCGCCCACCGCGGCAGGCCGAGGACCCGGCCCGTCGCTCTCGCCTCGTCCGCCTTCTGGGCGTAGATCGTCCGGGTCGAGGCCATCTTCAGGATCGCGGCCGCCTCCTTCGCGGCCGCTCCGTCGACCACGTCGCTCAGGTGGTGGACCACCGCCACGAACGACAGGCCGAGCCGGCGGCCGAACTTCAGCAGCCGCTGGAACAGCTGCGCCACGAAGGGGGAGTTGATGATGTGCCACGCCTCCTCCACCAGGAAGATGCGCTTCTTGCGGTCGGGCCGGATCCACGTGTGCTCCAGCCACACGCCCACGATCGCCATCAGGATCGGCATCGCGATGGAGTTCCGGTCGATGTGGGAGAGGTCGAAGACGATCAGCGGGGCGTCCAGGTCGATGCCCACCGTCGTCGGCCCGTCGAACATGCCCCTGAGGTCACCGTCGACCAGCCGGTCCAGGACCAGCGCCACGTCCAGACCCCAGGCCCGGACGTCGTCTATGGCGACGTTCATGGCCTCGGCGGACTCCGGTTCGGGGTGCCTGAGCTGCTCGACGATGTCGGTGAGGACCGGCTGGCGCTCGACGATGGTCTCGTTCACGTACGCGTGCGCGACCTTCAGCGCGAAGCCCGAGCGCTCGTCGAGCCCGTGCCCCATCGCCACCTCGATGATGGTGCGCAGCAGGGCGAGCTGCCCGGTGGTCGTGATCGCCGGGTCCAGCGGGTTGAGCCGGATGCCCATGTCCAGGGCGGCCGTCGGGTCGAGCCGGATGGGAGTTATCCCCAGCTCCTGGGCGATGAGGTTCCATTCGCCCACCCCGTCCTCACCCTGCGCGTCGAGCACCACGACCTGGCGGTCCTTGAAGCGCAACTGCCGCAGGACGTACGTCTTCTCCAGCGCCGACTTGCCGTTGCCGGACTCGCCGAGCACCAGCCAGTGCGGCGCGGGCAGCTGCTGCCCGTACAGCTGGAAGGGGTCGTAGATGTAGCCCTTGCCGGAGTACACCTCCCGACCGATGATCACGCCCGAGTCGCCGAGCCCCGGCGCGGCCGTCGGGAGGTAGACCGCCTGGGCCTGCCCCGTCGACGTACGCACCGGAAGCCTGGTCGTCTCGACCTTCCCGAAGAGGAAGGAGGTGAAGGCGTCCGTGAGGACGGTCAGCGGATCCCGCATCGCAACAGCCTGCCTCTACGTCGATACCGTCTAGCGTCGGATGCCGGTCGCGAACGGCAACGTGTTGACGAAGGCCCTGTGGTGCTCGCGGTCGCACCACTCCAGCTTCAGATACGACTTGCCGGCGGAGGCGCGGATGGTGCGCTTGTCGCGCGCGAGCGCCTCCGGGGAACGGGACGAGACCGTGATGTAGCCGACGAGGTTGACGCCCGCCGCGCCGCTCGCCAGGTCCTCGCCGCGCTGGTCCAGGCGGGAGTGCGAGGCGATGTCGCGGGGGTCGACCGTGCGGTTCATCTTGGCCTGGCGGCTCGCCTCGGCCTCGTCGTTCGTCTTCTCGGTGAGCATCCGCTCGATGGCGACCTCGGTGGGCTCCAGGTCCATGGTGACGGCGACCGTGCGGATCACGTCGGGGGTGTGGACGAGCAGCGGGGCGAGGAAGTTGACGCCGACGGGCGTCATCGGCCACTCCTTCACCCAGGCCGTGGCGTGGCACCAGGGGGCGCGGGTGGAGGACTCACGGGTCTTGGCCTGGAGGTAGGTGGGCTCCATGGCGTCGAGCTCGGCGGGCCAGGCGTTGCGCTTGGTCATCGCCTGGATGTGGTCGATGGGGTGGTCCGGGTCGTACATGGAGTGGACCAGGGAGGCGAGGCGGCCCTGCCCCAGGGGCTGGCGCACCCGGATGTCGGCCTCCTGGAGCCGCGAGCAGATGTCGGTCAGCTCGCGCGCCATGACGACGGCGAGACCGGCGTCCTTGTCGAGCTTCCGGCCGCCGGCCGGGCGGGCCGCGCGGGCCATCGCCTGGGCCTCGCCCGCCAGGTCGCGGGAGTAGTGCATGCAGGCCACGAGGTAGGCGCGGTGCTGCTCGCTGCTGGTCGACACCATCGACTGCAGCTGGTCGTAGGACTGCTGGAGCCAGGGCAGCGCCCGGTCGTCGCCGCGCTGGCTGACGTCCTTGGCGTGGGCGTCGGGGTCGGCGGGCAGCGTACGGGCGAGCATCTGGAGGCGGGTCACGAACCCGTCGCCGTTCGCGACGTGCTTGAGCAGCGTCCCGAAGCGGTCGACCAGCGCCTCCTGGTCCTCGGAGTCGCGGAGCCCCACGCCCGGGCCCTCGATCTCGATGGCGGCGGTGACGGTCCGCCGGTCCGCGTGCAGCAGCACGGCGATCTCGTCCGGGCCGAAGGGCGCGGCCAGCCAGCTGATGCGGCCGATGCCGGGCGGCGGGCCGATCTCGACCTCGCGGCCGTCCAGGCGCACGCCGGACTCGGGTGCGGCGGAGCGGTAGGCGGTGCCGCGCTTGAGGGACCGCTTGTAGCTGCGGTTGATCTCGAACCACTTGTAGAAGGTCCGGCCCTTGTACGGGACGTACACCGCCGCGATCGCGAGCATCGGGAAGCCGGTGAGCAGCACGATGCGCAGGGAGAGGACGGGGACGAGGAGTCCGCACATCATGCCGAGGAACGCCCCCGCGATGATCAGGGCGATCTCGCCCGTCTCGCGGTTCTTGCCGACGATCGCGTTCGGCCGCGCGCGGCCGATCAGATATGTGCGGCGGGGCGCGACCGGCTGGGACACGTGGGACTGGGTCGTCAACGCCCTTCACCTCCCGTGCGGTTGGTACTGCTGGTGCGGGAACCGCCGCGGTTGCCCGCGTGCGGTGTGTTCGTCGCGCTGCCGCGCGGCGGGGGTGCGGCGGAGGGGACAGATCCGCCGCCGTTCGACGAGCCGCCGGAGGGGCGGCTGCTGTGTGCGGCGACACCGCCGCTGGCGGGGTTGGCGGGGCGCGCCTGGCTGTTGCCGCCGCCTCCTCCGCCACCGCCGCCGTTGCCCCGGGCGCTGTGGGTCTTGATGCCCTGGGAGACGAGGGAGGCGGGGGAGCTGATCACGGCGGCGGCCTTGTTCTCGGCGCCGCGCATGATGCGGTTGTTGCGGGAGTTGGCGATCTCGTCGCCGAAGCCCGGTACGAAGCGGTAGATCATGGCGCTCGCGAAGATGGCGAGCAGGATGATCGAGAGCCCGGAGACGACCGCGGAGAACGAGTCGGGCCCGTCCTCGGCGGAGAGGGCCCCGGCCAGGCCGAGCACGATGACGATGATCGGTTTGACCAGAATGACGGCGATCATGATGCCCGCCCAGCGGCGGACGTGCGACCACAGGTTCTTGTCGACGAGGCCGGCGTAGACGACGGTGCCGAGGAGCGCTCCTACGTACAGGAGCGCCGCCCTGATGACGAGCTCCAGCCACAGGACGCCGGCGGCGAGGATCGACACGAGCGAGACGACGATCAGCATGATCGGTCCGCCGCCGATGTCGTCGCCCTTCTTCAGGGCTTCGGAGAACGTCCCGAAGAACGTGTCCGTCTGACCACCCGTCGCCTTCGCGATGACGTCCGTGACGCCGTCGGAGGCGGAGACGACGGTGTAGAGGATCAGCGGGGTGAAGGCGGAGGCGAGGACCGTGAGCCACAGGAACCCGATGGCCTCGGAGATCGCGGTGGTCAGCGGCACGCCGCGGACCGCCCGCTTGGCGACGGCCATCAGCCACAGGAGCAGCGTCAGGACGGTCGAGGCGGCGAAGACGACGGCGTACTGCTGGAGGAACTTGGGGTTGGTGAAGTCGACGTTCGCGGTCTCCTTGACGGCGTCGGACAGCTTGTCGACGGTCCAGGAGGCGGCTTCGGCGCAGCCCTTGGCGAGGGAGCTCAGGGGGTCGGTGGAGGAGTCGTCGAAGGGGGCGTCGGCGGGGTACTTGCCGCTGCCGCCGCCTCCGCCGCCGCTCTCCTGGCCTCTTTCGCAGTACTTTTTGGCGGGGCCGTGGATGAGGTCGCAGGCGTCGTCGTCCTTGGGCTCCGGCGCGGCGAAGGCACGCGCCGCGAACAGGACGGCGAAGGTCTGCATGGCCGCGACGGCGGCACCGAGTCGGAGCGCAGGGCGGCTACCGGGCATAGGTGAACCCTCCGTATCCCTTGACTGCCTCGGCGATCTCGTCCGAGCCGGACGCACGGTCGTCGCCCGGAACCGGCGACGGACCTTCCTTCTGCGAGTGCGTGACGGCCTTCCAGTCGCCGTCGATCCATGCCAGTTTCATGGTCACCGTGAACCAGCTGCTGGTGACCGGCTTGGTGGACTTCTCACCGGCCAGGCCGAGCAGGCCGCTGCACCAGACCTCGACGGTCGCCCCGTCACCCGAGAAGTCCGTGACCTCGGTGCCGATCGGGGTCGTGCGGGAGACGAACTGGTAGCCGCTCGGCGTCGAACCGTCGTCGTTCAGACCCACATTCTTGAAGAACGACGTCGTGTACGCCTTGTCGAGGTCCGCCCGGAACTTGGGCACGCTGGAGGGCACCATGACGGTGTTGAGGATGGCGTCGCGCTTCTTCTTGTCGAACATCTCGGCCGACCCCAGCGGCACGGTGAAATTCGCCGCCGCACTCTGCGCCCCCTGCTCCGACTTCGCGTACCCCGTGGGGATCCCGTCCGTCTTCCCCCCCACCGGCTTCTCCCCGGAGGGGGCCGTCGCCGATGCGCCCGCCTTCTTCGCGTCGCCGTCCGCGGAGGACGTGTCGTCGCCTCCCCGGTTGGCGAAGGCGATCGCCGCGATGAGGAGGACCACGACGCCGACCACCGTCACCAGGCTCCGCGACGACGTGCCGCCGCCGCGGCCGGATCTGCGGCCGCCGTAGACGTCACCGCCGCCGCCCTCCCCCTCCGGGAGTCTCGTACGGGTTTCCCCGGAGCCGCCGAAGAGGCCGTCGTTCCGCTCGTCGTCGGGATTCATGCCGCGAACGCCCCCTCAACCTCTCGCTGAACCGCCACGCAGGACACGTAGGCCACGTACGACGGTAGCCGTGCTGGTTCCCGCGCGGGCGCGGTGTGGTGACTCGACATCAGGGAGACGCAACCTCAGCCGGTGGGCACGACGGACGGGTGGGGAGAGGGGACACGTGGGGGAGAAGGGACACGGCGGCGCAGGGGGACCGCCGGGCCGACCGCTAGACCGTCATGCCGTCAGACCGCCATGCCGTAGACGATGGTGAACAGGGTGCCGAGCGAGCCGATGATGAAGACGCCGGTCAGACCGGCGATGATCAGGCCCTTGCCCTGTTCCGCGCTGAAGGTGTCGCGCAGCGCCGTCGCGCCGATGCGCTGCTTCGCCGCGCCCCAGATGGCAATGCCGAGACAGAGGAGGATGGCGATCGCCATCACGACCTCGATCATCACGCGTGCCTCGTTGCCCAGACTCCCGAAGGGACCCCAGTCGGGGGCGATCCCGCCGATGATGGTGGTGATGTCGCCCTTTTCGGCTGCCAAAAGCATGTGTAACTCACCGCCCCTAGTGGGTTGTTCTGCCACCTCTGCCCACCTCGGTGCAGAGGACAGCTCATTCTCGCCGACAATCGGGCCCTCGGATGTCGCCTTGGCGCCATTCGTTGGCTGACTTCGTACGTTTCCTCGTACGTGATGTCTGGTCACTCTGTGTATCACGCGGTACGACGCCGGGCAATGACGGTTCGGCGTGCCTCTGACCAGGTGTTATCTGACCAGGCGTTAAGTGAGGCCGAGCCCGGCGGTCGCGCGGGTCACGAAGGAGCAGTCGGTGTAACGGTAGGTGGTGCTGAGCCTCGCGCCCTCGGCTCGATTGCGTACGGTCGCCCGCTTGTAGAGGAAGTGGTACTCGCCGACGGGCAGCCTCAGGGTGGTGTCGGGGTACTGCTTGACGCCGGCGCGGCAGGCCTTGTCGCCCTGGGACTTGGTGGCGAAGACGCGGCAGGACGCGCAGGCGCCGAGCTTGACGCGGCCGGTGGTGGGGCCGGTGTAGAGGACCTCCAGCTCACCGGGGCCGAGGTTGGCGAGGACGAAGTCGACCTTGCCGCCGCCTCCGGGGCGGGCCGGGGGCAGGCGGCGGCCCGCGCTCGGGCGCTCGGCGGCGATCTCGGCGGCGACGGCGATGTCCCTGGCGCGCTCGCGCTTGCCGTTGCCGGGGTACTTCTCGGCGAAGCCGTTCAGGGTCGCGGCGGCCTCGGTGAAGGCGTCGTCCTTGAACTGGTCCACACCGCAGGCGTACACACCGCGCTCCACGGCGCGGTCGGTGTCGTCGCCGAGGGCGTCGTCGTCGACCGTGCCGGCGGGCAGGGCGTCGGTGGTGGCGGCGATGGCGCGCAGGGCGTCGACGGCGGGGCAGGGGTCGGCGCCCGTCAGCTCGGCCGAGCGGGCGTCGACGGCCGCGCGCAGGGCGGGCCCGACGTCGGCGGCCTGGTCGGACTCGGGGAAGGTGCTCAGGAGTTCGTCGAGGGGGCCGGTCGCGTCGGCCCGGCCGAGTGCGGCGGTCCCGCACTCGTACAGCGAGGTGGCGAGGCGGTCGTCGGGCCAGGTGGCGAGGGCGCCGAGGCGGTCCCTGCCCGCGGCGCCGAGGGTGCCGGGGACGGTCCGCAGGTGTTCGAGCGGGGCGACGGCGTCGCAGTACCGCTTGGCGGCGTACGGGGCGGCGGCCGCCTCGTAGTAGCGGTCGAGGCTGTCGGGCAGGCGGTCGGCGGCCTTCGAGCCGCCGTGGTCCGCGGCGAGGCCGCGGTAGATGCCGAGCGCCTTCTCGTACCGCTTCTTCGTCGCCTCGCCGAACGGCTGTCCGGCGAGGCCCGCGACGATGCGGTCGGCCCGGTCGAGGCGGTCCAGGAGCATCTGCTCGACGGCCTCGTCGCGCGCGGACGCGTACGTGAAGGAGCCGCCGGCGGGCACGGCGAGCAGGACGACGCCGAGCCCGACGGCGACCGGGGTCCGCACCGGCCAGCGCCCGCGGTCCCGGGCGGCCAGGCGCGCGCCGTGGGCGGCGGCCAGGACCAGGACGGCGGCGTATCCGGCGAGTACGCCGCCGGGGACGCCGTTGACGTCGGCGGGCAGCGCGACGAGGAGCAGGGCGGCGGTCGCGGCCCAGCAGAGGGCGGCGGGGAGCAGGCGCCGCAGGAGGAGGTAGCCGAGACCGAGCCCGGTGAGGTTGAGGAGGGCGGCGGCGAGGGGGCGCAGGGGGCCGGGCGCCGGGCCGGGTCCGAC
>NZ_LIRJ01000281.1 GCF_001419745.1 Streptomyces silaceus | reverse complement strand
CGCCCGCCCCGGGGCGGGCGGAGCGCCGCGTGGCGTTTCCCGCGTCAAGACATGTCGTCGCGAGGGGTTCCCGGGCTCGTGAAGTTATGCAAGTCTCCTCTCTAATTCCGGGGGCCGGTGCACGTCCGGGCCCGTCAACAGGCGTGCCACCGTGCCGATACGAGGTGCAGAACTGATGCGGAACCAGGCGCGGGGGCACGATCTGATCGCGCTGCGGCGGCTCAACACCACCGTCGTCCTGCGCGCCCTGCACCGCGGCAGCCCGCGGACCCTCGCCGAACTCGCCTCGGTCACCGGCCTGTCCCGGCCCACCGTGGAGGCCGCCGTCGAGGAGCTCGTCGAGCGCGGACTCGTCGGCGAGTCCACGGAGGGGACCGGCGAGCGCACCCCCGGACGCCCCGCGCGCCGCTTCCGCTTCCGCACCGAGGCCGGATACGTCCTCGGCGCCGACATCGGGCTCCACAAGATGGTGCTGCTCCTCGCCGACCTCGGCGGCACCGTCCTCGCCGCCCGCCGCAGCGACGTCGACCCCGAACTGGGCGGCGGCGAGCGGCTCGACCTGCTGCGGCGCGGCATGGACGCCCTGGTCGACGCCCATGTGCCGCGTCGGGCATCCGTCCTGGCCCGCTGCGTGGGCGTCCCCGGCGTGGTGGACGCGGGCGGGGTCAGCGTCTCGGTGGTGGTGCCCGAGTGGTCGGGCGTCGACCTCGGACGGCTCCTCTCGGACGGCGCGGTGGGCCACACCCTCGTCGAGAACGACGTGAACCTCGCGGTCCTCGCCGAGCGCTGGCAGGGCGCCGCCACCCTCGCGGGCGACGTCGCCTGCGTGCTCATCGGGCGCCGCATCTCCTGCAGCCTCACCCTCGGCGGCCGGCTGCACCGGGGCAGGCGCGGCGGTGCGGGCGAGCTCGGCACGCACCCGCTGCTCGGCATGGACACCGCGCACGAGGCCCTGCGCTGGACGGGCCCGCGGGACACCGGGGAGTCCGAGATGGCCGCGCTGGCCCGCGCCGCCGACGCGCGCGACCCCCGCGCGCTGGCCGCCGTCGCGGACTTCGCCGACCGCATCGCCCCGGGCATCGCGGCCCTCGCGCTGACCGTCGACCCCGAACTGATCGTGCTGACCGGCGGGGCCACCCCGATCGGCCCGCACCTGGTGCCGCTGCTCGAAGAGCGGCTGCGCCCCATGACCCTGCACATCCCGCGCATCGCCCTGAGCTCCCTCGGCGAGCGGGGCGTGGCCATCGGCGCCGTACGCAAGGCGCTCGACCGGGTGGAGGAGGAACTGCTCGCGGACCAGGCGCCCTGACGGCCCACCCCGCACCGGGGCTCTCCCGCCCCGCGACCGGGGTGCGCCGCGGCGGCGCCCGACGACTTCCTGGGAGGCGAAGGCGCAGATGCGCAGAAGGACTCTGCTCGGCGGGGCGCTGGCGGCCCCGGCGCTCGCCGCCTGCTCCGGCGGGGGCGGCGGCACGGACGGCGGGGGCAGGACCACGCTCTCGTACGGCATGTGGGACCCGGCACAGGTGCCGGGCATGGAGAAGGTCATCGCCGCGTTCGAGAAGCGGCACCCGCGCATCTCCGTGCGGATCGCGCTGACGCCCTGGGCGAGCTACTGGACCACCCTGAAGACGTCGATGCGCGGCGGCACGGCCCCCGACGTGTTCTGGATGAACGCCGTCAACTTCCAGCTGTACGCGGCGGGCGGCGTCCTCGAACCGCTCTCCGGGCACATCGAGGCCGACGCCACCCCGGTGGACCGCCACCCCGCGTCCCTGGTGAAGCTCTACTCCTACCGGGGCACGCAGTACGCCCTGCCCAAGGACTTCGACACCATCGGACTCTGGTACAACAAGCGGCTGTTCGACAAGGCGGGCATCAGGTACCCCGACGCGAGCTGGACCTGGGACGACGTCCGTGACGCGGCGGCCGAACTGACCAACCCGCGCGAGCGCGTGCACGGCTTCGCCGCCGAGATGGACCGGCAGATCAAGATCTACCCGTCGGTGTGCGCCGCCGACGGATACGTCCTGGAGGACGGCCGCTCCGGCTTCGGCGACGAACGCTCCATCGAGGGGCTGCGCTTCCTCACCGACATGATCGACCGCGGCTGGTCGCCCCCGCAGAGCGCGATGGTCGAGTCGATCGGGCGCGTGCGCTACTGGAGCGAGAAGGTCGCCATGAACTACGACCTCTCCGCGATGGCCGGCCAGATGTACGCCGTGCCCGCGATCAAGGACCACGGCGGCATCGCCGTCCTGCCCCAGGGGCGCCGCAGGGCCACCATCATCCACGGCCTCGCCAACGCCATCTCGGCCAAGAGCGACAAGAAGGCCGCAGCCTGGGAGTTCGTGCACTTCATGGCGGGCCGCGAGGCCGCCGAGATCCAGGCGGAGGCGGGCGTCACCATCTCCTCGTACGAAGGAACGCAGGACGCCTGGCTCCGGTCGATGCCCGAATTCGACCTCGAGCACTTCATCGAGATGCAGGAGTACGCCGTCCCCTACCCGAGCTCGAAGAACACCGCGGTCTGGGAGAACCTCCAGTACCCGCTGCTCGGCGCCGCGTTCAGCGGCAAGGGCGGCATCGAGGGCGCCGCCCGCGCGCTGGGCCGGCAGATGGACCGGGTCCTGAAGGAGGAACGCGCCGCATGAGTGTCTTTCCCGCCACCGCGGCCGCGAAGTCGGCCGACCGCCGCGCCGCTCCCGGATCCGGCGCGCGGCCGAGGCCGGCCCACCAGCGCGCCGCGTACTGGTTCATCGCGCCGCTCGGGCTCGGCTTCGCCGTCTTCTACTTCTGGCCGCTGCTGCAGACCTTCTACTTCAGCTTCACCGAGTTCGGCGCGTTCGGCGGCCACACCTTCATCGGCACCGACAACTACGCGCGCGTCCTCAAGGACGTGACCGTCTGGCAGGCGCTCGGCAATACCCTGATCTACAGCCTCATCGGGCTGACCGCGCTGCCGGTCGCGATCGTCGTCGCCGCCCTCCTCAACCGGCGCGGACTGCGCGGCGTCTCCGTCTACCGCGCGCTGTACTTCGTGCCGTTCGTGACACTGCCCGTCGCCGTCGGACTCGTCTGGAACTGGCTCTACAACGGCGACTTCGGGCTGCTCAACGAACTCCTCGGCCACCTCGGCATCGACCGCCACTACTGGGTCTCCGACCCGTCCACCGCGGTCTACGCGATCGGCACGGTCATGGTCTGGTCGTCGACGGGCTACTACCTCGTCATCTTCATGGCGGGCATCAAGGGGATACCCCGGGACTACTACGAGGCCGCGGAGCTGGACGGCGCGGGGGTGCTGCGCCGGTTCGTCACCATCACGCTCCCGCTGCTCAGCCCGACCCTCTTCTTCGCCTCCGTCATCTGCATGATCAACTCCCTGCAGACCTTCGACCTGATCTACATCATGATGGCCGAGCGGAACCCCGCCATCGGCGATACGCAGTCCGTCGTGGGCCTCTTCTACAAATGGGCGTTCATGGAGAACGCCCAGGGCGCCGCCGCCGCGCTCGCGTTCCTGCTCATGCTGATCATCGCCGCCCTGACGTTCCTGCAGTTCCGGCTCCAGAGGAGGTGGGTGCACTATGCCTGAGCCCGACCGCACACCCGTCGGGGCCGGGCCCGGCAAACGCCGCTTCGACGGCGGGTCCGTCGCCACCCACGCCGCGCTCTCCCTGGGCGCCCTCGTGATGGTCTTCCCCTTTCTGTGGCAGCTCCTGACCGCCCTCAAGACCCTCGCCGAGACCTCGCGCGTCCCGCCCACCTTCCTGCCCGACACCTGGAACTGGGCGAGCTTCAAGGAGGTCTTCACCGCGCTGCCGTTCGGCGACATGCTCACCAACAGCGTGCTCAACACCGTCGGGCGCACCCTCGGGCAGCTGGTGTTCTGCTCGCTGGCCGCGTACGCGTTCGCGCGCCTGCGGTTCCGCGGGCGCAACGTCCTGTTCGCGCTCTTCCTGTCCGTCCTCATGGTGCCGAGCTCGCTGCTCGTCCTGCCGCAGTACGACATCATCCAGCGCCTCGGCCTGCTCAACACCGCGCCCGCGCTGTTCCTGCCCGGCATGTTCAGCGCCTTCGGCACGTTCATGCTGCGCCAGTTCTTCCTCGGCCTGCCCAGGGAACTGGAGGAGGCCGCCCGCATCGACGGCGCGGGCTCCTTCCGCGTCTTCTGGTCGATCATGCTGCCGCTGATCCGGCCCGCGCTCGCCGCCCTCGCCGTCATCACCGCGATGTGGTCCTGGAACGACCTGCTCTGGCCGCTGATCGTCAACACCGACCCGCACCAGATGCCGATCAGCGCCGGGCTCACCTCGCTGGAGGGCCAGTACGAGACCAACTACCCGGTGATGATGGCCGGTTCGCTCATCGCGAGCCTCCCGATGCTGCTCGTGTACGTCTTCCTGCAGCGCCACTTCGTCCAGAGCGTCGCCCTGTCCGGCTCGAAGAGCTGACCCCCTCCCACCGGAAAGGCACCCCTTTCGTATGCCACCGCTTCACATCGGCCTGCTCGGCGCCGGCGGCATCGCCCGCGCCCACCTGCCCGGCTGGCTCGCGCTCGGCGCCCGCGTGAGCGTGTACACCGTCGACGGCTCCGCGGCGAAGCTCGCCGCCGAGTACGCCGAGCGGGGCCACGACGTGCGGGCCGTCGACGGCCTCGCCGACCTGCTCCCGGACGTCACCGCCGTCGACATCTGCACCCCCACGCCCACCCACCGGGACCTCGCCCTCGCCGCCGTCGCCGCGGGCCGTCACGTCGTCTGCGAGAAGCCCCTCGCCCTCACCGCGCGCGCCGCCGAGGAGATCGCGGCCGCCGCCGACGCGGCGGGCGTGCGCCTCCACCCCGCCCATGTGGTGCGCTACTTCCCCGCGTACGCGGCCCTGCGCGAGGCCGTCGTCCGCGGCGACCTCGCCGAGCCCGCCGTGCTGCGCCTCACGCGCGGCGGGGCGCGGCCCCAGTGGGCGCCGTGGTTCGGCGATCCGGCCCAGTCGGGCGGCGTGATCATGGACCTGATGGTGCACGACATCGACATCGCGCGCTGGCTCGCGGGCGACGTCGTCCGGGTGCACGCCCGCACCCGCGGCGTCGAGCACGCCACCGGCGCCCCGGGCGAGGTCGTCACCGCCACCGCCGTGCTCACCCACGCGTCGGGCGCCGTCAGCCGGATCAGCGGCCTGTGGGGGCTGCCCGACCAGCCGTTCCGCACGACGTTCCGGGTCGCGGGCGCGGACGGGCTGCTGCACCACGACTCCACCGCCGTGCCCGGCTTCCGCATCACGGCGCAGGGCGTGCGCGCCGTCAACGAAGGCATCCCCTCCAGTCCCCTGAACGAGAGCCCCTACCTGGCCGAGCTGCGCGAGTTCGCCGCCTCCTGGCAGGACGGCGGCCCCGAGCCCCGGGTCACCGCACGGGACGGGATCGAGGCCGTCCGCATCGCCGAGGCCGCCGTCGAGTCCAGCCGCACCGGCCGTGTCGTCGAGATCGAGGAGGCAGCGCGATGAAGGTCGCCGTCCTGTCGTTCGCCCATGTCCACGCGGCCGGCTATCTGCGGCTGCTCTCCCGGATGCCCGGCGTCGAGGTCCTGGGCTGCGACCCGGACACCGGCCGCGCGGCCCCCGGCGAGGTGCGCGGCCGCACGCTCGCCGACGAGGTGGGCGTCGCGTACGCGCAGACGTACGAAGAGGCCTTCGCCTGGGGCCCGGACGCGGTCGTCGTCTGCTCCGAGAACGCCCATCACCGCCCGCTGGTCGAACAGGCCGCCGCGCACGGCGTGGACGTCCTGTGCGAGAAGCCGCTGGCCGCCACGGTCGAGGACGGCGAGGCGATGGTCGCCGCCTGCCGCGCCGCCGGAGTGCGGCTCGCGGTCGCCTTCCCGGTCCGCTTCAGCCCCGCGTACGCCGCCGTGAAGGCTGCCGTCGTCTCCGGTGAGGCGGGCCGGGTCCTCGCGGTGGACGGCGCCAACAACGGCGCCATGCCCACCCGGGCCCGCCGATGGTTCGCCGAACCCGAACTCTCCGGCGGCGGCGCGCTGATGGACCACACCGTCCACATCGCCGACCTCCTCGACGACCTCTTCGGCGCCACCGCGCCCGTCGAGGTGTACGCGCAGACCAACAACCTCCTGTACGCCGGCGAGGTCGCCGTCGAGACCAGCGGCCTGGTCAGCGTGACGTACGCCGACGGCACCGTCGCCACCATCGACTGCAGCTGGTCCCACCCCCGCTCCCACCACTCCTGGGGCGGCCTGGAGATGACCGTCGTCGGCGAGCGGGCCACCCTGGAGATGGACGCCTTCGACCAGAAGGTCCACGGGTTCAGCGAACGGCGGGGACAGGGCGTCGAGCTGCCGTTCGGCGTCGACCTCGACGAGCGGATGCTGCGCGCGTTCCTGTACGGCCCGGAAGAGGGCGGCATGGACGTCGCCGACGGCGAGGGCGGGCTGCGCACCCTGCGGATCGTCGCCGCCGGCTATGCCTCGGCACGCAGCGGCGTCCCGGTCGCGGTGGGCCACGGCTGAGGCGACACGGCGGGTCAGCGCGGCCGGACCTGGCCCGCCTCCCACGCCCACGCGGCGATCTCCACGCGGTTGCGCACGGCGAGCTTCGCCTGGACGTGCGCGAGATGCGTCTTGACGGTCGCCAGGGAGATGAACAGCTCCTCGGCGATCTCCTGGTTGGTGCGGCCACGCGCGACCAGCCGCACCACGTCCAGCTCGCGCCCGGACAGGCCCGCGGGCGAGGCGGCGTCGGCCGCCGCGCCGCACTGCGGGCCGTGCCGGTCCGCGAGGCGCTCCAGGAGCCGCAGCGTCACGGCGGGGGAGACCAGCGCGTCCCCGCGGGCGGCGGCCCGGACCGCCTCCACGAGCAGTCCGGGCCCCGCGTCCTTGAGCAGGAAGCCGACGGCCCCGCCGCGCAGCGCCTCGTCGAGGTAGTCGTCCTGGTCGAAGGTGGTGACGACCACGACGTGCAGGGGGTCGACGGCACCCGGCCCGGCGAGCAGCCGGGTCACCTCCAGGCCGTTCAGCTTCGGCATCCGCACGTCGACCAGACACACGTCGGGCCGCAGCCGCCGCGCCAGCTCCACGCACGCGGCGCCGTCCGCGGCCTCCCCGATCACCTCGATGTCCGGCTGCGCCGACAGGATCAGCCGGAACCCGGTCCGCACCATCTCCTGGTCGTCCGCGATCAGGACCCGCACCACGCCGCCGCTCATGGCCCCGATTCTGGCAGGCCCAGCACGGGAAGCGCGGCGCGGACCCGCCAGCCCCCGCCCGGCACCGGCCCCGCCTCCAGGCCGCCGCCGACCGCGGCGACCCGCTCGCGCAGCCCGATCAGGCCGAGGCCGCCGTGGCCGCCGGGCGGGGTGCGGTCCGCCGAACGGCCGTGCGCGCCGGGGCCGTTGGTGACCTCGACGACGAGTTCGCGGCCCTCGGCGGCGATCCGCACCCGGACGTCCGCGGCGCCGTGCGCGTGCCGGGTGACGTTGGTGAGGGCCTCCTGGACGACTCGGTGCACGGACGTCTCGACCTCGGGGGCGAGCGCGGCGGCACGGGCCCGCGCGGAGACCTCCAGGGTGGCCGCGTCGCCGTGGGAGGCGGCGACCAGCGCGGCGAGCTCGGTGAGCAGATCGGCGGGCCGGGTCGTGGCGCCCGGCTCCGCGCGCAGCACGTGCACCAGGCGCCGCATGGAGTCGAGCGTCTCGCCGCCGGCCTTCTCGATGCCGGCGAGCAGCGGGTCCAGCTGGTCGGGGGCGCTCTCGCGGATGGCGCGGGCGGCCTGGGCCTGCACGACGATGCCGGTCACGTGGTGGGCGACGAAGTCGTGCAGGTCGCGCGCGATGCGGCGGCGCTCCTCCTCCTGGGTGGCGGTCACGGCCAGGGCCCGCCGGGTGTCCAGGGAGCGCAGATAGCCGCCCAGCGCGAGGGCGCCGCCGGCCGCGACCGTGAGCACGAAGGCGAAGCTCTCGGCGTCGGAGTGGGCGCCCATGCGCACGGGGGCGACCGCGACGGCGACGGCGAGCAGGGCGCAGAGCGCGTACCCGGCGGGCAGGCGTGCCGTGCGGGCGGTGACCGTCAGCAGCGCCAGCAGCGCGAACGACTCCAGGAGCCCCCAGCCGCCGGTCGGGCCGGGGGTCAGGACCGTGCCGAGGGTGAGCGCGCCGGACGCCAGGGCCGCCGCCGCGGCCCGCGCCTCGATGCCGGGACCGCCCCGCACGGCCAGCACGGCGACGGCCACGGGCCCGGACGCCAGCGGCAGCCAGGGCCCTTCCGGCCGGCTCGACACCAGGTCGAGGAGCCAGAGCAGCACGGCGGGCACGGCGAACAGCAGGGCCCTCGGGATACGGGCTCGGGCGGTGCCGGGCGGCGAGCGGTGATCGTCCACGTACCGAATGTACGCATCAGGGCGTATCCGGCAGATCAGCCGAAAGCCTGATCGGGGCGCCGGTGATCCGCCGAAGGGCCGAGGCGCCGGCGGCCGGCGGGCGGCGACCGTGGAGGGAGTCCGGACTCCACGTAGGCTCCTGTTGCTCCTCGAAGAAAGCGATCCCCATGCCCCGCACCACCCCCCTCCGCCCCCGTGCCGCCCTCTGCGCCCTCGGCACGGCCGCCGTCGCGGTCGCCGTGATCGCCTGCGGCGGCTCGATGAACCCGTTCGACGACCACGAGGAGAAGGCGTCCTACGGGGAAGGCGCCGCCGCGAAGAGCGCCCGCAACTCCGTTCCGCGCTGGCTGCCGGACGACGCGACGGACATCAAGTACGTGATGTCCACCACGGGC
>NZ_LIRJ01000280.1 GCF_001419745.1 Streptomyces silaceus | reverse complement strand
CGCGAGCGCCTCCCGCCCGCCTCCCGCCCACAGCGCGGCGGCCCCCAGCAGGGCCGACGCGGTGACGGTCCGCCTCGTGTGCGAGCGTGTGTGCACGGCTCTTCTCCTCTCGTCCGAACTCCGTGTCCTGGCGTCCCGGCGCCGGTCTCGATGTGCCGGTCTCGGCGTGCCGGTCCGGGCGTCGGGTACGGCTCGCATGCTGGCGTCCGGGGGGACGAGCGGGCGATCGTTGAGGCTCAGGCCGAAACGATGGCGCGGACAACGGCGTGCGCGACGGCGCGACGACACCGAGGAGCGCAGTGATCCGGATCCATGGCACGGCCGCCGACTTCGCCGGCATCCGTTTCGCGCCCCGGCCCGCGCCCCTCCAGGAGCTGAACACGGCCCTGATGCGGATGTGCGGCAGCGGCGACGACGTGCTCTACGGCCGCTGGCGGCGCCGGGTCCTGCGGTCCCTGCCCGCCGCCGTCGAACCGCTGGCGGACCTGGTGCCCCAGGGCAGGGCGCCCGCGTTCATCGACGTCTTCAGCGACAGCCTCGACGAGGGCCTGGACACCGTCCGGGCCGCGCCCCCGGAGCTGGTGCGCGCCGAGATCGAGCGGGTGAACGCCCCCTCCCTGTCCCGGGCCCCGCTCTGGATCCGCGGCCTGCACCGGGGCGAGCCCGAGTCCTGGCGGCTGCTGTGCCGCGCACAGCGGTCGGCCTTCGACGCGCTGCTGGGTCCCGTGTGGCCGTTGGTGCAGGACCTGCACCGCGCGGAGTTCACCCGGCACGCGCTGACCGCGGCGGAGCACGGCGTCGGTGCCGCGCTCACCGCGTTCGTCCCCGGGTCCCGGCTGCGCGAGGGGGTCTGGGAGCTCGACGCGCCGTGGGAGCGGGACGTCGAGCTGCGCGGCCGCGGCCTGGTGCTCGTGCCCACCTTCCACTGGACGGGCCCTCCGCTCCTCGCCGAGGCGCCCGGCCGGGCGCCACACCTGACCTGCCCCGCGGGGACCGGACTGCCGCTCACGCCGGACGGGTTGGCCGGCGACGCGGAGGACGCGCTCGCCGGGGTGCTCGGGCGGACGCGCGCCGACATGCTGCTCCGGCTCGCCGAGGCGCACACCACCAGCCGGCTCGCCCGGCGCCTCGGTGTCAGCAACGCCACCGTCTCCGCCCACGCCGCCGCGCTGCGGGCCGCCGGGCTGATCACGACGGTCCGCGCGGGACGGGCGGTCCTCCACCAACGGACGCCACTGGGCGCGCTGTTGCTCCGCGGTCGCGGCCGGCCGTAGACCGCCTCACCCCGTCGCCCCGCCCCTGCGCGAGCGCGAGGACCGGACAGCGGGCGGGAGACCCGCACCACCACGAGGTGCGCGAACCAGGCTTCTCCTACTGAGAGTCGGCCCGCTCCATCACGCGCCGCAGGCCCTCGGTGAGCTGCTCGGCGCTCGTCGCCGAGTCCGGGTCGAAGAGCCACTGGACCATCAGGCCGTTGAGCAGCGTGGTGTAGAAGCGGCCCTCGGTCTCGACGACGTCGGCCGGGATCTCGCTCTCCGCGATGCCGGTGAACAGCGCGACGAGGCCGCTGCGCCCCTCCCCCTGCGCCTTCGCGAGCAGTTCGCGCACCTGTGCGAGCCGCTCCCCCTGGGTGACGACCTCCAGGGTCAGCATCCAGAGGGGACGGGTGTCGGGGAACGACCGGATGATGTTCGCCCACCGCTCCTGGAACCGGTCGAGCGAGCCGCCCCCGCCGCCGAAGCCCTCGCCCGGCTTCGCCTCGAAGGCGCCGGTCATGTCCTCGATGAGCCCGATGAACGCCTCCACCAGCAGCGCGTCCTTCGAGCCGTAGTGGTAGCCGATCGAGGCGAGGTTCGTGCCCGACTCCTTGACGATCTCGCGGGCCGTCGTACGGACGAAGCCCTTCTCCAGCAGACAGCGCTTGGCGCCTTCGAGCAGATCTTCACGGTGTCCCATGCGAGAACCCTACGCCCGGTCCATACGCCCGTCCCATACCGGCGTCTTGCGCACCCGATCTATACGCACGTACTAGACAGCCGTTTAAGACGTGCGTACAGTCCTCGGCATGCAGACGAACCCGCGCGCCACCCACAAGGAATGGACCGCCTTCGCCGTCCTGATGCTTCCGCTGCTCCTGGTCTCGATGGACGTCTCCGTCCTCTACTTCGCCATCCCCCAGATCAGCGCCGACCTGCGGCCGAGCGGCACCCAGCAGCTGTGGATCTTCGACATCTACGCGTTCGTGCTCGCCGGACTGCTGATGACGATGGGCGCGGTCGGCGACCGCATCGGCCGCCGCAGGCTGCTGCTGTGCGGCGCCGCGGCCTTCGGCGCCGCCTCGCTGGCCGCCGCGTACGCCACGAGCCCCGAGATGCTGATAGCGGCCCGCGCGGTCCTCGGCATCGGCGGCGCGACCCTGATGCCGTCCACGCTGGCCCTCGTGCGCAACATGTTCCGCGACGACCGCCAGCGCGCACAGGCCATCGGCATCTGGCAGGGCGTTCTGGTGGCCGGCGTGGCCCTGGGCTCGGTGCTCAGCGGCGTCCTCGTCGAGCACTTCTGGTGGGGCTCGGTCTTCCTGGTCAACCTGCCCGCGATGGCGCTGCTCCTGGTCCTCGCGCCGCTGCTCATCCCGGAGTTCAAGGATCCGCGGCCCGGCCGCTTCGACCTGCTGAGCATGCCGCTGTCCATGGCCGCCGTGCTGCCGCTGGTCTGGGGCCTGAAGGAGATGCCGAGCGAGGGCGTCAAGCTCTCCTACGTCGCGTCGGTCGCCGTCGGCCTCGGCTTCGCCGCGCTCTTCGTGCACCGGCAGCGCACCGCCGCGTCCCCGATGATCTCGCCGGACCTGTTCCGCGGCCGGGGCCGTGCCTTCGGCGCCGCCGTCTCGCTGAACCTCGTCTCCTCGCTGGCGATGATGGGTTCGGCGTACTTCACCACGCAGTACCTCCAGTCCGTGCTCGGCAAGAGCGCGATGGAGGCGGCGCTGTGGGCGCTGCTGCCCTCGGTCCTCATCGGCGCCGCCGCGCCGGTCGCCACGATGCTCGTGCAGCGCGGCATGGACCGCGCCCACGTCGTCGCCACGGGCTTCGCCGTCTCCGCGAGCGGTTACGGACTGCTCGCCCTGACCGGCACCGACTCCCTCTGGCTGCTCCTCGCCGGGGCGGGCGTGCTGGCCTGCGGCGCGGTCATCATCGGCTCCCAGCTCACCGACCTCGCCCTCGGCGCGGCCCCGGCGGAGAAGGCGGGCACCGCGTCGTCGCTCCTGGAGACGGGACAGGAGTTCGGCGGCGCGATGGGCATGGCCCTGCTCGGCTCCATCGGCAACGCGGTCTACCGGAGCGAGGTCCCCGGCTCGGCCCCGGCCGAGGCCCGCGAGACGCTGGGCGGCGCGGTGGCGGTCGCGGAACACCTGCCGGCCCGCGCGGCGGACGCCCTGCTGACGACCGCGCGGGGCGCGTTCACGGACGGCATGCACGTCGCCGCGGCGGTGGGCGCGGGCCTGCTGCTCGCGTCCGCGGTGCTCGCGTCGGTGGCGCTGCGGAAGGCGCAGGCGCAGAAGGCGGAACCGGAACCGGAACCGGAGCAGGCGCTGATCTGAACCGGGTACGCGAAAGCGCCGGGCGGGCCGGAGACATCCGGCCCGCCCGGCGCTTTCGGACGGACTCGGCGATGCCGGTGGCCGTCGGCCACCGGCGTCACGGGTACTAGTCGGTCAGGTCCACCGCGCGGGCGGACTCCGCACCGATCTCCGCCGCGAGCTCGTTGAGAACGGACTGCGGCACCGTGTCGTCCACGGTGAGGACGGCCAGCGCCTCGCCGCCCACGTCGGCGCGGGCGACCTGCATGCCCGCGATGTTGATGCCCGCCTCGCCGAGGACACGGCCGACCGTGCCGACGACACCGGGACGGTCGGCGTACCGCAGGACGACCATGTGGTCGGCGAGCGCCAGGTCCACGTCGTACTCGCCGATGGCGACGATCTTCTGGAGGTGCTTGGGGCCGGCCAGCGTGCCGGAGACCGCGATCTCCTCGCCGCCGGAGAGCGTGCCGCGCACGGTGACCACGTTGCGGTGGTCGGGCGACTCGGAGCTGGTGGTGAGGCGGACCTCGACGCCGCGCTCCTGCGCGAACAGCGGCGCGTTCACGTACGAGACGGTCTCGTCGACGACGTCCTCGAACACGCCCTTCAGCGCGGACAGTTCGAGCACCTTCACGTCGTGCTGGGTGATCTCGCCGTACACCTCGACGTCGAGGCGGGCCGCGACCTCCTGGGCGAGCGCGGTGAAGATCCGGCCGAGCTTCTCGGCGAGCGGCAGACCGGGGCGCACGTCCTCGGCGATGACACCGCCCTGCACGTTCACCGCGTCGGGCACGAGCTCGCCGGCGAGGGCCAGGCGCACCGACTTGGCGACGGCGATGCCCGCCTTCTCCTGCGCCTCGTCCGTGGAGGCGCCGAGGTGCGGGGTGCAGACGACCTGGTCGAACTGGAAGAGCGGGGAGTCCGTGCAGGGCTCCTTCGCGTACACGTCCAGACCGGCGCCGGCGACGCGGCCCTCCTTGAGGGCGGAGTGCAGCGCCTCCTCGTCGACGATCCCGCCGCGCGCGGCGTTCACGATGCGGACGGTCGGCTTGACCTTGTGGAGCGCCTCGTCGCCGATGAGGCCGAGGGTCTCGGGGGTCTTGGGCAGGTGGACGGTGATGAAGTCGGAGACCTCGAGGAGCTCGTCCAGCGACAGGACCTTCACGCCCATCTGCGCGGCGCGCGCGGGCTGCACGTACGGGTCGTAGGCGACGACCTTCATGCCGAAGGCGCTCATGCGCTGCGCGACCAGGGCACCGATGCGGCCGAGGCCGACGACGCCGAGGGTCTTCTCGGCGAGCTCGACGCCGGTGTACTTGGAGCGCTTCCACTCGCCGTTCTTCAGGGCGGTGTTGGCCTGGGGGATGTTGCGCGCGGTGGCCAGGAGCAGGCCGCAGGCGAGCTCGGCGGCGGTGACGATGTTCGAGGTCGGGGCGTTCACGACCATGACGCCGGCCTTGGTGGCGGCGGAGACGTCGACGTTGTCGAGGCCGACTCCCGCGCGGGCGACGACCTTCAGCTTCTTGGCGGCGGCGATCGCCTCGGCGTCGACCTTGGTCGCGGAGCGCACCAGGATCGCGTCGACGTCGGCGATGGCGGGCAGCAGCTCGGCGCGGTCGGCGCCGTTGCACTGGCGGATCTCGAAGTCCGGGCCCAGGGCATCGACGGTGGCGGGCGACAGCTCTTCAGCGATGAGTACGACAGGTTTCGAGCTCACGTGAGTCCTCACAAGTCCAATGCGGACGGCCGTCCCGACGGCCGCAGGCGGTGGAGGGTGCTAGCCGCGTGGAAGACGCACGACGCTGTGGGCCCGACGCGAATGTTGAACAGCAGTGTAGTGGCGCGACGGAGATCATCTTGCGCCTCCGTGGAAGGATCACCCGTCCGTGAATGGACGCGGTGGACAACGCCGGATGCCGGAGGGGCCACGACCCTCCGGCAGTACGCGAGCGTGGCTCGGAATGGGCCCCTCCGGCGTTCGAGGAGCGGGGTCCGGGGCGGCGCCCCGGACCCGAGGAGCGTCAGTCCTCGTCGTTGACCCAGGACATGAGCTTGCGCAGCTCCTTGCCCGTGGTCTCCAGGAGGTGGTTCTCGTCCTGGGTCTTGTACTCGTTGTACTTCTTCAGACCGCCGTGGTACTCGTCCATCCAGTTCTTGGCGAACGTGCCGTCCTGGATCTCCGCGAGGACCTGCTTCATCTCGGCCTTGGTGGCGTCCGTGATGATCCGCGGGCCGGTGATGTAGTCGCCCCACTCGGCGGTCTCGGAGACGGACCAGCGCATCTTCTCCAGGCCGCCCTCGTACATGAGGTCCACGATCAGCTTCAGCTCGTGGAGGCACTCGAAGTACGCGATCTCCGGCTGGTAGCCCGCCTCGGTCAGCGTCTCGAAGCCCGCCTTGACCAGCGCGGCGGTGCCGCCGCACAGCACGGCCTGCTCGCCGAACAGGTCGGTCTCGGTCTCCTCGGTGAAGGTCGTCTTGATGACGCCCGCACGCGTGCCGCCGATGCCCTTGGCGTACGAGAGCGCCAGCGGGAAGCCGTTGCCGGTCGCGTCCTGCTCGACGGCCGCGATGCACGGGACGCCGCGGCCCTCCTCGTACTGGCGGCGGACCAGGTGGCCCGGGCCCTTGGGGGCGACCATGGCGACGTCGACGCCGGCCGGGGGCTTGATGAAGCCGTAGCGGATGTTCAGGCCGTGGCCGAAGAACAGGGCGTCGCCGTCCTTGAGGTTGTCCTTGATGGACTCCTCGTAGACCTGGGCCTGGATCGGGTCCGGCACCAGGATCATGATGACGTCGGCCTCGGCCGCCGCCTCGGAGGGGGTGACGACCCGCAGGCCCTGCTCCTCGGCCTTGGCCTTGGACTTGGAGCCCTCGTGCAGACCGACGCGGACGTCGACACCCGAGTCACGCAGCGACAGCGCGTGGGCGTGACCCTGGCTGCCGTAGCCGATGACCGCGACCTTGCGGCCCTGGATGATGGACAGGTCGGCGTCGTCGTCGTAGAACAGCTCGGCCACTGGGAATCTCCTATGTGTGCTGGTGTTGCGTCCCACCGTACGGCGGGTTCAATGAGGGAAGTCCACGGGTCTCGCCATGCGGGCGGACCCAGGAGCGGGATCAGGCCGTGCGGTACGGGACCGCTCGGTCTCAGGCCGTGCGGTCGAGCGCCCGCAGGCTGCGGTCCGTGATGGAGCGGGAGCCGCGGCCGATGGCGATCGTGCCGGACTGGACGAGCTCCTTGATACCGAAGGGCTCCAGCATCTTGAGCATGGCCTCCAGCTTGTCGCTGCTGCCGGTGGCCTCGATGGTGACGGCCTCCGGGGAGACGTCCACGGTCTTGGCGCGGAACAGCTGGACGATCTCGACGATCTGGGAGCGGGTCTCGTTGTCGGCGCGGACCTTCGCGAGGACGAGCTCGCGGGCCACCGCGGCGCCCGGCTCCAGTTCGACGATCTTCAGGACGTTGACCAGCTTGTTGAGCTGCTTGGTGACCTGTTCGAGCGGCAGGTCCTCGACATTCACGACGATGGTGATGCGGGAGATGTCGGGGTGCTCGGTGACGCCCACGGCGAGCGAGTCGATGTTGAAGCCGCGGCGCGAGAACAGGGCGGCGATCCGGGCGAGGATGCCGGGGGTGTTCTCGACGAGGACGGAGAGCGTGTGCTTGGTGGACATGGCCTTGGGTCTCTCTTTCGCTCTCGGACTCAGTCGTCTTCGTTGTCGCCGAAGTCGGGGCGCACGCCCCGGGCGGCCATGACCTCGTCGTTCGAGGTGCCCGCGGCGACCATCGGCCAGACCTGGGCGTCCTCGTGGACGATGAAGTCGACGACGACGGGACGGTCGTTGATGGAGTTGGCCTCGGCGATGACCTTGTCGAGGTCCTCGGGGCGCTCGCAGCGCAGCGCCACGCAGCCCATCGCCTCCGACAGCTTCACGAAGTCCGGGACGCGCGTGCCCTTGTTCGGGCCGATGTCCTCGGGGCCGCTGTGCAGGACGGTGTTGGAGTAGCGCTGGTTGTAGAACAGCGTCTGCCACTGGCGGACCATCCCGAGGGCACCGTTGTTGATGATGGCGACCTTGATCGGGATGTTGTTCAGGGCGCAGGTGGTGAGCTCCTGATTGGTCATCTGGAAGCAGCCGTCGCCGTCGATCGCCCACACCGTGCGGTCGGGCTGTCCGGCCTTGGCGCCCATCGCGGCCGGGACCGCGTAGCCCATCGTCCCGGCGCCGCCGGAGTTCAGCCAGGTCGCGGGCTGCTCGTACTCGATGAAGTGCGCGGCCCACATCTGGTGCTGGCCGACGCCCGCCGCGAAGATCGTGCCCTCCGGCGCGAGCCGGCCGACGCGCTCGATGACGTGCTGCGGGGAGAGCGAGCCGTCGTCGGGCTGGGTGTAGCCGAGCGGGTAGGTCTCCCGCCAGCGGTTGAGGTCGGCCCACCAGGCGGTGTAGTCGCCCCGGTGGCCCTCCGTGTGCTCGGCCTGGACGGCCTGGACGAGGTCGGCGATGACCTCGCGGGCGTCGCCGACGATCGGCACGTCGGCGGCGCGGTTCTTGCCGATCTCGGCCGGGTCGATGTCGGCGTGGACGATCTTCGCGTAGGGGGCGAAGCTGTCCAGCTTGCCGGTGACGCGGTCGTCGAAGCGGGCGCCGAGGGCGACGATCAGGTCGGCCTTCTGCAGCGCGGTGACGGCGGTGACCGCACCGTGCATGCCCGGCATTCCCACGTGCAGCGGGTGGCTGTCGGGGAATGCGCCGAGCGCCATCAGTGTGGTGGTGACGGGCGCTCCGGTGAGCTCTGCCAGGACCTTCAGCTCGGCGGTGGCCTGTGCCTTCAGGACGCCGCCGCCGACGTAGAGGACCGGGCGCTTGGCCGCGGTGATGAGCTTGGCGGCCTCGCGGATCTGCTTGGCGTGCGGCTTGGTCACCGGGCGGTAGCCGGGCAGGTCCTGCTGCGGCGGCCAGGAGAAGGTCGTCTGCGCCTGCAGCGCGTCCTTCGCGATGTCCACGAGGACGGGGCCCGGCCGGCCGGTGGAGGCGATGTGGAAGGCCTCGGCGATGGTGCGCGGGATGTCCTCGGCCTTGGTGACCAGGAAGTTGTGCTTGGTGATCGGCATCGTGATGCCGACGATGTCCGCCTCCTGGAAGGCGTCCGTGCCGATCGCCTTGGAGGCCACCTGGCCGGTGATGGCGACCATCGGGACGGAGTCCATGTGGGCGTCCGCGATCGGCGTGACCAGGTTGGTGGCACCGGGGCCGCTCGTCGCCATGCAGACGCCGACCTTGCCGGTGGCCTGCGCGTACCCGGTGGCGGCGTGGCCCGCGCCCTGCTCGTGGCGGACCAGGACATGGCGGACCCGGGTGGAGTCCATCATCGGGTCGTACGCGGGAAGGATGGCGCCGCCGGGAATGCCGAACACCGTGTCGGCCCCGACTTCCTCGAGAGAACGAATGAGGGACTGCGCACCCGTGACGTGCTCGACGGGGGCGGACTGGTGTCCTGAGGATCGGGGCCGCGGCTGCGGATGGTGGGCCCCGGTGGCCTGCTCGGTCATCGGCATTCTCTTCTCGAAGCTGAGGGTTTTTGCGGGGGTTTTGCAGGGGTTTGGCAGGTGCCAGTGCAACAAAAAACCCCTCGTGCCGTGAGGCAAGCGAGGGGAGCGCGCCGGGTGCGGTCGCTGGGATTCCGGTGTCCGGACCGGTCGGTCCCAGCTTCAGCCGACGCGCTTTCCAAGTACGAGAATTCGGGTGCGCATGGCATTGACCCTCCCCCCGGCACGCAGCACCTGTCAAGTAGGTGGGACGGGGGTCTCATTATGTGAGCGGGCATACGGCGAGGGGCCCCCCGCGTACGTCCCCGCGGGGCCGCCCGCGAACACCGGCTCCGCCGGACAGCGCGGCACCGGGTACTCGCCCATCGACAGCGCCCGGCGCAGCCGGTACTCGTCCAGGGGCCCGGAGAACGCCATGCCCTGCCCGTGCGTGCACCCCATCGCGCGCAGGGCGACCACCTGCTCGGGCAAATCGACGCCGTCGGCCACGGAGAGCAGCCCGAGGTCGCCCGCGATCCGCAGCAGCCCCGAGGTGATCTTGTAGAGCCGCGCGGACTCGACGACGCCCTCGATCAGGGTGCGGTCGAGCTTCAGTACGTCGACGGGGAGCCGGCGCAGGGCCGTGATCGCCGCGTACCCGCTGCCGAAGCCGTCGAGCGCGATGCGTACGCCGAGTCTGCGCAGGGCCGTCAGACGGCGCTCCAGCTCGTCCAGGGGCACCCGGGGGTCGCTGTCGGCGAGCTCGATGATGAGCGCGCCGGAGGGCAGGCCGTGCCGGGTCAGGAGCGCCTCGATGGAGCCGAGCGGCATGGACCGGTCCAGGAGGCGGCGGGCGCTCATGCGGACGGCGACGGGCACCGCGTGGCCGGTGCGGCCGCGCTCCGCCGCCTGCTCGACGGCCTCCTCCAGCATCCAGCGGCCGAGCTCGGCGGCGCGGTCGCCGTCCTGCCCTCCCCCGGACTCGGAGACCCGCAGGAACTCGGCGGGCGTGAAGAGGATGCCCTGTGCCGAGCGCCAGCGCGCCTGGGCCGCGACCGCCGTGATCCGGCCGTCGTCGAGGCTGACGACGGGCTGGTGCAGCAGCGCGAACTCGCCGTCGTGCAGCGCGGCGCGCAGCCGTGTGGCGAGCTCCGCCTTGCGGACGACGTCGGCCTGCATCTGGGGCGCGTACAGCTCGACGCGCCCCTTGCCCGCGGCCTTGGCCCGGTACATCGCGAGGTCGGCATTGCGCAGCAACTCCCCCGCGCCGATGCCCGGTTCGGCGAAGGACACACCGATGGACGCCGCGACACGCACGTCGTTGCCGTCGATGGCGTAGGGCTGGGAAAGGGTGATTCTCAGCCGGTCGGCGAGCTCGAAGATGTGCTGTTCTCTCGCGGCCTGGTCTCTGGTCCCGTCGCCGACGATGAGGGCCGCGAACTCATCGCCGCCGAGCCGGGAGGCGGTGTCGCCCGAACGCACCGCCTCCTGGAGTCTGCGCGCGGCCTGGATCAGCAGCTCGTCCCCGGCCTGGTGGCCGATGGTGTCGTTGACCGCCTTGAAACCGTCGAGGTCGATGAAGAGCACGGCCGTGCCGCGGTCGGTCACTCTGCGGCCGGTCAGCGCCTGGCCCACGCGCCGCGTGAACAGGGCGCGGTTGGGCAGGTCGGTGAGCGGGTCGTGCTCGGCGTTGTGCTGCAACTGCGCCTGGAGGCGGACCCGTTCGGTGACGTCCCTGCTGTTGAAGATGAGGCCGCCCTGGTGGCGGTTGACGGTGGACTCCACGTTGAGCCAGTCGCCGTCGCCGGACTTGAAGCGGCACTCGATGCGGGTGGTGGGTTCCTCGACGGGGTTGGCGGCGAGGAATCTGCGGACCTCGTGGACGACCCGGCCGAGGTCCTCGGGGTGCATGAGCGAGGCCAGTTCGGATCCGACGAGCTCTTCGGCGTCGCGGCCGTAGACCCCGGCGGCGGCCGGGCTGACGTAGCGCAGGATGCCGTTCGGCGCGGCGATCATGATGACGTCGCTGGAGCCCTGCACCAGGGACCGGAAGTGGTTCTCCTTCTGGGCCAGCTCCTGGGTGAGCGTGATGTTGTCCAGGAGCATGATGCCCTGGCGCACCACGAGTGCGAGCACGACGGTGCCCGCGGTGAAGAGCACCACGCGGTCGACGCTGCGGCCGCTCAGCACGTTGTAGAGGATGCCCAGCGTGCAGACGGCGGCGGCCAGGTACGGCGTGAGGGCGGCCAGCGATCCGGCGATGGGACGGGTCGCGGCGGCCCGGGGCTCCTCGGGGCCGCTGTCGTACGCCACGCGCGCGTGGCCCGGCCCGTACGCGTCGCGCGCGTGCCAGGGGGCGGCCCACGGGGCGTAGGCGAGGAGGAGCGAGCCCGCGAACCAGCCGGCGTCGAGCATCTGGCCCGAGCGGTAACTGGCGTGCAGCAGCGGCGAGGTGAACAGCGCGTCGCACATCACGGTCAGGGCCAGCGCGCCGATCGCGGTGTTCACCGCGGTGCGGTTGGCGGAGGACCGCCTGAAGTGCAGCGCGAGCACCATGCTGACCAGCGCGATGTCGAGCAGCGGGTAGGCCAGCGAGAGCGCGGCGTGCGCGACGCTCTGCCCCTCGAACTGCGCGGTGTGCGCGAGGGCCAGACTCCAGGAGAGCGTGAGGAGCGAGCCCCCGATCAGCCAGGAGTCGAGGGCCAGGCAGACCCAACCCGCCCTCGTCACCGGCCGTTTGGCGAGCACGAGCAGGCCGATGATGGCGGGCGGGGCGAAGCACAGGAAGAAGAGGTCGGCGAGGCCGGGGCTCGGCACGGGGCGCTCGAGCACGACCTCGTACCAGCCCCATACCGCGTTGCCGATCGCCGCCATCGCGGAGGAGAGCGCGAAGAGCAGCCATGCGGGTCGAAAGCGGCTGCGGCGGGTGCGGGAGTAGCGGAAGCAGGAGACCGCGGCGGCCGCGGCGGCGATGCTCAGCCCGAAGTCGCCCATGAACAGGGCGAGTCGGGGCGAGCCCCAGCCGAGCGCCGACCCGGTGGCGTACGCCCCGCAGACCAGCAGGAGCAGCAGCTGGGAGACCAGACCGCGGCCGCCCGGCAGGGGGCGGCGGGCCAGCGGGGACCGCGGGGGCAGCGGCGCGGCCGCGAGGCCCCCTTCGAGGACCGTGGTGACGGGCGGGCGGGCGCTCACCGGGCCGCCCCGGTCCGCGCCGCCCCCGTGCCCGTCCGGCGTCCGCGCCGGCAGTGGCGCTGATGCGTGCGGCGACGGCCGCTCGTGCGGTGCCCACCGCGCCTGCGTCTGCGGGCCGGTGCGCGTGAGAGTCGCCGGCGGCGGTCCCGCCGCGTCGGATCGTTCGCCCATAGGCCGTGCATCGCCCGTCGCCCCCCTCGCAGCCTGATGTCTCGTCCCCGGCGCCGAACGGTCCACGGCGCATCCCCTGTCGGGACGATACACCAGTCTCGTCACTCAGGGACATAGTTCCTCTACGCTCCGTGACTGTCCATGCGGAACCGGACACGGGGCGCACGCATGCGGGTGCGGAGCGTGCACGAAGCGGTATCGGGCGATCAACTGCCCGTCGTCAGCACGATGTTGTCCAGTTGCCGCCCCGCGGCGTACTCGGTCAGCTGCGCGGCCAGCAGGCGCTTGGCCCGGGGCAGGAAGGCGGACGAGGAGCCGCCCACGTGCGGGCTGATGAGCACTCCGGGAGCGTGCCACAGGGGGTGACCTGCGGGCAGCGGTTCCGGGTCGGTCACGTCGAGCGCGGCGGTGATGCGCCCCGACTCCAGTTCGGCCACGAGCGCCTTGGTGTCGACGACGGGTCCGCGGGCGACGTTCACGAGCAGCGCGCCGTCCTTCATGCGGGCCAGGAACTCGGCTCCCGCGAGGCCGCGCGTGCTCTCGGTGAGCGGCGTGGAGAGGACGACGACGTCCGCCTCGGGCAGCAGCGACGGCAGTTCGGCGAGCGGGAGCACAGGACCGCGCTCCGTGGCACGGGCGGAGCGCGCGACGCGCGCCACCCGCGCGCATTCGAAGGGGGCGAGCCTGTCCTCGATGGCGGAACCGATCGATCCGTACCCGACGATGAGCACGGACCTGTCGGCGAGCGCCGGGTAGAACCCCGCATGCCACTCCTCCTGCCGCTGCCCCTCGACGAAGCGCGGAATGCCCCGCAGGGAGGAGAGGATCAGGGTGAGGGCGAGTTCGGCGGTGCTGGTCTCGTGCACCCCGCGCGCGTTGCAGAGCCGTACCCCCGGGGCGAGCGACGGGAGTCCCGGCTCCACGTGGTCGATGCCCGCGGTCAGTGTCTGTACGACGCGTACGGACGTCATCGCGGACAGCGGGCGTACGGCGGTCTCCGTGGTCTTCATGTAGGGCACCACATAGAAGACGCAGTCGGCCGGGTCCGCGGGGAAGTCCGGGCCGCCGTCCCAGAAGCGGTAGGTGAGGCCCGCCTCGGACGCGTCGGGCAGGCCCGGGATCTCGTGCGCTTCGAACGGAAGCCATACATCTGTCGTCATGGCCAGGAGGCTAGTGCGCGGCGGTGGCGCACCGCCGTCGGGGAGGCAGCGCTCGGGGCGGGGACGGCAGCGGTTAGTTTGGATGATCGCTGGACGCGGAGCGGGGAGGATACGGCCAGGTGGAGGGCAGGACGATCGGCGCGGGGGCGCTCGAAGTGGGCGCCGTCGGACTCGGCTGCATGCCGATGAGCTGGGCGTACACCGGCTCGCAGCAGCGGGGGGACACGTCGATGCGCACCGTGCACGCCGCACTGGATGCCGCCGGCGCCGACGGCCCGGGGGTGACGCTGCTGGACACGGCGGACATGTACGGGCCGTTCACCAACGAACTGCTGATCGGCAGGGTGCTCAAGGAGCGGCGTGCCGAGGCGTTCGTGTCGACGAAGTGCGGGCTGCTCGTGGGCGAACAGCACATCGTCGCCAACGGCCGCCCCGGCTATGTGAAGCGGGCCTGCGACGCGTCGCTGCGGCGGCTGCAGACCGAGACCATCGACCTGTACCAGTTGCACCGCGCCGATCCCGAGGTGCCCATCGAGGAGACCTGGGGCGCGATGGCCGAGCTCGTGGCCGCGGGGAAGGTCCGGGCGCTGGGGCTGTGCGCGGTGGGGGCGCGCGCCCGGCGGCGCGGTGCGCCGGGGCGCCCGGGCGCGGGGCTGCACGACCTGACGATCCGGCAGCTGGACCGGGTGCAGCAGGTCTTCCCGGTCAGCGCGGTGGAGGCGGAGCTGTCGGTGTGGTCGCCGGAAGCACTGGACGTTCTGCTGCCGTGGTGTGTGGCGCGCGGGGTCGGCTTCCTCGCGGCGATGCCGCTGGGGAATGGTTTCCTCACCGGCACGCTGACGCCCGGTCAGGGCTTCGAGCCGGACGACCTGCGCGCCCGGCATCCGCGTTTCACCGCCGAGATGATGGCGGCCAACCAGCCGCTGGTGGTGGGGCTGCGCCGGGTGGCGGAGCGGCACGGGGCGACGCCGGCGCAGGTCGCGCTGGCGTGGGTGCTGGCGCAGGGGCGGCACGTGGTGCCGATCCCGGGGGCCAAGCGGGAGCGCTGGGCGGTGGAGAACGCCGGGGCGGCGGGGCTGCGGCTGACGGCGGCGGACCTGGCGGAGATCGCGGCGCTGCCGGCGGCGCTGGGGTCGTGGGACTGAGGGCTGCTCTGTCCGTTCCCCTTGGCCGGGCTCGGTCCGGCCGTGTCCGAACAGGGATCGGAGAGGCGGCGGCGATCTCGTGGCGGTGGAAAGGGAACCTGCGGGGCGCGAGCGGTGTATGAACAGGAGAAGCGCTGCGTCGAAGGGACCCTGATCGTGCAACGACCCGCTGTCACGGCCGTGTTGGCCGCTGCCGCCCTCGTGTTCGCGGCCGGATGCTCGTCCGGCGGCGGCGCCGACCCGGACCAGGGCAGGACCTCGCCGAAGCCGGAGAAGTCGAGCCGGTCGGCCACCGGCGAGCCGGGCGCCGAGGCCCCGCCGGAGAAGGGCTCCGCGAAGGTCACGCGCACCCTCGCCACGGGCCTGAAGTCCCCTTGGGGCCTCGCCGCGCTGCCCGGCGGCGATCTCCTGGTGTCCTCGCGCGACGAGGGGACGATCACCCGGATCGACGGGGATTCGGGCAAGAAGACGGAGCTGGGCTCGGTCCCCGGCGTCTCCCCCGGCGGCGAGGGCGGCCTGATGGGCCTCGCGCTCTCGCCTTCGTACGCCTCGGACCACATGGTGTACGCGTACTTCACGACGGAGTCCGACAACCGCATCGCCCGGTTGCTGTACGACGAGAAGAAGCCCTCGGGCGAGCAGCTCGGCGCGCCCGACACGATCTTCAAGGGCATCCCCAAGGGCATGATCCACAACGGCGGCCGGATCGCCTTCGGCCCGGACAAGATGCTGTACGCGGGCACGGGCGAGACCGGTGACACCGGCCTGGCGCAGGACAAGGAGTCCCTGGGCGGCAAGATCCTGCGCCTCACCCCGGACGGCGAACCGGCCCCCGACAACCCCTTCGACGACTCCCCCGTGTATACGTACGGCCACCGCAATGTGCAGGGCCTGGCCTGGGACGAGGACAAGCGGCTGTGGGCCTCGGAGTTCGGCCAGGACACCTGGGACGAGCTGAACGAGATCAAGGCCGGCGACAACTACGGCTGGCCGGAGGTCGAGGGCAAGGGCGACGGCGACGAGGGCGAGGGCTTCCACGCGCCGATCGCCCAGTGGAAGACGTCGGAGGCGTCACCGAGCGGGGTGGCCTACGCCGAGGGGTCGGTGTGGATGGCGGGCCTGCGCGGTCAGCGGCTGTGGCGCGTGCCGGTGCGGGGCGTGGACGACCCGAAGCCGCAGTCCTTCCTGTCCGAGGAGTACGGCAGGCTGCGCACGGTGCTCGCGGCGGGCGGCGACAAGCTGTGGCTGGTCACGAGCGAGACGGACTCGCGGGGGACGCCGGAGAAGGGTGACGACAAGATCCTGGAGGTCACGGTGAAGTAGTCCGGTCACCGGCCTGGCCGGTGTCCGGTATCTCCTCGGCGCGCGGGGTTTCGTCGGCGCGTGCGCTGTCGCCGGTGCGTGAGGTGTCGTCGGCGCGCGGGGACGGGACGGGTGGGCGTACGACCACCTTGCCCGAGCTCAGATCGATCGGTCCGCGCCCGGGGTCGCCGTCGTTGAGGTCGACGCGGGTCGTCTCCAGGCGCTTCCGCTCGTCGTCGGTGTGCTTGCGCCCCGGCGCGAACAGGGCCTCGATCGCGTTGAACACTGCGCCTCCCAAGAGCCGAGATCCTGTCATCAAGCGTAAGCGAGCCCGTGCGGAACGGGCCGGGGCTGCGAAAGCGCAGGTCAGCCCGCCGCCCGGGTGTCCTTCTGGGGGAAGAGACGGAGGCGGTGGGCGAGCGCGGCGGCCTCGCCCCGGCCGCTGACGGACAGCTTGGCGAGGATGTTGGAGACGTGGACGCTCGCCGTCTTCGGGGAGATGAAGAGCTCCTCGGCGATCTGGCGGTTGCTGCGGCCCACGGCGACCAGGCGCAGGACGTCCCGCTCCCGGCTGGTCAGGCCGAGCGCCTCGGCGGGGTCGGCCGGGGCGGCGGGGGCGCACGCGGCCTCGGCGGTGGTCAGCGGGAGGCGGGCGCGCTGGGCGAGTCCGGTGATGGAGTCGGCGAGCGGGCGGGCGCCGAGCCGGTCGGCCACCTCGCCGGCCTGGCGCAGCAGGTGGGCGGCGCGGTCGCGGTCGGCGACGTCCGCGGCGAGGAGGGACTCGGCGAGGCGCAGGCGTGCCTGGGCGAGGTCGTAGGGGCGGTCGAGGGGGGCGAGGGCGTCGACGACGGCGGACCAGTCGTCGGGGCCGTCGCTTCCCTCGGCGCGCAGGAGTTCGGCGCGCGTCCACTCGTCGTAGGCGCGCCAGAGCGGTATGGGGGTGGCGAGGTCCTTGGCGGCGTCGCGGATCCGTTCGACGGCGGCGGGGCGGCCGGCCTCGGCGGCGGGCAGGCCGCGGGCGTCGGCCTCCATCGCGGCGGCGGCGAGCAGCAGCGGCCAGCCGTACTTGTAGGTGCCGACGGGGAGGCCGGAGGCGATGCCGCTCTCCAGTTCGGCGCGGCCGTCCAGGACGCGGCCCTCGCCGGCGGCGACGCCGAGGGTGATGCGGAAGAGCAGGAGGAGGTACTGGGGTTGGGGGTCGTGGTGGCCGAAGTGCTGGTGCGCGTTCTGCACGTGTCGCGCGGCGGCGGCGTAGTCGCCGCGGAAGAGGGCGACGCGCGCGGTGCGTTCGGCGGCGGAGCCGCGCGGCTTGGAGCTCTGCGCGCAGCGCTGGGTCTGGGCGACGGCCTCGGCGGCCTCGTCCCAGCGGCCCAGCGAGATGAGCGACTCGGCGACGTTGGCCCAGACCCAGCCCTCGGTGTCCACGAGGCCGTACTTCCGGCAGAACTCGATGCCCTCCATGCCGACGCGCACGGCCTCGGCGGAGCGGCCGACGCCTTCGAGGGCGGAGGGGAGGTTGATGTGGGCGCGGCTCAGGTCCGTGGCCAGGCCCTCGCTGACGACGCGGTCCCTGACCTCGTACATCTCGGCGAGGCCCGCCTCGGGGTCGCCGGCCTCGATGAGCAGGTTGCCGCGGGTGAGGCGGGCGTTGAGCTCGATGGTGTCGGCCTTGACCATGCGGGCGTACTCGACGGCGCGTTCGGCGGCGGCCATGGTCTCCGGGCCGGGGTCGTGCAGCATGCCCCAGGAGGCGCGGTGGACGAGGACGTCGGCGTGCACCTCGGAGGGCGGCAGGCCGCGCATCAGCTCCTGTGCCGTGGCGATCTCCGCCCAGCCGTCGCCGCGGCCGAGGGTGGAGACGAGGCGGGAGCGCGCGACCCAGAACCAGGCGGCGCGCAGGGGGTCGTTCTCCTCGCCCAGGAGGCGCAGGGCGCGCTTGGTGATCTTGAGGGCGCGCTCGCGTTCGCCGCAGAGGCGGCCGGCGACGGTGGCCTCGGCCATCAGGTCGAGATAGCGCAGCGGGGTGGTGGCGGGGTCGCAGCCGCAGGGCGGGTAGCCCTCGACGTAGGCGGCGGGGCGCAGTTCCTCGCGGACGGCCTCGGGGGCGTCGTCCCAGAGCTCCATCGCCCGTTCCAGGAGGCGCAGTTGCTCGGCGTAGGCGTGGCGGTGGCGGGCCTGGACGGAGGCTTCGAGGACGGCGGGCAGGGCCTTGGCGGCGTCGTGCGCGTAGTACCAGTAGGTGGCGAGGCGGGGGGCGCGCTGGTCGGCGGCGACGAGGGAGGGGTCCTGTTCCAGGGCCTCGGCGAAGCGGCGGTTGATGCGGGAGCGCTCGCCGGGCAGCAGGTCGTCGCTGACCGCCTCGCGGACCAGGGAGTGCCGGAAGCGGTATCCCTCGCCGTCCGGGCAGGCGAGCAGGATGTTGGCGCCGACGGCGGCCCGCAGCGCCTCGATGAGGTCGTCCTCGCAGAGCCCGACGACCTCGGCGAGCAGTTCGTACTCGACGGCGGAGCCGCCCTCGGCGACGATCCGCGCCACCCGCTGGGTGTCCTCGGGCAGTTCCTCGACGCGGACGAGCAGGAGGTCGCGCAGGGAGTCCGTCAGGCTCGCGCAGCTGCTGCCGTGGGAGGCGACGGCGAGTTCCTCGACGAAGAAGGCGTTGCCGTCGGAGCGGTCGAAGATGTCGTCGACCAGGGTCTGTTCGGGCTCGGCGGCGAGGATCCCGGCCATCTGGCGGGCGACCTCGTCCTTGCTGAAGCGGCCGAGTTCGATGCGCCGGACGGTGCGGAGCCGGTCCAGTTCGGCGAGCAGGGGGCGCAGTGGGTGGCGGCGGTGGATGTCGTCGGCGCGGTAGGTGGCGAGCAGGACGAGGCGGCCGCCGCGCA
>NZ_LIRJ01000028.1 GCF_001419745.1 Streptomyces silaceus | reverse complement strand
GTCGGGAGCCTCGGGAGAGACGTCGAGGGAGAACGACGGCGGGGCGGACGCGGTGAGCGGCATCAGGGATTCCTTCTGGACGTGCCCGAACACTAGGACGAGCAGGACGCTACCCCCGCCCCACCCCGCACACCGCCTCCGAAGGCGCCCCTCAGAACGCCTTTGGCAACTCCTCACAATCGCACCCGCGCGCGTGTTTTCCTTGTGTCCACTGAGGCGTTCCGTCGCACGTCAGGCCCTGCTCACGTCGCTAAACATGCGCGTTGATCCGTCGGCAATCGTTTGTTGATCGGACCCGATCACCCTGTGCCCGTCGCTATTCGGGGGAAGACAGGAAACGCTCAGTGTCGGATACACGAATATCGGTGGCCGTGCACGCCACCGACCCCCTCAGCCGAGCCGGAGTGATCAGTCATCTCCGGCACCAGCCCACCGTGGAGCTGGTCGACCGCGCCGACGACCCACCCGAGCAGACACCACGGACGCCACCCGCCGCCGAGCGGGTCGCCGTCATGCTCGTGGACCGGCTCGACGACCCCGCCGGCACCGAACTGCGCAGACTGGCCCGCTCCACCGACCACCGCGTCGTCCTGATCGCGAGCGAACTGCGCGAGCCCGAGCTGCTCGCGGTCGTCGAGTACGGCGTACGGGCCATCCTGTGGCGGCACCAGGCGACCCCGCAGAAGCTGCTGCGCGCGGTGCACAGCGCGGCGCGCGGCGAGGGGGAACTGCCGCCCGACCTGATCAACCGGCTCATGACCCAGCTGGGGCGGCTGCGGCTCTCCGCGCTCGACGGCTCGCCGTCCACGTCCGGCGGGCTCGTGCCGACGCTGGGCATGGCGCCCCGCGAGGTGGACGTCGTGCGGCTGATCGCCGAGGGCCTGGACACCAAGCAGATCTCCGAGAAGCTCGCCTACTCCGAACGCACCGTCAAGAACGTCCTGCACGCGCTGATGACGCGCCTGCAGCTGCAGAACCGCGCGCATGCCGTCGCGTACGCGCTGCGGGAGGGATACATCTGATGTCGCCGAACCGACTCCCCTGCCCCACAGGGGGAGTACGTACGTGATCCACGAAGTCGACGAGGCACTGCGGGCGCTGCTGCGCGGGGCGCTTCCCGAAGGAACCGGCGAGGTCGTCTTCGAGGCGCCGACCCGCGACTGGGCCGCCCGGCGCAACGCGCCCACGCTCAACTCGTATCTGTACGACATCCGCGAGGACGTCGCCCGCCGCGAGCGCGGCGCGTACGCCGAGCGGGGCCCGGACGGCACCGTGCTGCGCAGACGGCAGCCGCCGCGCTGGTTCCGGCTCTCCTATCTGCTCACCGCCTGGACCAACCGGCCCGAGGACGAGCACCGGCTCCTCTCGGCGGCCCTCGGCACCCTGCTCTCCCACGAGTTGCTGCCGCCGGACGACCTGCCGGACGCGCTCGCCGCGCTGCGGGCCACGCTGCCGCTGTCCGTCGCCGTGCCGCCGCCCGAGTCCCGGTCCATCGCGGACATCTGGTCCGCGCTCGGCGGTGAGCTCAAGCCGTCCCTGGACGTGGTGATCACCGTGCCGTTCCCGGTCTCGCCGGTGTACGACGTGGCGCCGCCGGTCACCGAGGGCGCGGTCGTCACCGTGCGCGGCAAGAACGGCGAGCCCGGCGACGCGCGCCCCCGGATGCTGCGGACCACGCGGCAGGACGGCGGGACCAGGCAGGACGGCACGGCGGGGCAGGACGACGACGGGGCGGGGTCCAGGTGAGCGACACCATCACGCTGCCCGCACACCTGGAGACGCTGCGCGGGCGCGTGGCGGAACTGGTCGCCGGGCGCTCCGCGGACGACCCCACGGCGGGCGACCCGCTGCGCGGTCTGTACGTGACGGCCGAGACCGCGCACCGGCTCGCCACCGCTCCCCCGCCGGCGCCGGGCACGGACGTCTTCCCCGCCGAACCCGTCGACGCCTTCGAGGCGCTGGCCCTGCGGTTCGGGCTCGACGCGCTCGACCGGCAGGTGCTCCTCGCCGCCCTCGCGCCCGACGTGGACCGCCGCTTCGAGCCGCTCTACGGCTATCTCAACGACGACGTGGGGCGGCGCAGGGCGACGGTCGCCCTCGCCCTCGACCTCGCGGGCACCGGGCCCCACGACCCGCTCGCCCGCGCCCGCTTCCACCCGCTGGCGCCGCTGCGCGCCGGGGGCCTGCTCACCCTCGACGACGAGGACCGGCCGCTGCCGGGGCGGGCGGTGCGGGTGCCGGAGCGGGTGGTCGCCCATCTGCTCGGCGACGACGCGCTCGACCCCGAACTCGTCGACCAGGGCGTGGAGCTGCTGACCGACGACGCGTCGGGCGATCCGGCGTCGGCGCGGGACGCCCCGGCCCCGGCCGGCCGCATCGCCGCGCTGGCCGCCGCCGGGCAGCCGCTCCTGGTCCATCTGCGCGAGCGCAGGGAGGGCACGGCCGCCGCCCCGGTGACCGACGCGCTGCGGGCCGCCGGACTGCCCGTCCTGCGCCACCGCCCCGCGGCCTCGACGGCGGACGCCGCGACCGTGACCCGCGCCCTGGTGCGCGAGGCACGGCTGCGGCGGGCCGTGCTCGTCGTGGGACCGCTGCCGTCCGAGCCGGGCCCCCTGGTGCGGTCCCTCGCGACCGGTGACGTGCCCGTGGTGTTCTTCGGGAGCGAGCCGTACGACTCCGGATGGGCGCCGGACGCCGGGCTGCTCTCCCTGGACGCGCCGTACGACAGGGTCGATCCGGCCCACACCTGGCACACCGAACTCTCCCGGCACACCACGGAGTTCGCGCCGGACTTCGACCTCGGCGAGGCGGTCGCGCCGTACCGGCTCGGCGAGGAGCAGATCCGGCGCGCCGCCCGGAGCGCCGCCGGGCACGCGGCCTTCGACGGCACCCCGCCGACCGCGGCCCACCTCCAGCACAGCGCCCGGCTGCAGTCCGCGCCGCTGCTCGACCGGCACGCCCGGCGCATCCGGCCCGCGGTCGGCTTCGGCGACCTCGTCCTGCCGGACGAACCGCTCGGCCTGCTCCACGAGTTGACGCTGCGCGCCCGGCACCGCGACAAGGTGCTCGGCGAGTGGCGGCTGCGCACCGGCGGCGGGCGCGGGCGCGGGGTGATCGCCCTGTTCGCCGGGGACTCCGGTACCGGCAAGACCCTCTCGGCCGAGGTGGTGGCCGGTGAACTCGGCCTGGACCTCTATGTGGTGGACCTGTCGGCGGTGGTCGACAAGTACATCGGCGAGACGGAGAAGAACCTGGAACGGATCTTCGTCGAGGCGGACCGCACCGACGCGGTGCTCCTCTTCGACGAGGCCGACGCGGTCTTCGGCAAGCGCTCGGAGGTCAAGAGCTCGCACGACCGGTACGCCAACCTGGAGAGCGCGTATCTGCTCCAGCGCCTGGAGGCCTTCGACGGGATCGCCGTGCTGACCACCAATCTGCGGGCCAACATCGACGACGCGTTCACGCGCCGCCTCGACCTGGTGGTGGACTTCCCCTTCCCGGACGTCGAGCAGCGCGTCGCCCTGTGGCGCACCTGCCTGGCCGGTACGCCCTGCTCACCGGACCTGGAGGACGAACTGTCCTCCTGCGCCCAGGAGTTCGAGCTCGCGGGCGGCGCCATCCGGTCGGCCGCGGTGACCGCCGCCTATCTGGCGGCGGGGCACGGCGGGCCGGTGTCGGGCGCGGACGTGCGGGCCGGCGCGCGGCGCGAGTACCGCAAGATGGGCCGTCTCGAACCGGGCGGTTCGCTGCCCTGGCAGTGACGCGCGCGGGGTCCCGCACAGGGCCCCGCGAGGCCGCACGAGTGGAGGGCGGGTGGCATGCCACCCGCCCTCCACTCGTGCGCGGCCCCGGCTCGCGCGAAACCGCCGCGGCCCCGCTAGCCGTTCCAGTCCGAGATCGTCCAGCCCATGGCCTTGCTGTTGTCGTCGCACTGCCACGTGATGGCGCTCTTGTCGTTCTGCATGTCGACGAGGCACTCACCGGAACCGACGCCGACGATCCGGGTCAGCCCGTCCGGGCGCTTCTCCAGCTTCCACTTCTGGTTGTCGGGCAGCTGACCGGACTTGATGTTCTCCGGCGGCGCGTTGTAGATCTGGGCGATGTTCGTGCCGCCCTTCTGGTCCAGGATCTTGCCCGGGGCGTTGGCCGGCTCCAGGGAGTAGGTGTCGGACTCGGGGTAGTGGTGCAGGATCCAGTCCTGGTTCTTGCCGAACTTGTCGGTCAGGGCGGGGTTCTGTCCGACGTAGGTCTCGTCCCGCGTCTTGCCCTCCTTGACCTCCAGGTACCAGCCGCCGCCCTCGGCGCTGCGGATGGTGTGCGTCTTGGGGCCCTTGGGCTTGTCGTCCTGACCGCCGCCGCCACCGCCCGAGCCGCCCGGCTTCTCGTCCTGGCCCGTGTCCGGCGGCGGCTCCTCCTCCTTCTTCTCCTCCTTGGAGGCGCTCGGCGACGGGGTCGGCGCCTCCTTCATGCCGTCGCCCTGCGGGAGCTGCTGCTGCTTGCCCTGCTTCTCCCTGGCCGCCGTGGCCAGGGTCGGCTTGTGCTGGAACCACACCACGGCGAACGCCACGAGCAGCGCGACGAGGACCGAGAGCACGGCCATCGCCCAGCGCGGGATCACCGACGGCTGGACGTAGGTGCCGCGCAGCTCCACGGGCTCGGGCACCCCGGCCCGGACCACGGAGACGGTGAAGGGGTGCTTGCGGGTACCGCCGACCCAGCTGATCGCGCCGGGCTTGAGGTTCAGGTCCGCGAAGCCGGCGCGCCCCGGGGCGACCTGGACCGACCCGGGCTCGGCCTCGACCTCCAGCTCCTCGCCGTTCTCCCGGCCGGAGAAGGAGGCCGTCAGCTGCTGGTTGCCGAGGTTGTCGACGGCCACCGACGCCTTGGCGCGCATCCGGCCGCGGACGATCAGGGGCAGGAGTTCCGTGCGGAGTTCGGCGAACGGGCCCACGGTGACCTGGCCCTCGACGACGTCCGCGCTCTGCGGTGTCTCGCGGGGCCGCACCTGGACACCGAAGGGCGTCGGGCCGGCCTGCGCGTCGGGGGTCCGCGGCGGCGCGAACTGCACCTCGGCGGTGCCCTCCGCGCCCGGGTACAGGCGCAGGACGTCGGGTTGTACACGGGCCCAGCCCGCGGCCGCGCCGACGACCTGGAGGCGGTACTCCTCCACGGTGTCGCCGGTGTTGCGCACCCGCAGCCGGACGCTCGCGCTGGAGCCCGGCTCGACGGTGGTCGCGGTCGGTTCGAGTGCGGTCCACATGTCGCTCATCGCCCCTTCACGCCGGGGTTGGTGACGCTTCCGCCGACGAGTGCCTGCAGTGTTTCGGTGTCCGCGACGCCCGTGGCCGGAAGGCCGACGGACGCCTGATAGTCCTTGATGTGCGCGGCCGTGTTGCTGCTGTATCTGGCCGTGGTGGGCGGTGTGCGGCCGTTCTCGAAGTAGGCGACGCCGTGGGCGGCGTACGCCCGGTCACGCGCCAGGTCGTCGTCGCTGATGCCGGCCTGCGAGGCCCACCAGAACGCCGCCTGGAGCTGCACGACCTCCCAGGTGTCGGCGCCGGAGCGGACGGCGTCGGGACGGATGCCCTGCGCCCACAGCGAGGTGAGCGTGGCGCGGCCGAGCTCTCCCTCGTCGTCCGTCGCGAAGATCTGCGCGGTGTTGTGGCCGGAGTTCTGGCCGGTGCGGATCACGGCCCTCTGGTAACAGATCAGCTTGTCCTCGGTCTTGGCGTCGATGACGCCGGGGGTGTAATCGCCGGTGAGTGTGCACGGGTTCTTGGAGCCGAGGGCGGCGAGGCGGCGCTGGGCGTACTCGACCACGACGTCCGACGCGTAGCCGCGCTTCCACGGCGGTCCGGTGCGGGCGGCGCCGCCCGCCTTCGTCTTCTTCTTGCCGTCGGCGCTGCCGCCGCCGTCGGACGCGGTACCGCCATCACCTCCGCCGCCGCCTCCGGAGCCGCTTCTGTCCTCGCCGCCGCCGGAGCCCGCGTCGCCGTCGCCGCCGAGGTCGCCGCCGTCCGCCGCGTCCTTCGGCGGCGGCGGGGCGTCGGCGAGCTCGTTCTTGTCGCCGCCCTGCGGCGCCGGGTCGGGCTCGGCAGCCGCCACGTTCTCACGGGCCGAGCCGTCGAGCTTCGGCGAGAAGGAGAACCAGAACACGACGAACGCGACGGCGAGGGCCGCGAGCACGCTGCCGAAGGTGAGCAGCCAGCGCGGCAGGACCGGGCGCTGGTCGAAGCTGCCCGGCAGTTCGTGGGCCTTCTCGTCGCCGGAGCGGCGCACGAGGACGGTGAGCGGGTGCGGCTGCGCGGGGCCGGTCCACCGCACGTGCTGCGGGCGGACGGTGAGCCGCGCGAACGCGGCGCGCCCCGGGGCGACCTGGATCGCGGTGGGATCCGTGTCGAAGATCAGCCGGTCGGCGTCGTCGCGGGCCGTCAGCGTCGCGGTGAGCGGGGTGTTGCCGAGGTTGTCCACGGCGATCGAGGCCCGGCCGCGGAAGCGTCCGACGACGGTGGGCGGCAGCAGTTCGGCGCGGATCTCCGAGAACGGCGTGATGGTGACCTGGCCCTCGACGACGTCGCGGGACCCGGGCTGCTCACGGGGCTCGACGCGGATGCCGAACGGCGCGGGACCCGCCGCCGCGTCCGGCGAGCGCGGCGGCGCGAAGGAGACCTCGGCGGTGCCCTCGCTGCCGGGGTAGAGCCGCAGGACGTCCGGCTCGACGCGGGACCAGCCCGCCGGCGTGCCGACCAGGGAAAGGCGGTACTCCTCGACCGTGTCACCAGTGTTGCGCACACGGAGCCGCACGGTGGCACTGCCACCAGGATCAACGGTCACCGCGGCCGGGTCCAGGGAGTTCCACCACGTCATACGGGCACGGTAGGGGGTGCACCCCCTTGTCTCCTTGTACGAAAGGGCGGCCCCGAGGGCAGCCCGCATTGCCCTCCCGGACGGCTCCCGAAACCTCGCGCCGGTTTCTGGCCGCGGGCCGGTCAGCCGTGGGCCGGGAGCAGGGGTCTGGGCGCGCCGGGCTGTGTCTCCCACTGGGCGAGCAGCGCGGCGATGCCCGTGGCCTCCATGGCGCCGCGCCGGGCCATGACGCGGTGCGCGATCCGCAGGGCCCCTCTGGCCCGTTCGAGGTCGCCGAGGGCGAGCAGGGCCCGGCCGCGCGCGGCCATCGCGAGGGCGTGGCAGAACGCGTCGCCCAGTTCGCCCTCGACGGCCAGCGCGGCGTCCGCGCACTCCAGGGCCTCGCCGGGCCGCTCCTGTGCCAGTTCGCAGTAGGCGATCCTGGCCCAGCACAGGGCCTCCCAGCGGGGGTTGCTGGACCGTCCGTGCAGCCGCTGGGCCTCGCGCAGCAGGTCCGCGGCCCCGGCCGCGCGGCCGTCCCGCAGCAGGGCGCAGCCCGCCTGGTAGAGGACGTGCGCGAGGGTGGACGTGCCGCCCGATCTGCGTGCCTGGCGGACCGCTCCGGCCAGCGCGGCGTCCGCCTCGGCGCGCCGGCCGAGTGTGACGTACACCCGTGCCATGTGGGAGAGGATGCGGGTCCGGTCGCCGTGCCCGCCGAGCGCCCCGAACCGTTCGTAGGCCAGGCTGAGTTGCTCCAGCGCCTCCTCGTGGCGGCCGGTGCCCATGAGGACGATGCCCAGTTCGTGGCTGCCCTCGGCGGCGATCAGCGGGTCGCCGGACGACTCGGCGAGCCGCAGGCTCTCGCGCAGCGCGCGCTCGGCGCGGCCGTAGGTCTCGGTGCCGAAGTGCGGGGTGCCGAGCAGCCGGAGCGCGCGGGCCGCGGCCAGGTCGTCGCCGTGCCGGCGGGCGGTCCGCAGGGCCAGTTCGGCCAGCGGCTCCAGGTCGCGGTGGCGTGCGGTGCCGACCAGGAGGTGGGACCAGGCGGTGAGCAGGTCGACGACGGGGCGCAGGCCGGGCGGGCCGCTGCCGGGCGCGTCGGCGGCGTGCGTCGCGTCGGCGGTGTCCGGCAGGTGCCGCAGGGCGTTCTCCGCGGCCGCGTAGAGCCGGGAGTGCGCGACGACAAGCCAGGCGCGCGCGGCTGCCTCGTCGGGCAGCGCCTTGCCGGATGAGGCGGGACGGTGCAGCAGTTGGGGCAGGACGCTGGTCGGCTTGGTGCGGCGGATGGCGGTGATGACGGTGGCCAGCACGTAGTCGAGGAAGCGGAGCCGGGCGTCGGCGCGCTCGCGGGGGCTCTCCTCGCGCTCGCACTGGCGGCGCGCGAAGAGCCGTACCAGGTCGTGGAAGCGGTAGCGGTCCTCGCCGTGCGGTTCCATGAGACCCGCGTCGACCAGGCGTTCCACCGTCTCCTCCGCCTCCTCGTCGCTCACGTCGAGGAGGGCGCCCGCGGCGCCACGGCAGAACGAGGGCATGTAGCAGAGCGCGACCATGCGGAAGGCGTGGGCGAGGTCCGGTTCGAGGGCTTCGTAGCCGAGCCGGAAGGTCGCCTCGACGCCGAGGTCGTCCATCCGCAGCTCGTCCAGCCTGCGGTGCTCGTCGCGCAGCCGGACCGCGAGGTCGGCGACGGAACGGCCGGGGCGCGCGGCCAGGCGCGCAGCGGCGATGCGGACCGCGAGGGGCAGCCCGCCGCAGAGGGCGACCAGTTCGGCGGCGGAGGCCGGTTCGGCGGCGACGCGGTCGGGGCCCACCATCGCGGACAGCAGCCCGAGCGCCTGCGTCTCGTCCATCATCTCGACGTCGACCAGGCGCGCGCCGGGCAGCGCGATGGTCCGCGAGCGGCTCGTCACCAGCACCGCGCAGCCGGGCGCCCCGGGCAGCAGGGGCCGCACCTG
>NZ_LIRJ01000279.1 GCF_001419745.1 Streptomyces silaceus | reverse complement strand
CCAGGCGCGGCGGGGAGGAGTGCGCGGGCCGGTTCCGTGGGGATCGCGACCGCGTCGGGGCGGGGCTCGGGCACCGCGGTGATCACGCACTCCTCCGCGGACACGGGCAACCGCAGCGCCTGCCCCGCCCGGTGCGCGCTGCGCGCCACGCGCTGCTCGCCCCCGCGGTGCCCGTCGCTCCACGTGACCCGCACCAGGACCGCGGGCTCCGGCCAGGCGAAGAACAGCTCGGCACGGTCCGCCGCGACCCGGCGCACCGTCAGATCCCTTATGGGCGACGGGTGTTCGATGACGACGCTCGGCCCGGACACCGCCCGCTCGCCCAGCACGCTCACCGCCGTCACCCGCATCCGCCGCTCGGGCGGCGGCGTCAGTTCGGCGCGCGACTCGGCGCCGACGACGGTCGCCGGGATCCGGTCGGCGCGGCCCACCAGGCCGGAGACGTCCGTGCCCGGCGCGACCGGCCCCGCCGTCCAGGGCAGCAGCACCCCGTCGCCGAGGGCGGGCGGCCGCCACGCGATGGTCACCCGCTCGCCGTCCTCGTGGCGGCGCACGGAGAGCTCCTCGACGGGCGAGGGCCACCGCTCGGCGTGCGCGGCGACGGTGACCCCGCGCGACCACACCAGGTCACCGTCCGGATCCCGGTAGCCGCACCGCACTTCGTACGTGTACGTTCCCGGGGCGAGCGGCACGTCGAGCACGCCGTCGTGTGCGCACGGCACCCGCACCAGCGACGCCTCGCCCCACCCGGCGGTGTCCACCTCGGACCACGAGCGCGTCACCCGCACCTCGGCCGCCGCCGGGTCGGGCCGCCAGTCCAGCCGCAGCCCGCCGGGCACCACGGTGGCGCGCAGCCGGGTCACGACCGGGGTGAGCAGCACCGGCGCGGTGACGCGCGGCACCCCGGCGACACGGTCCCCGCGCAGCGGGACGACCGCGTACCGCAGGGCACGGCCCACGGGCGCGTCCGGGTCCACGGCGCCGAGCCCCCGCTCGCCCGCCACCGTCTCGACCGCGAGCCGCGGGGCGCCGTCGGGGAAGCGCAGCACGCGGTACGACACGTCGGCGCCGCCGCGCGGGGGCGCGCACCACGACAGCCGCACCGTGTGCTCGTCGGGCGCGGCCGTCACCCGCGCGTCGGCGGGCGCGAAGGGATCGTCGGCGAGGAGCGCGGCCACCCGCAGCAGGCCCGTCTGGGCGTCCGCGTCGTCCCTGGCCAGGCGGAGCGCGCCGAGCCAGGCGGCGGACGCGGTGCGCAGCGCGCCCGTCGCCTCCGCCGCGGTGCCCTCGTCCGTGAGCCGCGCGACCTCGGCGGCCCGCGCGCGGACGCCGTCGACGAGCCGGGCCAGCCGGTGGTCGTCGGGCCCGTCGGGGTAGCCGGAGCCGTGCGGGAGCCGTGCCACGACCTGTTCCGCCGCGCGCAGCCGCACCCCGGGCCACACGTCGTTGAGGGTCTCGGCGGCATGCCGGGCGGGCCCCGCGGCGGGGAACCCGGCGGCCACGGCGGAGGCGAGCGGTGCCGCCTCGGCGCGGTGCACGCCGAGCGCGACGGCATCGCTCTCGGCGGGGCGGTCGCCGCCGTCCCTCAGCAGGCAGCACACCTCCCACAGGACCAGCCGGCGCAGGCCCATCGCGTCGTCCCGCAGGACGGTCTCCAGGATGTCGACCAGGGCGGCCGCCGTGTCGGCGCGCGGATCCGATGAGGACAGCCACCGGCCGCGCGCCTGCCGCACGAACGGCAGGTCGACGCGCTGCCAGATGCCGCCGCGGCCCGGGAACCAGAGCCCGTCGAGGACCCGGAAGCCGTCGTCGGTGGTGGCCTTGGGGAGCGTCCCGAAGACCGTGTTCGTCGCGGCGGCCGGGGCCGGTGCGCGCAGGGCGTCCGCCGCGTGCCGGAACTTCGCCGCGCGCAGTGCCTCGCGCAGCTCCACGTAGCCGCGCATGGCGGGGGAGCGCGGCAGCGCGGGCAGCGGGTGCCGGCGGCCGCTCGTCTTCGGGTGCTCGCCGGGGCGCAGGTCCGCCATGGCTCAGTCGTCCGGGGCCGTGTAGAAGTACACGCGGACGACTGCGGTCTCCGGGCTCTTGCCGAGGTTGTGGAAGTCGTCCGTCGCCGTCTTCTTGGTGAACATGTCCGGACGGCCCTTGCCGAGCAGGCCGTTGACGCGGTGGGCGTAGACCGTGCCGTTCGGGCCGCCGCCGAAGGTGAGCACGAGCGCGGCCTCGCGGCCCGACCACTTGCCCGTCCCCTTGGAGATCTGTTTCACGAGCTTGCCCTTGTCGTCGCCCGAGACCCGGAACTCCTGGGGGTGGCGGTCCACGGAGCGCGGTCCCGTCGGCTTGTGCGTGGGTGAACTCCCCTTCGAGGGAGTGGGGCCGGGAGGGTCGTCGAGCATCGGGTCGGGCCGGTCCGCCATGGACACCAGCGCGAGCACGAGCAGCAGATCGGCGAAGAGCCACCCCGCGAGGACGACCACCCCGAGCCGTCCGGCACGCCGGCCGGGCCGCCAACGCGTCACGCGGCGCCTCCGTCCCGGGGCGCGGGCGGGGGCAGACGCGTCGTCGGCGCGTCCAGGGGAGCGTCGGGCGTCGGGTCGAGTGGCCGGTCGGGCGCGGCATCGGGCGTCGGGTCGAGCGGCGGGTCGAGCGGTGGGTCGGTGGGACGGCCGGGCGCGGGGAAGGCACTCGGCGTGGTGGCGGTGGAACTCCCGCTGTCCGGGCGGCCGTTCGTGGCACCGCCGCTTCCGTACGCGCCGTACGTGGACCCGTTGGTGGTGGAGCCGTACGCCCCGCTCTGCGATCCGTACGTACCGGCCTGCGTCCCGTATGAACCGCCCTGCGTCCCGTACGCCCCGCTCTGCGACCCGTATGACCCGCCCTGGGACGCCCCGTACGAACCGCTCTGCGACGACCCGTACGTCCCGCCCTGCGATGACCCGAGCGACAGTGACGGCAGCGCGCCCGCGAGCGAGTCCATGCGGGCGTCGAGGCGGGCCGCCGCGTCCTGCCAGTGGGCCGCCGCCGCGTCCCAGCGCTCGGTGGCCTCGCGCATGCCGTCGACCGCGTCGCCCGTGCGGCCCGTGCTCGACACCAGGGCCTGCGAGGCCTGTTCGGTCGCCTTGGCCACCGACTCGGACTTCGCGACCAGCGACTGCTGGGCCGCGACCAGCGCCTTGAGGGACGCCTCGACCGTGGCGCCCGCCGACTTGACGTGGTCGGCGATGCCCCGGGCCGCGGCCGCGTTGGCCTGCCCGGCCTTGGCGGTCTGCGCGGTGCCGTCGCGCAGGGTCGTGTCGATGCGGGTCGCCGCGTCGCCGAGCTTCGGCACCTCCTTGCTGAGGGCGAGCGCCGCCTGCTTGAGCGCGTCGGTGGCCTGGTTCACCGAGGCCGTCGCGCCCGACAGCGCCTTGTGGCTCTGCTCCGCCTTGTTCGTCAGGAGCTGCATCTTCTGCGCGGCCTTCGTCAGCTCCGCCGTGAACTGCAGCGGCGACGCGCTGCGGAACGGCGCGAGCAGCATCTGGGTGCGCGTGAGCACCGACGCCAGCTCCGCGAGCACCCGCTCGCGGGCCGCCTCCTGAGCCTCCTCGTCGTGCTCGCCGCGCACCCGCACGCGCGCGTGCCACACCGAGAGCGCCACGAGCAGGGCGATCAGGAGGACGGCCATCAGGGCCACGTTCTCGAAGCGGCCGAACGACGACAGATGGCCGCCGAAGCCGGACTGCCACAGCTGGAGGAAGGGGCGCGTGGCCTGCTTGCGGTCCTCCTCGGCCAGCTCCCCGTACGCGCGCACGGCCTCCCGCAGCCCGTACCAGGTGATCAGGAGGGGGATGAAGACGAGCACCCCGAGGGCCGCCTCCAGGAGCCGGTCGTGCCGCCCCGTCTTCTGCACGGCGGCCGACGCGCGCACGCTCTCCGGGCGTACATAGGCCTGCACGAGGTCGACCTCGGCCCAGGAGTCGAGCCGGGTCGTGGCGGAGAGGTCCTGCTCCAGTGCCTTCAGTTCGGCGGCGCGCGGCGACAGCTCGGGCAGGGCCGCGAGCCGCCGCAACTCCTTGACCACCGAGGCCTTGTCGAGCAGTTGTGCGGGCGTCAAACGGGTTCCCTCCCTGGCTTGCGGCGCGGCTCGTGGGGCGGGTCGCGGGTCCTCTACCCGAGGACGTCACCCCTGCCGCGCCGGTTCCTGCCGTCACGGTTCAAACGCCTCAACAGCGCCTCGGCGTCGGCGTGTTCAGGATCCCACGTCAGACACTTCCCGAGGGCCTCAATCGCCTCATCCCGCTGCCCGCGCCGGTCCAGTTCCACGGCGTGCCGGTAGGTCCGCTCGGCGAGCAGTCCGCGCACGCGCACGTTCGTCGGGTCGTGGCTGTACGCGCAGTTGAGCCACCGCTCGGCGTCGGCGAAGTGCTCCGGCGCCATGTCGGCCATCGCGGCCGCGCAGTGCACGTCGATCATCGCGTCCAGCATGTCGGCCCCGGCCGGCCTGGTCGCCGCGTCCTGCCAGGCGATGTGCGCCGCCTGGATGGCGTGGTCGTACCGCCCGAGGGACAACAGGGCCTGGGCGCGGGCCAGTTGGCGCCGTGAGGCGTAGTCGAGGGT
>NZ_LIRJ01000278.1 GCF_001419745.1 Streptomyces silaceus | reverse complement strand
GGCGGGACCGTGCCGCTCCGCTGTGGGCAGGCGTTCCGCAGGGCGAGTGGGGCATCCCCTGCTCGAGCGGAGCCGAGAGCTTGGGGAAGGGTGGGCACAGCCCACGGTGCCGGGCGGCGATAAGTGTGGCCCCAGCCCCGGCGCAGCCGGACCGTGCCGGGAGGTCGAGGAGGCCCCGGCCCGGTGCAGGGGCGGGTCGGAAGGTAGGGGTAGGCATACCCCTGGACGCCCAGCAGGGGGCGTGTTTCGTGGGGGGGACCGGCGATTGGGTGGGGGCATGAGCCGAACCGTTGCCGTACGCCTCCGCGAAGTAAGCCGCCGCTACCGGGACCTCCTCGCCCTCGACGCCGTCGACCTGGACGTCGGACGAGGGGAGTTCCTCGCCGTCATGGGCCCCTCGGGCTCCGGCAAGTCCACCCTCCTGCACTGCGCCGCCGGCCTGGACAGACCGACCTCCGGCACCGTGGAGATCGCCGGCACCGAACTGACGGGACTGAGCGAGCGCCGCCTGACGCGCCTGCGCAGGGACCACATCGGCTTCGTCTTCCAGGCGTTCAACCTGATGCCCTCCCTCACCGCCGCGCAGAACGTCGCCCTCCCCCTGCGCCTGGCAGGCCGCCGCCCCGCCCGGACGGAGATCCACGACGCCCTCGCCCGCGTCGGCCTCGCCGACCGCGCCCACCACCGCCCCGGCGAACTCTCCGGCGGCCAGCAGCAGCGCGTCGCCCTCGCGAGGGCCCTCGTCACCCGCCCCGCCGTCCTGTTCGGCGACGAGCCGACCGGCGCCCTGGACACGGGAAGCAGCAGGCATGTCCTCACGCTGCTGCGGGGGTTGGTGGACCGCGAGGAGCAGACCGTCGTCATGGTCACCCACGACCCCGTCGCCGCCTCGCACGCGGACCGCGTGGTGTTCCTCGTCGACGGCCGCGTGGCCCGCGAGTCGGTCGCGCCGGACGCCGGCGAGGTCGCCGCGGTCATGGCGGAACTGGAAGTCCGGGAGCGGGTGTCCCGATGATCCTCCTCGCCTCCCTGCGCACGCGGTGGACCAGCCTCGTCGGCGCCTTCGTGGCCGTCGCCCTCGGCGTCGGGCTGACCGCCGCCATGGGTCTCGGGCTCGACGCGAGCCTGTCGGCCCCGGACCGGGCGCCCGTGCGGTTCGCCGGTTCGCCCGTGGTCGTGCTGGGCCAGGACCGGCTGACCGTACCGGTCGAGCGCGGGCCGTCCTCCACGTACGTATCGAAGCCGCTCGCTCATCCACACCCTGTGGACATCGAACTCCTGCGCGACCTCCGACGGCTCGGCCCCGTCCGCCTCGACGGGGACGCGCGGGACGCCGTCGGGGTCGACGCCCCCGCCCGCGACGTGCGCGAGGTCGTCGGCGACCGGGCCCGGGTGCTCACCGGCGACGAGCGGCGCCTCGCCGACCCCGGCGCGGGCGACGACGCCGAGGCGCTGGTGGCCGTGAACTCCTTCCTCGGCACGGCCGGCGGGGTGGCCGCCTTCGTGTCGGTGTTCGTCACCGCGTCGACGTTCGCGTTCGTCGTGGCGCTGCGGCGGCGGGAGTTCGGGCTGCTGCGGATGGCGGGCGCGACGCCGGGCCAGGTGCGCGGCCAACTCCTCGGCGAGGCCCTCGCGGTGGGTCTCACGGCCTCCGCCGCCGGGTGCGCGCTCGGGGCGTGGGGCGGGCCGCGGCTGGCCGAGGCGCTGGTGGCGGCGGACGTCGCCCCGCCGTGGTTCACGGTGGCGGCGGGCGACTGGCTCTCGTGGCCCTTCCAACTGGCCTTCTGGACCGGGATGTCCGTCTCCTTCGCCGGGGCCTGGGCCGCCTCGCGGCGGGCCGGGCGCATCGGCCCGGTCGCGGCGCTGCGCGACGCGTCCGTGGACGGCGACGTCATGCCGTGGAGCAGGCGCCTCGTGGGGGCGGCGCTGCTGGCCTGCGGGATCGGGCTGCTCCTGTGGACGCTGGGCACGGACCCGTCCGCCCTGATGAAGCGCAAGACGTACACGACCCAGCCGATGATCCTGATCACCGCGGCCGCCGCGCTCGCCCCCGTGCTCGTACGTCCCGTCGTCCGCGCCTTCCGGCTGCCCGGCGCCATCGGCCTCCTCGTCCGCGAGAACGCCACCGCCTCCGTGCGCCGCACCGCCGCCGTCGCGGCCCCCGTCCTGGTCACCGTCGCCCTCGCGGGCAGCCTGCTCGGCTCGGCGCAGACGGTCGGCGAGGCGAAGGCGACGGAGGCCCGTGACCGTACACAGGCCCAACTCGTGGTCACTGGCGAGGACTTGAAGGACGTGCGGGTGCGGGATGTACCGGGCGCCGCGGCCGTCTCGGCCTCCGCCGCCACCGCCGTCTACGTACGCGAGGAGGGCAGCGCCCTCGTCCGGTCCGAGGCGCGCGCGGTGCGCGATCCGGCGGCGCTGACGGCGACGTCGCGGCTGCCGGTGGTCGCGGGCGACGTGCGCGACCTGGACGACCGGTCGATCGTGGTCAACGAGGAGTGGGAGAAGCACCGGGTCGGCGAGCACGTCGACGTGTGGCTCGGCGACGGGCGGCGGGCGCGGCTGCGGATCGCGGCGGTCCTGGCGCTCGGGACCGGGGACAACGGCGCGTACGTCACGACGGCGAACGCCCCGGCTGCGCCGCTGGACCGCATCGACGTCACCCTGGAGCCGGGCTCCGCCGAGGCCGAGGCCGAGGCCGCGTCCGCCGCGCTGGCGGCCCGCAGCGGCGGGGAGGTCCGCCCGGCCGAGCAGTGGCTGGCCGCGACGCACCCGCGGACCAAGGCCCAGACGCGCCTCGGCCTGCTGATGCTCCTCGCCATCTCCCTTGTCTATACCGGCATTTCGCTCGCGAGCACGCTCCTGATGGCCGCCTCCGTGCGCGGCGCGGAGCTGCGTTCGCTGCGGCTCGCGGGCGCCACGCGCGGCCAGGTGCGGCTGGTCGTCGCCGGGGAGGCGCTGGTGGCGGTGGCGGCGGGCGCGCTGCTCGGCCTCGCCGTGACGGCGGTCAACCTGGGCGGTCTGTCCGCCGGTCTGGCGCGGCTGTCGGCTCCCGCGGGCGTGTCGGTGCCGTGGGACGCGCTCGGTGCGGGGGCGGGGGTGTGCGCGGTGGTGGCGGCGGGCGCCGCCGTCGTGGGCGTACGAAGGGGGTGAGGCCGGGGCGCCGGGCCGCCGGGCGCGGGCGGCCCAGCAGGATCCCGGCCAGGACCAGGGCGAGCCCGAGGAACTGGCGCGCGGTGAGCGACTCGGCGGCGAGGAGGGTGCCGAGCAGGACGCCGGTCACCGGGTTGAGCAGTCCGACCAGGCCCACCGTCCCGGCGGGCAGGTGGCGCAGGCCCGCGAACCAGGCGGCGAACGCCAGGGCCGTCGCCACCACCGCGACATAGGCGAAGGCGAGGGCGGCCGGGCCGTCGAGGGCGGGTGGCGCTCCCTCCACCACGACGGCGGCCGGGATCAGCACCAGGCCACCGGCGACGAGTTGCCAGGCCGTCGAGGCGAGCACCGGGACCTCGGAGCTCCAGCGCTTGGCGAGGATGTAGCCGAGCGAGGACATGAGCATCGCGGCGGCCGACGCGAGCACGCCGGCGGCGTCGGCCGTGACCGCGCCGCCGAGCAGCATCAGACAGACGCCGCCGAGCCCCACGGCCGCGCCCGCCAGAGGGGCGGGCCGGGGCCGCTCGGCGAGCAGCGGCCAGGCGATCACCATCATGACCAGCGGCGAGGTCGCCATGACGGTCGACGCCAGGCTCGTCGGGAGCAGTTGGGCGGCGACGTAGACGAGGGTGAAGAAGCCGCCCATGTTGAGGACGCCGAGGACCAGGGACTTCCACCACCAGGAGCCGTGCGGGCGGCGCCGGGCGACGGCCCAGAGCAGCAGCCCGGCGGGCAGGGCCCTGATCGCCGCGCCGTAGAGGGGGCTCCCGGCGGGAAGGAACTCGTGCGTGACGTAGTAGTTCGTGCCCCAGGCCACGGGGGCGACGGCCGTGAGCAGCACCCAGCGCGGGGCGGCACCCGGGATAGCTTCCATGGAAGCCACTATGCCTTCCTCGGAAGCTAAAGTGAACCCATGACCGACCCCGCCCCTCTCGACCACGTCGCCCGCATCCAGGCCGAGTGGGCCCGCGAGCGCCCCGACGTCGACGTGACGCCGCAGGGCGCCATCGGGCGGCTCCACCGGCTCGGCGCGCTGCTCACCGAGGAACTCTGCGTCGTCTACCGGCGGTTCGGGCTGAGCGAGGGCGAGTTCGACGTCCTCGCGGCGCTGCGGCGCGCGGGCGAGCCGTACGAACGGGCGCCCGGGGAGCTGGCCGCGCACACCATGGTCACGACCGGCGCGATGACCAAGCGCGTCGACCGCCTCGAACGCGCGGGGCTCGTCACGCGCCGCCGCGCGGCGGGCGACGGGCGCGGCCGGGTCGTCGGCCTCACGGCGGCGGGCCGGGAGCTGATCGACAGGGCCTTCACGGAGCACATGCGCAACGAACGCCGTCTGCTGGACGCGCTCACGCCCGGCGAGGCGGAGCAGCTGGAGTCGCTCCTGACGACGTGGCTGGGCCGCGTGGAGCCACCGCCGGCCGCCCGCTGACCACGCCGTCCGTCAGCTGTCGCCGCCCTCGTCGATCAGGCGCCGCACCTCGCGCTCGATCAGACCGAGGCGGGCCTCGGCGACCAGCGGGACGGCGCGACGGCTGCGGCGGGCCTCGTGTACGTCGATGTCGACCGTCACCAGGCCGGGCTCCCACTTCGGCGCCTGCGCGACGACCGCGCCGCGCGGGTCGACGACGCGGGAACCGCCCCAGAACGAGGCGCCGTTCTCGTTGCCGACGCGGTTCACGAAGACGACCCAGCACTGGAGCATGCGGGCGGTGTACGAGAGCAGCGTGTCCCAATACAGGCCGGTGTCCATGGCCTCCGGGTCGAGGCTGGCCGCGCTGTTCGTCGGTACGACGATGACCTCGGCGCCGTCCTGCACGGCGAGCCAGGGCAGGACCGGCTGCCAGGCGTCGTTGCACACCAGGGTGGCGGCGCGGCCGTGGTCTCCGGGGAGGTCGTACGCGCGGAGGTGCTGGCCGGGGCTGACGTGCTTGCGCTCCTCCCACGCGAGGTAGTTGGGGAGGTAGAGCTTGCGGTGGGCGTGGTGGAGCCGCCCTCCCGAGTAATACGCCGAGGTGTTGTACGCGCGGAGGCTGGTGTGCTCGTGGAGGCCCACGAGGACGTCGGGGCCGTCGGGGGTGGTGAGGGCGAGGAGTCTGGGGTCGTCCGTGGTGAGGGAGGTGTCCCTCTCCAGGGCGCCGAGGTGGTAGCCGTGGAGGCTGAGTTCCGGGAACACGACGAGGTCGGCGCCCTGGGTGGCGGCGCGCTTCGTCTGTTCCCGTGCGGTGTCGAGGTTCGCCTCGACGTCTCCCAGTGCGCAGTCGGTCTGCGCCAGCGCCACTCGCATGTCCCGAGCCTTTCAGCGCGGGCTCTCCCCTGCACGCCGGGGCCACCCGGACGGGGGCCTGGCCGGGCCTGGCCGGGCCTGGCCTCGGCGCGGTCCGGCTGCGTCGGGGCTGGAGCCACCTCCATCGCCGCCCGGCACCGTGGGCTGTGC
>NZ_LIRJ01000277.1 GCF_001419745.1 Streptomyces silaceus | reverse complement strand
GTGTCGGGGGAGGCCGTGGGGGAGGTGGTGGTGCCGGTGGCGTCCGGGGTCCCCGAGTCCCCGCAGGCGGCGGTGGCGAGCGTCAGGGGGAGGGCGAGGGCGAGCGCACAGAGCCGTATCCGGTGCCTCATGCACCGACGCTAGACCGGAGCGTCACGCTCCGACAATGTGTGTGCGCTCGCCGGGTGGGATCAGCGGCGGATCCCGCCGATCCGCGCGGGGCGCCGCCGCTCCCGGGCCGGGGCTAGCCGGCCGCGCCGTCGGTGGCCCCGCCGCCCGCCGGGGCGTCCCGCAGCATGCACGTCAGGCGCGCGCTGCACACCCGCTTGCCCTGCTCGTCGCTGATCGCGATCTCGTACGTCGCCGTGGAGCGGCCCCGGTGCACCGGCGTGGCCACGCCGGTGACCAGGCCGGAGCGGGCGCCGCGGTGGTGCGTGCAGTTCAGGTCGACGCCGACGGCGAGCTTGGTGATGCCGCCGTGCAGCATCGCGCCCACCGAGCCGAGGGTCTCGGCGAGGACGGCGGAGGCGCCGCCGTGCAGCAGGCCATAGGGCTGGGTGTTGCCCTCGACCGGCATGGTGCCGACGACGCGCTCCGCCGAGGCCTCCAGGATCTGCACGCCCATGCGGGTGCCGAGGTGCCCCGCGGAGAACAGGGCGGGCAGGTCGACACCGAGCGAGGCGTACTCGTCGATGACCTCCTGCGGGAACTTCACGCTGTGCTGCTCACCCATGGGGCCCGGCTCCGATCGTTCGTCGTCCGCTTGTCGCTGAGCAAACGCTCAGTCGGTCGCCGATTGTTCCAGGCGTACGACGACGGACTTGCTGGCAGGGGTGTTGCTGGTGTCGGCGGTGGCGTCCAGCGGCACCAGGACGTTCGTCTCCGGGTAGTACGCGGCGGCGCAGCCCCGGGCCGTCGGGTAGTGCACGACCCGGAAGCCCGCGGCGCGGCGCTCCACGCCGTCCTGCCACTCGCTGACGAGGTCGGCGTACGACCCGTCGGCGAGACCGAGCCCGGCGGCGTCCTCGGGGTGGACCAGGACCACGCGGCGGCCGTTCCTGATGCCGCGGTAGCGGTCGTCCAGGCCATAGATCGTGGTGTTGTACTGGTCGTGCGAGCGCAGGGTCTGCAACAGGAGCCGGCCCTTCGGCAGGGCCGGGTACTCGACGGGGGCCGCCGTGAAGTTGGCCTTGCCGGTGGCGGTGGGGAAGCGGCGCTCGTCGCGCGGGGCGTGCGGCAGGGCGAAGCCGCCGGGGCGGGCCACCTTCGCGTTGAAGTCCTCGAAGCCGGGGATCACGCGCGCGATGCGGTCGCGCACGGTCGCGTAGTCCTTCTCGAACTCCTCCCACGGCGTACGGGAAGCGCTGCCGAGGACGCGGCGCGCGAGGCGGCACACGATGGCGGGCTCGGACAGCAGCTGCTTGCTCGCGGGCGCCAGACGGCCCCGCGAGGCGTGCACCATGCCCATGGAGTCCTCGACGGTGACGAACTGCTCGGCGCTCTTCCCGTCCGGGGAGATCTGCACATCGCGCTCGGTGCGCCCGAGCGTCGGCAGGATCAGGGCGCGGGCGCCCGTGACGACGTGCGAGCGGTTCAGCTTCGTCGAGACGTGCACCGTCAGGCGGGCGCGGCGCATCGCGGCCTCGGTGACGTCCGTGTCGGGAGAGGCGGAGACGAAGTTGCCGCCCATCGCGAAGAACACCTTCGCCTCGCCGTCGCGCAGCGCCCGGATGGCGCGGACGACGTCCAGGCCGTGCTCGCGGGGCGGCGCGAAGCCGAACTCCTTCTCCAGGGCGTCCAGGAACGCGGGCGCGGGCCGCTCGAAGATGCCCATCGTGCGGTCGCCCTGCACATTGGAGTGGCCGCGCACCGGGCAGACGCCCGCGCCGGGCCGCCCGATGTTGCCGCGCAGCAGCAGGAAGTTGACGACCTCGCGGATGGTGGGCACCGCGTGCTTGTGCTGGGTCAGCCCCATCGCCCAGCACACGACGGTGCGCCGGGAGGCGAGCACCATGCGCAGCGCCTCTTCGATCGTCTCGCGCTCCAGGCCCGTCGCCGTGAGGGTCTCGTCCCAGTCGGCGGCGCGGGCCGCCGCGACGAACTCCTCATAGCCGTGGGTGTGTTCGCGGACGAAGTCCTCGTCCACCGCGCCGTCCGTCTCCAGGATCAGCTTGTTCAGGAGGCGGAAGAGGGCCTGGTCGCCGCCGAGGCGGATCTGCAGGAAGAGGTCGGTCAGGGCGGTGCCCTTGAGCATGCCCTGCGGGGTCTGCGGGTTCTTGAAGCGCTCCAGTCCGGCCTCGGGCAGCGGGTTGACCGTGATGATCCGCGCGCCGTTGTTCTTGGCCTTCTCCAGGGCGGAGAGCATGCGCGGGTGGTTCGTGCCCGGGTTCTGCCCGGCGACGATGATCAGGTCCGCCTTGTAGAGGTCGTCGAGCAGGACGCTGCCCTTGCCGATGCCGATCGTCTCGGTCAGTGCGGAGCCGGACGACTCGTGGCACATGTTCGAGCAGTCGGGCAGGTTGTTCGTGCCGAGCTCGCGGGCGAACAGCTGGTAGAGGAACGCCGCTTCGTTGCTGGTGCGGCCCGAGGTGTAGAAGACGGACTCGTCGGGGGAGTCGAGGGCCGTGATCTCCTCGGCGATGATGTCGAAGGCCCGCTCCCAGGAGACCGGTTCATAGCGCTCGGCGCCGTCCGCCAGGTACATGGGGTGGGTGAGGCGGCCCTGCTGGCCCAGCCAGTACCCGCTGCGGGTGGCCAGGTCGGCGACCGGGTGCGCGGCGAAGAAGTCGGGCGTGACGCGGCGCAGGGTGGCTTCCTCGGCGACCGCCTTCGCGCCGTTCTCGCAGAACTCCGCCTTGTGGCGGTGGTCCGGCTCGGGCCAGGCGCAGCCGGGGCAGTCGAACCCGTCCTTCTGATTGACGCGCAGCAGGGTCAGCGCGGTGCGGCGCACGCCCATCTGCTGCTGCGCGATCCGCAGGGTGTGACCGATCGCGGGCAGGCCCGCCGCCGCGTGCTGCACTTCCGCGACCTGCGGCGCGTCCTGGACCGGATCACCCTTGGGCGGCTTGCTTGCCATGGTCGGCTCCCCTTCGAGCACCTGCGTGAGCTACGTCTCCGATCCTCCCACGCACCGGTGACACTGCCCGGCTCAGGGGTCGGGCGGGGCCGGACTGTCAGTGGGGCGTGGCAGGATCGGGGACGTGGCAGAAACAGCATCGAAGAAGAAGTCCGAGACCGCGGCGACGAAGGCCCCCGGGGCGGGCGGCGAGCAGCGCCCGCGGCTGCTCCTCATGGACGGGCACTCCCTGGCGTACCGGGCGTTCTTCGCGCTGCCCGCGGAGAATTTCACGACGGCGACGGGCCAGCCGACGAACGCGATCTACGGCTTCGCGTCGATGCTGGCGAACACGCTGCGCGACGAGGCGCCCACGCACTTCGCGGTGGCGTTCGACGTCTCGCGCAAGACGTGGCGCTCCGAGGAGTTCCCCGAGTACAAGGCGAACCGCTCCAAGACCCCGGACGAGTTCAAGGGGCAGGTCGAGCTGATCGGCGAGATGCTCGACGCGATGCACGCGGTGCGCTTCGCGGTCGACGGCTTCGAGGCGGACGACGTCATCGCCACCCTGGCCACGCAGGCGGAGGCGGCCGGCTTCGAGGTCCTGATCGTCACCGGCGACCGCGACTCCTTCCAGCTGATCACCGACCACGTGACGGTGCTGTACCCGACGAAGGGCGTCTCGGAGCTGACGCGCTTCACGCCGGAGAAGGTCCAGGAGAAGTACGGCCTGACCCCGAGCCAGTACCCCGACTTCGCGGCGCTGCGCGGCGACCCGTCGGACAACCTCCCCGGCATCCCCGGTGTCGGCGAGAAGACCGCCGCGAAGTGGATCAACCAGTTCGGTTCGTTCGCCGACCTCGTGGAGCGCGCCGAGGAGGTCAAGGGCAAGGCCGGGCAGAACTTCCGCGACCACCTGGAGTCGGTGAAGCTCAACCGCCGTCTGACGGAGATGGTCCGCGACGTCGAACTGCCCAGGACCGTCGAGGAGTTGGAGCGCGCGGCGTACGACCGTACGGCGCTCGCGATGGTCCTGGACACCCTGGAGATCCGCAACCCGTCGCTGCGGGAGCGCCTCCTGGCCGTCGACCCGGGCGCAGAGGAGGCCGAGCAGGTCCCCGCGGAGCCGGGCGTCGAGCTGGACGGCGCGGTGCTCGGTGCGGGCGAGCTCGCCCCGTGGCTGGCCGAGCACGGCAAGGCGGTGCTCGGCGTCGCCACGGTCGACACCTGGCAGCTGGGTGCGGGCACGGTCACCGAGGTCGCGCTCGCCGCGGCGGGCGGTGCGGCCGCGTGGTTCGACCCCTCCACCCTGGACGAGTCCGACGAGAACGCGTTCGCGGCGTGGATCGCCGACCCGGCCCGGCCGAAGGTCATGCACAACGCCAAGGGCGCGATGCGGGTCTTCCCCGAGCACGGCTGGTCGGTCGACGGCGTCACCATGGACACGGCGCTCGCCGCGTACCTGGTGAAGCCGGGCCGCCGCTCCTTCGCGCTGGACGCGCTGTCCCTGGAGTACCTGGGCCGTGAGCTGGCGCCCGCGTCGGCGGCCGACGGCCAGCTCGCCTTCGGTACGGAGGAGGACGACCAGGCCGAGGCCGAGTCGCTCATGGCGCAGGCCCGTACGATCCTCGACCTCGGCGCGGCCTTCGGGGACAAGCTCCTGGAAGTCGGCGCGGGCGACCTGCTGACGGACGTCGAACTGCCCACGTCCACGCTCCTGGCCCGCTTGGAGCGGCACGGCATCGCGGCCGACCGCGCGCACCTGGAGTCCATGGAGCAGCAGTTCGCGGGCGCGGTGCAGCAGGCGGTGAAGGAGGCGCACGCGGCGGCGGGCCGCGAGTTCAACCTGGGCTCGCCCAAGCAGCTCCAGGAGGTCCTCTTCGGCGAGCTGAACCTCCCCAAGACGAAGAAGACGAAGACCGGTTACACCACGGACGCCGACGCGCTGGCCTGGCTCGCCGCCCAGACGGAGAACGAGCTGCCGGTCATCATGCTCCGCCACCGCGAGCAGGCGAAGCTGCGGGTGACCGTCGAGGGTCTGATCAAGACGATCGCCGCGGACGGCCGCATCCACACCACGTTCAACCAGACGGTGGCGGCGACGGGCCGGCTCTCCTCCACGGACCCGAACCTCCAGAACATCCCGGTCCGCACGGACGAGGGCCGGGCGATCCGCCGCGGCTTCGTGGTCGGCGAGGGCTTCGAGTCCCTGATGACCGCGGACTACAGCCAGATCGAACTGCGCGTGATGGCGCACCTCTCCGAGGACGAGGGACTCCTCGAGGCGTTCACGTCCGGCGAGGACCTGCACACGACGGTCGCCTCGCAGGTGTTCGGCGTGGACGGCTCCGACGTCGACGCGGAGATGCGGCGCAAGATCAAGGCCATGTCGTACGGCTTGGCGTACGGCCTGTCGGCCTTCGGCCTGTCGCAGCAGCTGAACATCGACGCGGGCGAGGCGCGTGCGCTGATGGACACGTACTTCGAGCGGTTCGGCGGGGTGCGGGACTATCTGCGCCGCGTCGTCGACGAGGCCCGCGCGACGGGGTACACGGAGACGATGCTGGGGCGCCGCCGGTATCTGCCCGACCTCAACAGCGACAACCGCCAGCGCCGTGAGATGGCCGAGCGGATGGCGCTGAACGCGCCGATCCAGGGCACGGCCGCGGACATCGTCAAGATCGCCATGTTGAACGTGCACCGCGCGCTCACCGAGGCGGAGCTCGACTCCCGCATGCTGCTCCAGGTCCACGACGAAATCGTCCTGGAGATCGCGCCGGGGGAGCGCGCGAAGGTGGAGGAGCTGGTCCGCAAGGAGATGGCGGGTGCGGTGACGCTGCGGGCGCCGTTGGATGTGTCGGTGGGGGTGGGGGCGGACTGGGAGTCCGCCGCGCACTAGCCCTCCCGGGCCGGGAGACCACCACCGGGCTCGGCCCCCCTCGGCGGGGGCCTTGCCCTCGTGGGGCGGGCCTTTTGGGCTGCTCTGTGGGTGTTCTGGGGGTGCTCCTCTGCGGGTGGGGTGTGGTTGCTCGCGCAGTTCCCCGCGCCCCTTCGGGCGC
>NZ_LIRJ01000276.1 GCF_001419745.1 Streptomyces silaceus | reverse complement strand
CGCCGGCCGCGCGGCCGGCGCCCCCGGCGACGTACAGACCTCCGGCATCGTGCAGCCGCCCGTGCACGCGCTCGCCGCCTGGCTGGTGCACCGCGCCGACCCCGGACTCTCCGGGGCCCGCTCCTTCCTCGCCCGCGTCCGCCCGCGCCTCGCGGCCTGGCACCGCTATCTGCTGCGGGCCAGGAACGCGGGCGGCGCGGGGCTCGCCGCCGTCGTGCACCCCTGGGAGCAGGGCATGGACAACAGCCCTTGCTGGGACGCCCCGTTGGGGCGGGTGCGGCCCGCGGAGCCCGGTGCCTTCCGGCGTACGGATCTGGAGCACGGCGCCCCCGAGGACCGGCCGACCGACCTCGACTACGGCCGGTACGTGCGGCTCGCGCAGCAGTACCGCGACCGCGGCTACGCGGACGCGACGGGCCCCGGCGACTTCGCCGTCGAGGACCCCGCCTTCAACGCCCTGCTGATCCTGTCGGAGCACGCCCTGGCCCTGATCGAGGGCGAGCTGGCCGACACCGCGGACGCCCCGGCCCCCATGGCGCGGGCCTCGTGGGCGCGGCGGGACCGGGCCGAGGCGCTGACGCGGACCCTCGTGGAGCGGCTCTGGGACCCGGACCGGGGGATCTTCCTCTGCCGCGACCTGCGCGCCGACGGCCACGATCCGCGCGCCGACGGCCACGATCCGCGTGCCGACGGTCGTGATCCGAGCGCCGACAGCCGTGATCCGCGCGCCGGCGGTCGTGATCCGAGCACCGACGGTCGTGATCCGCGTGCCGACGGTCGTGATCCGAGCGCCGACAGCCGTGATCCGCGCGCCGGCGGTCGTGATCCGTGGGCCCGCCGCGATGATCCGCGCGTCGCCCCGGGCCCCGGGGCCCTCATTCCCGAGCGTGGCGTCACCGGGCTCGTCCCGCTCGCGCTGCCCGCCCTGCCGCGCGACATCGCGGCGGCCCTGGTGCGCACCGCGTGCGGCCCGCACTTCGGGCTCGGCGGCCCGGCACTGCTCGTGCCGAGCCACGATCTGACGGGACCCGCCTTCGACCCGCACCGGTACTGGCGCGGTCCGGCGTGGTTCAACACCAACTGGCTGATGGAGAAGGGTCTGCGGCTGCACGGCGAGCCGGCGCGGGCGGACGGGCTGCGGGAGACGCTGCTCGACGTCGCGGGCGCGAGCGGCTTCGCCGAGTACGTGGATCCGTACACGGGCCGGGGCTGCGGGGCGCGCGGCTTCGGCTGGACGGCCGCGCTCACGCTGGACCTGCTGCTCGACGGCCGGGCCGGAACGCGTGGGCGCGGCGAGCGGGACAGGCTCTCTGAGGGAGAGGTGTGGGCATGAGTGATCGGCATCGACTGCTGGTGCGGGGACGGACGTTCGCGGCCGTGGGCGTGGGCGGTGACATCAGCGGCGTCGGCGCGGTGCGGGGCACGGGCGCGGGCCCGGACGGCCTGTTCGTACGGGACGCGCGGCACCTGAGCCGCTGGCAGCTCACCGTCGACGGCGTCGTGCCCGAGGTCCTCACGCCCGTGGACACCTCGCCCGCCGCCACCGGCGCGGCCCGCTGCGTCCTGGTGCCGCGCGGCGCCCGCCAGGAGCCGCCCGCGTACACGGTCTTCCGTGAACAGGCGGTCGCCGAGGGCGCGTTCCTGGAGGCCTTACGGGTCGTCAGCAACCGTCCCGTGCCCACCCGCGTCACGCTCGCGCTGACCGTGGACGCCGACTTCACCGACCAGTTCGAGCTGCGCGCCGACCACCGTACGTACGCCAAGAGCGGCGCCGTCCGGTCCCGGCGGCCGCTCGACGGCGGGGACGGCGAGGGGGTCACCGGCGTCGAGTTCACCTACCGGCGCGGCGAGTGGTGTTCGCGCACGACCGTCACGGCCGAGCCCCCGCCCGACGGCGTCGAGGAGACCGGTGCGGGCGCCCGCCGTCTCGTGTGGACGCTGGAGCTCGACGCGCACGGCGCCGCCCAGGTGGCACTGAGTGCCGCCGCGCATCCGCACGGCGCACCCGACGTCCCCGTGCCGGAAGGACCGGCCGAGGCGGTCCGGCAACTCGACGCCATCGAGCAGGACTTCGCCGCCGGGGTCACGCTGCCCGCGGGCTGGCCCGACCTCGCGGACGCCTGTACGCGCGGCCTCGCGGACCTCGCCGTCCTGCGGGTGCCCGCGCACGGCCCCGACGGCGAGGCGCTGAGCGTGCCCGGCGCGGGCGTGCCGTGGTTCCTCACGCTGCTCGGCCGCGACGCCCTGCTGACCTCGCTCTTCGCGCTGCCCTATCTGCCGGGACTGGCCGCCGACACGCTCCCCGCGCTCGCCGCGACCCAGGCCACCGAGGCCGTCGAGGGCGCGGTCGCCCAGCCCGGCAAGATCGTCCACGAGGTGCGCCACGGCGAGCTCGCGCACTTCGGGCAGGTGCCGTTCGGGCGCTACTACGGCTCGGTCGACGCGACCCCGCTCTTCCTGGTGCTCCTCGGCGCGTACACGGAACAGACGGGGGACACGGGCCCCGCCCGCCGTCTGGCGGGCGCCGCCCGCGCCGCCGTCGGCTGGATGCTGGACCACGGCGGGCTCACCTCGCGCGGCTATCTCGTCTACCGCGCGGACGAGGGCGGCCTCGCCAACCAGAACTGGAAGGACTCGCCGGGCGCGATCTGCTCCGCCGACGGCACCGGGGCGACCGGCCCGGTGATGGCGGCGGGCGCGCAGGGCTACGCGTACGACGCCCTGCGGCGCACCGCCTGGCTGGCGCGGACCGTCTGGGACGACAAGGTCTACGGCGATCTGCTGGCGCAGGCGGCCGCCGATCTGCGGGACCGCTTCCAGCGGGACTTCTGGATGGCGGAGCAGGGCTTCCCCGCGCTCGCCCTGGACGGGGAGGGGCGCCAGGTCGACGCGCTCGCCTCGGACGCGGGCCATCTGCTGTGGTCCGGGCTGCTCGACAAGGAGTACGGCGAGACGGTGGGCCGGCGCCTGATGGAACCGGACTTCTTCTCGGGCTGGGGCGTGCGGACGGTCGCGTCCGGTCAGCCCGCCTACCACCCCCTGTCGTACCACCGGGGCTCGGTGTGGCCGCACGACAACGCGCTGATCGCGCTGGGCATGGCACGCTACGGCCTGCACGACGAGGCCCGCACGGTGGCCCGCGGCCTGGCCGCCGCGGCCGCCACCGCGGACGGCCGCCTCCCGGAGGTCCTCGCGGGCTACGACAGGGCGGCGCACCCGGTGCCGGTGCCCTACCCGCACTCGTGCGTCCTGGAGTCCCGCTCGGCGGCGGCCCCGCTGGCGCTGCTGACGGCGGTGGGCGGGGCGTAGGAAGGGTGGCGGTGGGGTCCGGTAACCCGCCCCCGCCGACTCTGCCCTGGCCGTTCGATCGTCCGGCGCATCAGGCTCGCCTCCAAGCCCGCCAAGGGCGCGTGATGATCTCGCGGTAGCTGTGGTGCGACGGATGCTTGCCGCAGTGTTCGAGGACCCACTTCTGCGGCACGGCGAAGTCCACGGCGGCCGGTGACGTCTCGCCGTCCACAGCGCACTGCATCGCGTACGTCGCGGGCTCCGCGTCGGGCTCGCGGTCGGGTTCGAGGGTCCATGTCTCATGCCGCAGCACGGCGCGCGTACTCACAGTCCCCACCGCCCATTGGCGACGGACACCTTTGCGCTCAGTTCCTCGGCCTGGGTGGGACGGCGGAGCGAGCCGGGCGGGACGTCCCACTCCAGGCCCCCGCGCGGCGGCCGGAGTTGTATGTACGGACCCTCATGCCCCATGACCACACCCGCCTGGCCCGTTCGCTTGTCGACCATGAGGTCCCCGACATTGGGTAGAGCCACGTCGTCGATCACTTCCGCCTCCTCCTTGCGGGGGGAACGCATTGGCTCCGAGCCGGAGGGCCACCCCGGGCCAGCAGTCGCATCTGTTCGTTCGCCATGCGCAGAGCTTCGCGAGTTGGGCAACCGTGCTGAAAGGCCCAGGTGATTAGCCAACTTGGGTAACATCACGATCGGTGACAGGTAGAAACGTTGGGTAGTCCGTGGGAGCTTCGCGATGACCGAGCAGTCCCGTCCGCGGGAACTCCCTGCGGGGCTGCTCACCGATCCCGAGATGATCGACGCGTGCCGGGTACGGGACTTCGCCCGGGTCTTCCGGATGGTGAAGGCCAGGGCGGGCATCTACCCCTCGATGCTGGCCAGGAGATGTGACCTGACGCCCAGCCGGGTCGGCGAAGTGATGGCCGGGCGGCGGCAGTTGCTCCACATGGACGTGGTCGAGCGGATCTCGGACGGCCTGCGGATCCCGGGACACATGCTGGGGCTCGCGCGGCGGCCCTGGGAGACGCCGCGGCGCCTTGGAGTCGTCGAGCCCGAGGCGCCTCAAGAGCCGGAGGCGGCGAAGGTCGGGCCCGCCGCTCTGCCAGGTCCCGATGTGGACAGCATCTTGGCGTTGACCACCAGGACGACTCTCAACACGGCCACGCTTGAGGCATTCCAGTCGTCCATCCAGGACTACTGGCGGCGCGACGACCAGCATGGCGGCGAGGCGCTGAGGCCGGCCATCGTCGGACAGCTGCGGTACGTGGTCGGACTCCTGAAGGAGAACCGGCCGCCCTCCATCCAGAACGGCCTGTACGCGGTCGCGGCCGAGTTGGCCCGGCTCGCCGGGTGGACCTACTTCGACGCCCGCCAGTACAACCAGGCCCGCGCGTACTTCACCGAGGCGCTGCAACTGGCCAGGGACATCAATGACCGGCAGACCATGGCCAACGTTCTGGCCTGCATGAGCTTGCAGGCGACGTACCAGGACAAGCCCGCGGACTCCCTGGCGTTCGTGACCGCCGCCCAGGACCAGGCCCGAACAGCGATGGGCACCACCCCACGGGTCCTGTCGATGCTGTCGATACGAGAAGCCTTCGCGCACGCCACGCTCGGGAACAGGGACTCCACGCACCGGGCCATCGGTGAGGCGCACCGGCACTTCGGGGCGATCCGGACGGGCGATGTCGACCCGTCATGGGTGACGTACTTCGACGAGCCGAAGCTCATCGTGGACACCGGCATCGCTCACGGACGACTGGGCGAGGCGGCGACGGCGGAACCTCTGATCGCGGATGCGTTGCGGCGGGAGAACCACGCCAACCAGCGCGGCCGGGCCTTCCACTCGTTCTGGCTGGCACGCACGCAGCTGGACCAGGGCAAGCTCGATCAGGCGTGCCGCACGGCCACGCAGGCTCTGGAGTCCGCATCCGCGGTGGCGTCGGAGCGGGTGACGGGCCATCTCCGGGAGTTCTAAGACCAGTTGGCGCCGCACAGGCAAGAGCCCGTAGCCCTGGCCTTCGAGGCGCGGCTACGGGCGCTTCTGCCGCCGGTCAGCGGATCGATTCATCCATGAGCAGGTAGAGCAGACCGACGAGCGATCCACTGCTCACGATCTCCTTGCGGTCGATCATCCCGCGCACCTCTGAGAGGGGGATCCACTCGATGCGGTCCGACTCGTTCTTCTCGGTCGGCGGTCCCGAGTAGGTGGCGCCGTCGATGCGGAAGACGTGGTGCTGCGAGTCAGTGATGCCGTTGGCCGGCTCGGCGTAGATCAGGGACTTGATGGGGCCAGGCTGGTAGCCGGTCTCCTCCAGGACTTCGCGACCCGCCGCTTCCTCGGGGGTCTCGCCCTCCTCGACCAGGCCCATGGGCAACTCCCAGGCCCAGGAGTCCGTGATGAAGCGATGCCGCCACATCATCAGGACCTCTTGCCGATCGTTCACCACGGCGGCAACGGCCAGGTGCCGAAGGCGAACGACGTGGTACTCCCACCTGCGCCCATCAGGCTGTTGGACGTCGACCAGACACAGATTCACCCACTTGTTGGTGTAGATCTCACGTTCACCGTGGGTCTTCCACTCCATACCTGCGGCCCCTCTCGATCGGTCTTCAGGATCGCAGACTGATCGGGGAGGGGACGCACGTTCGGCTCTTTTTGCGTCAGTTTGACGAGATGCCCCATCGGTTGCACTTCTGCGTCGACCGTCCAGTCCCAAGCCAGCGACGCGACGCCACTGCTCGCCCACGAGCTGGACGACGCGTCGGGGGTTTCCCATCATCAGATATTGAGGAGTGCGAGGGAATACCTATCGCTATATCGTAAATTCCTCCTGGAATCGATTCGAATCTCTGGCTAGGCTGCGAAGTGCCGGTGAAGCCCCCCTCTGGCTGCAGCGGTATTGCGGAATGAAAGGCGAACTGGAGCTACGGCCCAATATGGGGCGACACTTGAAGGGCTTCCACTCAAGCGAAATACAACCAAGGAAAACACTCCGCTAGCGACGCAAGGGGCGATCAATGACAGGAAAGCACCTAAGGCTTTACGCGGTACGCGTCGCGGAGTTCGAACTGCCCAGCTGGTCGTGCCTGATGCGCGCGAAAAAGATTTCCTGGTTGCCTGCAAGCGATCCAGCCTGGGAAAGGAACAGGGGGAGAGGAGGCGAGGGCCGTTCAGTTTCCACGCCAATCGGCCGACCCGTATGCCCTCTCCCTCCTGCTTACAAGGGAAGTGTACGTGAAGCAGAACCACGTCCGCATAGCCGCTGCTACCGCAATGACCGCTGTAGCTTTCGGGGTTGCTGCGCCAGCTGCAAGCGCAGTCCAGGCTCACCGTAACCTGTCGGCGGCCTCGCAGTCGGCGGAGTCGCTGTGGCCGACCGCCGACGATGTCCGCGACCTCATTGCCCGGATGCGGGCAGACGGCACGGATGCCAACCAGATTCGCGAATTTGAGCAGTACGCGAAGCAGCTTGAGAATCCCGATTCCCGCAAGGCGGCCGAGCGGATCCTGGGGTCGGGCACGATCATTCGCAAGCTGATCGTCGCCGGCCTGCGTCACGGCGGTGTGTGGGCTGGCAAGATTGTCGGCAAGCTCCACAAGAAGAGCGGAGACTTCCTCAAGCGCAACGGTGGCAAGGTCGCCGACGCGATCGAGGACGTTGAGAGCTGGAGCGAGACCGCGCTGACCATCGCCTTGGTCAAGGCTGGCGTTCCAGCAGACATCGCCAAGGATCTCGCAATGGCCATTATGTTGGTCGCTGCCTGATACTGCTGATTTCGCGGGCGGCACCCGTCAGTCCGGGGGCCGCCCGCTCCCCCTCTTCGCCAGCATGAAGGAGGTGCACCGTGGAGCCCCAGCGCCCCGATGGCGAACCCACCTGGTCCGATCTGTCAACACGTGAGAAGGCCTCTGCTGCCCTCGGTATAACCGGCCTCGGGCTTGGCATCCTCGCCGTCTTGGCCATGGCGATGCTGGTAGGCGTCCTGGCTGTCGTTCTTCTGTCCAACGGCTTGATCGAAGCTGACAGCACCAGTTCTCTCGTCTGGGCAGTCCTTCTATGTCTGCCCTATTTTCTGCTCGCAGGTCTATTCGTAATCCCTGTGCGACTAGCTCTGCGTCTGATGGCTATGTCCGGAAGAATGAAACGTGGTGCGGACGCGGCCATCTCCGTAGCAACGACATTCCTGGGAGCATTGTTCGTAGAATCCTTCACCCCTGGGCTCCACGTCGAACACCCTTGGCTGCCAGCGCTGCTAGCCGCACTCCTGGTTGCTCTGGCCAACCTGGTGATCAACTACATTGAGCGCCGTAAAGGTCGCCGGAGCAGCGAGCTAAGCCTCTAGGCTCGTCTCTACACCGAACCTGGGCCCCTCGGGTGTGGTTCTTCATCGATAGGACTGCTTGTATTCCGTTCCGCAGCCCGTCGCACAAGTATGGAGTACAGGTCTCGTTCTGCCTGGGATGCCGGGGCATGGCGTCGGTGGATCACTACGCGGAGTTCGGGGGTGTCCTCCGCCAGAGGGCGGTGGACGATCGTGCCACTGCGTTCCAGGGGGTCTTCGAGCACGCTGTAGTCGGGTAGCACGCTGGCTCCGAGCCCCTCGGCCACCATCAGCTTGCACATTTCGGCGCCGTCGGTCGAGTACGACGAGGAGGGGGTTCTGCCTCCGAGGAGGCGCTGGAGGTAGCGATGCATGGCATAGCCGGATCGCATCACGATCAACGGATGGGCGAGTAGGTCGGTGACGGTCACCGCGTTGAGAGCCGCCAGCGGGCTGTCTGGGCGGACGCAGACGACCGGGCGTCCGCGGAGTAGTTCTGTGGTGTGAAGGCCGGGTGGGGGGTCGTCGTCCCCGAGGTAGCTGATCAGCCCGAGGTCGAAACTGCCCTCGGAGAGGTGCTGTTGGACGCCGGCCTGCCGGTCCGCGACCACTTCTATCTGTGTCAAAGGATGGATGGCACGGAACTCACGGATGGCTGGCGCGAGGAGCGTGGCCGTGGCCGCGTTGACCGTGCCCAGGCGCAGCCTGCTGCTCGCTTGGTGATGCTTGCCGGATGCCTGGAGGAGCCGATTGACCGCGTCCAGCACCCCGGCGATGTGCGGCAGCAGCTCGCGCCCTTCGGAACTGATCTTCGTCCCGGAACGTCGGCGTTCCAGAAGCTCTACGCCGAGTTCGCGCTCCAACTTGCGGAGTGCCTCGCCCAGCGCTGGCTGAGAAAGGTGTAGTTCCTCAGAGGCGCGGCGCAAAGAGCCCAGCCGTGTGACCATCACCAGGTACTCCAACTGTTCCGTTCGCATAGCGAGCCACCTCCAAGATCATGATAAGCGGGTAGCGTGCCGGGTGAGTCGGGTGAGAGGGAAAACCGATCGCTCTGCTGAGAACTCCTCATAGGTCTGAGTGGAGGCCGCAATGCGGATGCACAGGTGGGAAACTGCTCTCTGTTGATAATGTCGTGGAGTGGCTAGGTCCACGGGAGTCGCGAAAGGGAATTCCTATCGCCGTTTTGGCTTTTCCGGATGGGCTTCAGGCGCGGAGTCTGAGTAGAGTTTTTCCGAAGGCCCGGCCCGCCGCCCTCGGACATCCCTCACCGGCGGCCGGGCCTTTTTGAGTGTGTTGTCACGATGCGCTTGCGCTGGTGCAAGACACCAGCGGGTAGGAGTAATAGGGCATTGGGTGCAGTGAGCAGGCTTCAGGGAAAAGTCGCAGGAACTGTCAAGCTGGCCATGTTCTCCGGTGCGCTGATCACGATCAGCGAGGTGGGTGATGCCCTTCGCGACGGGAGTATTGAGCCCTATCAGGCTTTCGGCCTCCTGGTCATGCTCAACGCGGCCTCGGACCTGACCGGGAAGCAGCGCCCGGCCCTCGCGCGCTGGCTACGAGCAGCAGCGACAGCACTCCTCGTCGTATCGGGTCTTTCATGGGGATGCGGAGCTTGGAGAGATCTGGTGCGGGAAGACTCGTACGACTGGCTCGGTCTGGCATCGGGTGCTGGCTTCATACCTCGGGGTCTCCCTCTGTTCGGAGCGGCAGGGGTGGATCAGGGACTTGTGTAGACGAGAAGTAAGGCCAGATTGCAAGGGTCGATCCCGCCCTCGCTCCGCTGGGTGGACCCGGCGTGGACCAACTCCTCCATGAAACGCGTGTGGCTGGATGCCTATAGGCAACGCATCGCAGGTGGGCGGCACGGACAAGGGTTGCCCGAGCGGCCTGAGGGAACGGTCTTGAGAACCGTCATGGTGCGAGCCGCCGTGGTTGCGAATCCCGGGGCCACCCGCCCGGAGGGACCCCGGTGAGCGTTTCGGTCCTGTTGGTAGATTCGCTCCGGTGAGCGAGCAACTTCCCAGTGGTGGCGTCGAGCTGTCGCCCGCCGAGCTCGATGCCCTCGACGCCAGGTGGTCGTCCTGCTGGACCCCGAGTGAGGTCGCACAGCGCTTGGCCGGTGTCACCGCTCCCTGGTGCGTGGCCGCGGGCTGGGCGCTGGATCTGTTTCGCGGTGCGCGGACCCGCGAGCACGGGGACATCGAGATCGCGGTCCCCGCCGCGGGCTTCGCCGAGGTCCGCGACCGCTTCGCGGGATACGTCTTCGACGCGGTCGGCAGCGGTCGGGTCTGGGAGAACGCCACCCCCGACGTGCTGGCGGCGACGCACCAGACCTGGCTGCGCGATCCGGCCACCGGCAACTATCTGCTCGACGTGTTCCGCGAACCCCACGACGGCACGACCTGGATCTGTCGGCACGACGAGACGATCCGGCTGCCGTACGGCGAGATCATCCACCGCACTCCGGACGGCATCCCCTACCTGGCGCCTGAACTGGTCCTGCTGTTCAAGGCCAAGCACGCGCGCCCCAAGGACCAGGTGGACTTCGGCGCAACCGTCCCGCACATGACGTCAGCTCAGCGCGCGACACTGGCCGGTCTCCTCGCCCGTGTGTACCCACGGCATCGCTGGCTCGGGGACCTGCCATCCACGGCGGGCACACTCCGGTCGCCCTGAACCTGGTCCGCGGCCGGCAGCCCAAGGGGACGGTCCTGAGATCTGTTGGTTCTCGGGGGCGGTCTGCCGCCCGTGCTGGTCGATTCCGTTGATTCTCTTGTGACCATGGTGAGTTGAGTGGTGTAGTCCACTGCCATGACGCTTCCCTCCCGTCACACGCCCCCGCATCCGTCCCGTCCCCTCTCCCGCCGTGCCCTCATCACCGCGACCGCCGTGGCGGCCGCCGCCGTCGCCCTCCCGCTGCCCGTGGCGGCGGCCCGGACGCGGGCCGCCGCCGGCGCGGGAGCCCCACGCGGCAACCGCCGGCCCACCGTCGTGCCCGCCCTCCAGGAGTGGGACGGCGGCACCGGCGCGTACCGGCTGACCGGGGCGTCCCGCGTCGTCGTCCCCGAGCGCGACGCCGGTCGACTCATGCCGCTCGCCCGGCAGTTGACCCGCGACCTGGCCGACGTCACCGGCGTCGAGACCGCCGCTCCCCGCCGCACGGGACACGGCGGTCCCGCCGACGGGGAGATCCTGCTGCGCCTCGACCCGGCCGCCCGGCACCCCGAGGGCGGCGAGCGCTACCGGGAGGAGGGGTACGCCCTCGACGTCACCGAGCGGGCCGTCACCGTCACCGCGCCCGCCTACAGCGGCGTCTACTACGGCACTCGGACGCTCCTGCAGATCCTGCTCCACGACGCGACGCGCTCAAGGATTCCCGTCGGCGCCGCCCGCGACTGGCCCAACTACCGCCTGCGCGGCTTCATGCTGGACGTCGGGCGGCGCTTCTTCACCCCCGGCTTCGTCCGCGACTACCTGCGGATCATGGGCTGGTTCAAGCTCAACGACCTGCAACTGCACCTCAACGACAACGAGATCAAGGCGCCGGACGGGGACTGGAGCAAGGCCTACGACGCCTTCCGGCTGCGCAGCGACAAACCCGAGTGGGACGGCCTCGCGGCGCCCGACGGGTCGTACTCCCGCCGCGACTGGGACTCCTTCGAGGATGCCGCCGCCCTGCACGCCGTCCAGCTCACGCCCGAGATCGACGCCCCCGCGCACGCCCGCTCCTTCGTGCGCCTTGACCCCTCGCTCGGCCTCGACGGCGGCAACTCCGACCACCTCGACCTGGCCGAGCCCGGGACCACCGCCTTCATGAAGAGGGTCTTCGACGAGTTCGTGCCGTGGTTCCGTTCCCCGGAAGTGCACTACGGCGCCGACGAGTACACCGGACCCGAGGCCCAGTACCGCGCCTACTTCAACGCCATGGCCGCCCATCTGCGCGGCCTCGGCAAGCACCCGCGCGCCTGGGGCAGCCTGACCGAGATGGCCGGGTCCGCCGACGGATACGACCGGGACGTCACCGTGCACAGCTGGAACAACGGCTGGTACGGGCCCCGGGCCGCCAAGGCCGACGGCTACGAGATCGTCAACACGAACGACGCCACCCTCTACATCGTCCCGTTCGCCGACTACTACCACGGCCACGGACTCGACGGCCGCCATCTGTACGACAGCTGGGAGCCGCACGTCTTCCCCGGCGAGGAGAGCCTGCCGCCCCGCGACCCGCAGCTGCGCGGCGCGATGTCCGCCGTGTGGAACGACCTCGTGCGCACCCCGTACACCCAGCAGGACGCGCACGCCCTGGTCGAGAAGACGTACGGCACGCTCGCGCAGAAGATGTGGAGCGGCGCCGCGCAGGGCATCGCCTACGGCGAGTTCACCGGGCTGCTGCGGCGCGGCGCGCTCGGCCCCGGCCTCACCACCGTGGCCCCGACGCTCGCCGAGCCCGGCCAGTTCGCCTTCGGGGCGCCCGCCACCGCGTCCTCCGGGGCCTGCCCCGCGTACGCCACCGACGGCAACCCCGCCACCCGCTGGACCAGCGCCGCCGAGCGCGGCGGCCCCTGGCTGCGCGTCGACCTCGGCGCGGAGCGCGCCGTGGCGCGGGTGCGGCTGGAGTGGGGGCCCGAGCACGGGCGGGCGTACGACATCGAGGTCTCCCGGGAGGGCGGGAGCTGGCGCAAGGTCGCCGAGCGCCGGGGCAGGGACCGGCCCGGCCGGGACGAGCTGGAGTTCGACGCAGGTACGGCCCGGTACGTGCGGGTGCGCGGCCGGGAGAGCGGGCGGGCGCGCTGGACGCTGTGGGCGGTCGAGGTCTTCGACGCCCCCGATCTGGCGCGCGGGAGGAAGGCCACCGCGTCGTCCGCGGAGACCGCCTCGCTCGGTCCGGAGAACGCCGTCGACGGCGACCCGGCCACCCGCTGGGCCTCCCGCTGCACCGACGGCGAGTGGCTCGCCGTCGACCTCGGCGAGGTGCGGGCCTGACGCGCCGCCTGCCTCAGTCGTCGATCCCCGACCGCTCCACCCCCGCCACGATCCACCGCTGGAAGAACAGGAAGACCACGAGGAGCGGCACGATCGAGACCGCCGCCGCGACGAACAGCGTGTGCAGCCGGATGACCTGGGACGTCGTGTACGTGGCCAGCGCGACCTGGACCGTCCACGCGTCCCGGTCCTGGCCGATCACCAGCGGCCACAGGAAGGAGTTCCACGCGCCGATGAACACGATCGTGCCGACGGCCGCGAAGACGGGCCGGGAGTTGGGCACGACCACGCGCCAGTACGTGCGCCAGTAGCCGAGCCCGTCCACGTGTGCCGCGTCCTCCAGCTCCCGCGGGAAGCCCAGGAAGTACTGCCGGAAGATGAAGCACGCGAAGGCCGAGAACAGCGTCGGCACGATCAGGCCGCGCAGCGTGGAGACCCAGCCGAGCGAGGACACCAGCACGAAGCTCGGCACGAAGGTGACGGCCGCCGGGACCATCATCGTGGCGAGGATCGCGTAGAAGACCTTGTTCGCGTGGCGGTAGGGGATGCGGGCCAGGCCGTACCCGGCGAGCGAGGCCAGGACGAGCGTGCCGAGCGTCGTCGCCACCGCGATCAGCGACGAGTTGAGCAGGGCGCGCGCCATCGGCACGGTCGGGTCGTCGAAGAGCTCCGAGATGTTCGACCAGTGCAGCGTCGAGGGGAAGAACGTCCAGTCGGGCGAGGTGATGTCGTCCTCGGACGCCAGGCCGTTGCGCACCAACAGGTAGAAGGGGATCAGGAACAGCAGGGCCAGCGCGATCAGCAGGACGGACCGCAGCGCGCGGCCCACCCGGACCAGGGCGTCGTCCATCGTGCTCAGTCCTCCTTCTTGCCGAGGCCGAACCAGCTCGCCTGGCCGATCGTCACCACCGCGATGATCAGCGCGAGGATCACCGCGCCCGCGCTGCCGAAGCCGAGGTTCTGCTCCTGTCCGAGTGCCGTGTAGTAGAGGTAGACGAGCGGCGGACGGGCGTAGGGCGGATAGCCCTGGGAGTCCGAGAGCAGGTTGTAGAACTCGTCGAAGGCCTGGAAGGCGTTGATCACCAGGAGCAGGGTCACGGCCACCGACGTCGCGCGCAGCTGCGGGAGCGTGATGTGCCGCAGGACCTGCCAGCCGGGCCGCGCCCCGTCCACGGCCGCCGCCTCGTAGAGGGTGGGGGAGATGCGCTGGAGCCCCGCGAGGAACAGGATCATGTAGAAGCCGGCCTGGAGCCAGAGCCGCACGGTGACGATGACCAGCCAGTACCAGGGCGGTTCCGTGGTCGAGAGCCAGGCGATCTGGTCGGCGCCGAACCAGCCGAGCACGGTGTTGGCGAGCCCGAACCGTACCCCGTTGAAGATCGAGAGCTTCCAGACCAGGGCGGCCACGACGTAACTGCACGCCGCCGGAAGGAAGAACACCGACCGGAAGAACGCCTGCGCCCGGCGCACGCGGTTCACCATCAGCGCGAGCGCGAGCGACAGGACGAACGTGGTGGGCACGATGAACGCCGAGAAGACCGCGAAGGTGACGAGGCTGTCGGTGAACGCGTCGTTCCGCAGCATCGACGTGTAGTTGTCGAAGCCGATGAAGTCGGTCGGCGAGACCGTGTTGTGGGCGTCGAAGAAGCTGAGGTAGACGCTCCAGCCGAGCGGTACGTAGGTGAACAGGACCAGGCCGAACAGGAAGGGGCCGACGAAGACCCAGAACCACAGCGTGCGGTTCTGGGTGCCGAGCAGCCGGGCGCGGCCCGTGCCTTCCTTCGTCAACGCACGCTTCACGACTTCTTCTTCACCCGGTCCAGTTCCGCCCGCACCGTGCGCACGACGGACTTGAGCTGGCTCTCCGGGTTCGCGCCGGACTTGATGACGCGGCTCAGCGCGTCCTGGTAGGCGGTGCGGCTCGCCTTGGTCCACAGCAGCGGTTCGGAGTAGCCGTACTCCGTGGAGTAGCGCACGGCGTCGGCCGCCGCGCCCTCCTTGAGCTGGTCGGCCTTCTTCGCGAGGGAGAGCCGGGCCGGGATGTGGAAGCCGTAGGACAGCGCGAAGTCCTGCTGGTACTCCGTCCTGTCGATCCACAGCCACTTCAGGAAGTCCTTGCCCTCCTGCTCGCGGTCGCTGCGGGCGCTCACCGCCGCGCCGTACGCGCCGACGGGCAGCGCCGGCTTGCCGCCCGAGCCGTCGGCGGGCAGCGCGAGCACGCCGAAGTCGTCGCCGAGCTCCTTCTTCACGGCGGGCAGCGCCCACAGGCCGCACCACTGCATGGCGGTCAGCTCCTGCGTGAACGCCGACGGGTCCGACCAGTCGGCGGGCGCGCCGAGCAGCAGCGACTTGTCCGCGTACAGCTGGTGCAGCTTGCCGAGGGTGCGGGCGGCGGCCGGATCGTCGAAGCCGACCTCGCCGTCGTCGGTGACGGAGCTCAGGCCTGCCGCGTACAGCGGTGTGATGCCGAGGGCGCCCGCGCCGCCGTCGTTGCCGAGGAAGAGGCCCTTGACCTTCTTCGTGGTCAGCGCCTTCGCCGCGTCGACCAGCTCGTCCAGCGACGTGGGCGGCTCGACGCCCGCGTCGTCGAGGAGGCTCTTGCGGTAGTAGAGCAGGTGCATGTCGACGACCTGCGGGATCGACCAGATCTTCCCGTCGTACGTCTTCGGGGCGAGCACCGCCGGGTTGAAGTCGTCCTTCACGCCCTCGAAGAGGTCGGTGAGGTCGACGACCTGGCCGCGCCGGATCTGGTCCAGGGAGGGGCCGTTGACCTCGAAGACGTCGGGGCCGGAGTCGGTGAGCAGGGCCGCGGCGGTCTGCTCGTCGTAGTTGCCGGGCCGCCACTGCACGCTGACGTCCGCCTTCTTGTACGCGGCGGCGTACCGCTTCACGGCCTGCTCCGTGCCCGCCTCGCCGTACTGGTGGTACCACTGCGAGAGCTTCGGCCCCGAGCCCGAACCGCCGCCGTCGCGCCCGGTGTTGGAACCGCACGCCGTGAGCAGCCCGAGTGCCGCGCCCGTGCCGAGCAGTGTCCTGCGGCTGATGGTCATGCTGGTCGTCCCCCTGTGCGATGTCCGACTGTGCGCTGTCTCAAGTCCATGGCGTGGCCTTGTGTGCCCGGCCCAACGATCAACCATGCAGAGGAATTACGACAGGTGTGTTGCGGCCGAGTGTCCCGCTGCGGGAGCCCGGCGTGTCGCGTCAGCGGCTCGTCAAACCCTGCCCCGCGTGTGTATGCACTCCGTCAACGGCGCTGACGCCACGGCGTGGCCGTCCTACGGTGCCGCACATGGGACACCACAGGACGACACGGGGCGCGGTGCGCCGGAGCAGGGCACGGGACGACGGCCTCTTCGGCGGGGCGACGACGGCGGGCGCGACCGGTGAGGTCGCCGCGGACCGCGGCTGGGCGGACGACGTGCGCGCCGCCGTCTTCTGCGCGCTGGTGCTCTTCGGGCTCGTCCTCCTCGTCGACTGGGCCAACGGCACGCTCGACCTGGTCCGCGCGCCGCTGTGGGCCGCGCTCTCCGGGCTCCTGTACCTCGTGCTGCACCCCGTGCGCGTGACCGCGGGCCCCGGCTGGCTCGCCGTGCGGGGGCTCGGCAGGCGCCGGCACGTGTGCACCGGGCTGCTGACCGCCGTACGGCACAGCGAGGGCGTCGCCGCGCGCCTGGTCCTGTGCGACTCCCTCGGCAACCGCGTCGAGCTCGACCCGCAGATCCTGGTGGCCAATCCGCTCCTCCTGCACCGCCTGGACACGGGCGCCCGCGCGGCCCGCGACGCGGGCCTGCTCAGGACGGGCTGCACGGAACTCCAGCGCCTGGTGGCCCGCGCGGACACGGCGGCGGTACGAGGCGTCTTCGAGGCCTCCGACCTGCGGTGACGGGGACCTTCGGCCCTGGGAGCGGGCCGGGTACGGGCGGACCGTGGAGGGATGGACGCACGGCACATCCCGCATTCCACGGACATCTCACCCCTCGCTCCCGCCGCGCGCGGAGGCGCGGACCTTCCGCCCGCCGCATCCGGCCCGGCCGGCCGCGCGGACATCGCGTCCCGTGCCGACCTCGACGTCCTGCTGCGCCGCTTCTACACGGCCGCCTTCGACGACCCCCTGATCGGCCCCTTCTTCACGGAGATCGCCGGGACCGACCTCGACGTGCACATGCCGCGCATCACCGACTTCTGGGAGCGCGCGCTCTTCCGCACCGCCGAGTACCGCCGCAACGCCTTCGCCCCGCACGCCGCCCTGCACGCCGCGCGCCCGCTCACCGCCGAGCACTTCGGCCGCTGGGTCCAGCTGTGGCACGCCACGGTCGACGGACTGCACAGCGGTCCGCACGCCGACCGCGCCAAGGCGCAGGGCGAGCGGATCTCGCTGGCGATGCTGCGGCGCCTCGCGGGCCGGGACGCGTCGACCGCCGGGGAGGGCCCCGGCTTCGTCCCGCTGACGGCGGTGGAGCTGCGCGCCGCGGCGTGACGCCCCCGCGAGGCGGGGCTCGGGCCGCGGCGCGCCCTGCGCGGCTCAGCTCTTGAGAGCGTTGTACCGGCTCAGCCCTTGAGGGCGTTGTACCGGCTCAGCCTTTGAGGGCGTCGTACCGCACCCCCGTCAGCTCCTCCGAGGCCGCCCAGAGCCGTTCGCCCGCCACGTCGTTCCGCGTCCACTTCATGCGCCACGACGGGGCCGGCGCCCCGCGGTAGCCGAGCGGGCCGGGGCCGGTGAAGGAGTCGGGCCGCACGCCGGGCGCCGTCGCCGCGTACAGCGTGGGCAGCGCGCCCGCCCGCGCGGACTGCGCGATGACGCGGTTGCCGAGCTCCATCACGCGCTCACGGCCCTTGCGGCCCTCCATCCGGGGCCCCGCGCTCTGCAGATTGGTCGAGGCGTAGCCGGGGTGGGCGGCGGCCGCGACGACGTCGGAGCCGGTGGCGGCGAGGCGGCGCGCCAGCTCGTGGATGAACAGGAGGTTGGCCGACTTGGAGCGGCCGTAGGCGATCCAGCGGCGGTATCCGCGCTCGCTGTTGAGATCGCCGATGTCGATGTCGGCGAGCGCGTGGAAGCCGCTGGAGACGCTGACGACCCGTGCCCCGGGCGTGGCCAGGAGGCTGGGGAGCAGCAGTCCGGTGAGCGCGAAGTGCCCGAGGTGGTTGACGCCGAACTGGGTCTCGAAGCCGTCCGCGGTGCGGCCGTGCGGGAGGGCCATGACGCCCGCGTTGTTGATCAGCAGATCGAGGCGCTCGTCGTCGTACGCGCCGGCGAAGGCCCGTACGGACGAGAGGTCACCGAGGTCCAGCGGCCGGAACTCGACCGAGGCGCCCGGCACTTCGCCGAGCACCCGGTCCACCGCGCCGCGCCCGCGCTCCTCGCTGCGGCAGGCGAGGATCACGCGGGCGCCGCGGCGGGCGAGTTCGCGCGCGGTGATGTAACCGATGCCGCTGTTCGCCCCGGTGACGACGGCCGTGCGGCCGCTCTGGTCGGGGATGTCGCTCGCGGTCCAGGCCGCCATGGCAGGGCTCCCTCTGCATCGACGTCGTGCTCGGCACCGTCTTCTTACTCGACGGTAAGTCGGAGAGGGAGCCTACGGCAGGGGTCCGGCTCAGGCGGCGGCGCCTCCGTCGATGACCAGGTCCGCGCCGACCACGGAGCCCGACTCGTCGGACGCGAGGTACAGCACGGCCGCGGCGACCTCGCCGGTGGTCGACACCCGGCCCAGCGGGTTGGTCTCCTTCACGCGGGCCGCGCGGTCGGCCTCGGTCTCGCCGGGGCGGAACGACATGGTGGTGTCGGAGGACCCCGGGCTGACGGTGTTGATGCGGACGCCGTCCCGGATGTGCTCGACGGCGGCCGCGCGGCCCAGCGCGGAGACGGCGGCCTTGGTCGCGCCGTAGGCCGCGGTGCCGGCCACGCTGGTGTGCGCGCCGAGCGTGGAGCCTATGTTGACGATCGCGCCGCCCGTGGACTGCGCGCGCATCTGCCCGACCTCGGCCTGGAGGGCCAGCAGGACACCGGTGACGTTGATGTCGAGCATCGTGCGCCAGTCCTCCTCGGGCAGGTCGGCGACCGGCTGTCCGGCGCGCAGGATGCCCGCGTTGTTGAC
>NZ_LIRJ01000275.1 GCF_001419745.1 Streptomyces silaceus | reverse complement strand
CGCGGCCAGCGGCAGCAGCACGCAGGCGCCGACGAGGTTGAGCCAGCCGTAGCTCGCCTGCGCGACGATCAGGCCCGCGGTCGCGCCGCCGATGCCCGCCGCCGCGTTCATCGTCAGGTCCGACAGGCCCTGCACGGCGGCGCGGGCGGGCTGCGGCACGGAGTCGGTGAGCAGCGCGGACCCGGAGACCAGGCCCGCGGACCAGCCGAGCCCGAGCAGGAAGAGGCCGGCGGCGGTCTGGCCGTGGCTCGCCCCCGCCGTGCCGGCGAGCAGCGCGGCGCAGGCCAGCAGCCCGACCGCGAGGCCGATCACGGAGAGCCTGCCGAACCGGTCGGCGAGCCATCCCATCACCGGCGAGAACGCGTACATGCCCGCGATGTGGCCGCTGATGACCAGACCGACCAGTTGGAGGCTCGCGCCGTGGTGCCCGAGGTCGACCGGGGTCATCACCATGATGGAGACCATCACCGTGTGCGAGACGGCCACCGTCACCAGGGCGAGCTTGGCCATCGGCGAGGCGGCCACGGCGGCGATGCCGTCCTTCAGGGAGCCGCCCCGCGCCGACCCTTCCTCCTGCGGGGCCAGGGCGCGGGCGGTGAGCAGCGGATCCGGCCGCAGCAGCACCGCGACCACCACGGCGGCGACCGCGAAGATGCCCGCGGCGAAGAGGAACGGACCGGCCTCCTCCGAGATCGAGGTGCCGGAGAAGACACGGCTCGTGGGCGCCGCGACGTTCGGCCCGAGGACGGAGCCGATGGTGGTGGCCCAGATGATGAGCGAGATGGAACGGCCCCGCCGGTCGGGCTCGGCGAGGTCCGCCGCGGCGAACCGCGCCTGCAGCGTGGCCAGCGAGCCCGCCCCGAACGCCGCCATGCCGAGCAGCAGCAGCGGGAAGCTCCCGACGACCGAGGCGAGCACCACGATCCCCGCGCCGAGCGCGCCGATCACATACGCGAGGACCAGACCGGCACGCCGTCCGCGCGCGTTCATCAGAGCGGCCAGCGGCAGCGAGAGCAGCGCCGTGCCCGCCGCGGAGGCGGTCGGCGCGAGGCCGGACACCGCTTCCGTCCCGCTCACGTCGGTCGCGAGGATGGGCGCCAGCGTGATGCCGATCGGCACCCCGATGCCGCCCAGGATCTGGCTGGCGATCAAGACGGCGTTCGTGCGGCGGCGCAGTCCGGGCAGCGCCTCCGGCGCGGGTATGTCAGGGGCGTCCAGGGTCGAAGTCACTGACGCAGTGTGTCAGTACGTTCGCACGCGCGAAACACTGTCGTGTCGGCCGTGGCGCGGGAGCGCCCGGTCGCCGGACGCCCGCACTCCGGACGTCAGAACAGCGGCTGTGGCAGCACGCCTTCCAGCGCGAGCAGGTGCCGCTTGGTCTCCAGACCGCCGCCGAAGCCGCCGATGCCGCCGTCGCTCTCCACCACGCGGTGGCACGGCACCACGACCGGCAGGGGATTGGAGCCCATCGCGATGCCCACGGCCTGCGCGGCGCGCGGCTGGCCGACCCGGCCGGCCAGGTCGCCGTACCCCACCACCGCGCCGAACGGGACGCCGGTGGCGAGCTCGCGCAGCACCTGGCGGTTGAAGCCGGAGCTCAGCGACCAGTCGAGCGGCAGCTCGAAGGCCCGGCGCTCGCCCGCGAAGTACTCCGCGAGCTGCCGTATCGCCTCGGCGAGCAGCGGGGAGTCCGGCGCGTGGACCGGCTCGGCGCCCAGGCGGGAACCCAGCCGGTCCAGGGTCGTCTCCCGCACGGCGTCCGTCGCGTGGAAGGCCACGGTGACCAGGCCCTCGGCGGTCGCGGCGAGCAGCAGCGGGCCGATGTCGCTGCCGACGACGGCCCACACGACCCGCCGCCGCTGCGGGTCCTGCCGCTCCTGTTCCTGCGCATGCGCGTCCATGCCGACCACGGTACGGCCGGCCACTGACAACGCGTCCGTCAGCCGTCGCGCAGCGCCTTGCGGACGACGTCAGGGGTGTTGGTGATGATCCCGTCCACCCCGAAGCCCGCGGCGCGCACCGCGTTCGGGGCGTCGTTGACGGTCCATGTGAAGATCTCCAGCGGCTTGCCGTGCGGGCCCTTGAGGGCGTGGATCGCGGAGACGTAGTCGGCCGAGATCGACGTGTGCGTCGAGTTGATCTGGTCGGCGAACTTCGCGTACTGGGGCAGGTCGCCCGCCGCGGGCGTGCCGAGGAAGCCGGTCTTCACGTCGGGCCGCAGCGCGTGCACGGTCTTCACGCTGTCCGCGCTGAAGCTCTGGATGACCAGCTTGCTCTTGACGTGGTGCTTGTCGAGCCAGCCCGTCTTGCGGAGCACCCGCAGGCCCTGCTTCTCGATGCCCGGGTACAGCTCGGGCTTCTTGAACTCGAAGACCAGCTTCTGGTGGTTGTGCGAGACCCGCCGCATGTACTGCTCCAGGGTCGGCACGCGCTGGCCCGCGTACTCGGGGCCGAACCAGCTGCCCGCGTCGAGCTTCGCGATCTCCGCCGCCGTGAAGTCCGCGACCTTCCACGGGGCGCGGTCGGGGAAGACCTCCTCGACGTTCGTCGTCCGCTTCAGGGTGTCGTCGTGCATGATGACGAGCTCGCCGTCCTTGGTCCGCTGCACGTCGTTCTCGACCCAGCGGAAGCCCATGTCGCGGGCCTTGTCGATGGCCGCGAAGGTGTTCTCGGGGGCGTAGGCGGAGGCGCCGCGGTGGGCGACCACCAAGGGGTCGTCGTGCCGGACGGAGCCCTGTGCGGCGGGGGAGTGCGCCGCGGGGGTCTGCGCGGTGGCGGTGGCGGTGGCGGTGGGGAGGACGAGTGCACCGGCTCCAAGCAGGGCGGCAGTGGTGGCGGCAGCGCGTGCGTACACGTGTACTCCTCGCGTCGTGCGGTCGCGGACCGGTCGAGAGTGACAGTCCGCGGCCAACGGGAGACAGGTGCAGGATGGCCACAGGTTGAACGGAGTCATCAAACTCGGGGACCCCGCGCGCGGGTAACGCGATTCTTTGCCGGAAAATCGTTCGTACGTTCCGGGGTGAGCTTTACTCTGCTGCCTCGGTCGACGGTCTTTCAGATGGCCGTCGACAGGGGGTGGACAGGACGTTTTTCAGGGCTTTTGGGCACAACAGGCGGAAGGGCTACCGCACATGCAGGGCACGGTCGACGGGTTCAGCTACGGAGTCGTCACACCGGTGGTGGCCTACGTCATGGCCTGTCTGGGAGGAGCGCTCGGACTGCGCTGCACCACCAGATCCCTGCTCGTGGCGCACTCCTGGCGGCCCGGCTGGCTGGCGCTCGGCTCGGGCGCGATCGGGTCCGGCATCTGGACCATGCACTTCGTGGCGATGATGGGCTTCACCGTGGAGGAGGCCCCGATCCACTACGACAAGGCGCTGACGTTCGCCAGCCTCGCCGTCGCCATCGTCATGGTCGGCATCGGCATCTTCATCGTCGGCTACCGCGGCGCCACGGGCACCGCGCTCTTCACCGGCGGGACCATCACGGGCCTGGGCATCGCCACGATGCACTACCTGGGAATGGCCGGTATGCGCCTTCGCGGGACGCTGGAGTACAACACGCTGACCGTCGCCACGTCCGTCGTGATCGCCATGGTCGCCGCGACCGCGGCGCTCTGGGCGGCGGGACAGGTCAGAGGCATCCTGTGGAGCCTGGGCGCGAGCCTCGTCATGGGCCTGGCCGTCAGCGGCATGCACTACATGGGCATGGCGGGACTCAGCGTCCACCTGCACGGCTCGGGCGTCGCACCGCCCGGCGACTCGCCCGCCGAGATCCTCGCGCCCATGATGATCGGGCCGCTGGCCTTCCTGCTCCTGGCGGGCGTGATCGTGATGTTCGACCCGCTCATGGTGATGGGCGGCCAGGCGGACGTCAGGAACCCCGCGCAGGGCGGCCGCACCCGGCAGTCCTACCCGGTCCCGCGCTCGGGCGACCGGCATGTGGCGGGCCCCCGCCGCCGTCCCCGGACCCGGCCGCGCCCCGGCTCCCGCACCCCGCAGAAGTGGTGACGGGACGCCGCTGAGCGGGCGATCGGACCCGGTTGTCAGTGCGGGGTCGTACGGTGGATTCCATGCGGCCCGTATCCAAGATCGAACGCACGGTGGCGCCCTTCGAGGTCGTCAGCCCGTACCAGCCCAGCGGCGACCAGCCGGCGGCCATCGCCGAGCTGGACCGACGCATCCGCGCAGGTGAGAAGGATGTCGTCCTGCTGGGCGCGACCGGCACCGGCAAGTCGGCCACCACCGCGTGGATGATCGAGAAGCTCCAGCGCCCCACCCTGGTGATGGCGCCGAACAAGACGCTGGCCGCCCAGCTGGCGAACGAGTTCCGCGAGCTGCTGCCCAACAACGCCGTCGAGTACTTCGTCTCGTACTACGACTACTACCAGCCCGAGGCGTACGTCCCGCAGTCGGACACGTACATCGAGAAGGACTCCTCGATCAACGAGGAGGTCGAGCGCCTGCGCCACTCCGCGACGAACTCGCTGCTGACCCGCCGCGACGTGGTCGTGGTCGCCTCCGTCTCCTGCATCTACGGCCTCGGCACCCCGCAGGAGTACGTGGACCGGATGGTCCCCCTCAAGGTCGGCGACGAGATCGACCGCGACCAGCTCCTGCGCCGCTTCGTCGACATCCAGTACACGCGCAACGACCTCGCGTTCACCCGCGGCACCTTCCGGGTGCGCGGCGACACCATCGAGATCTTCCCGGTCTACGAGGAACTGGCCGTCCGCATCGAGATGTTCGGCGACGAGATCGAGGCCCTCTCCACCCTCCACCCGCTCACCGGCGAGGTCATCAGCGACGACGACCACCTCTACGTCTTCCCGGCCTCCCACTACGTGGCGGGCCCGGAGCGCATGGAGAAGGCGATCAACGGCATCGAGAAGGAGCTCGCCGAGCGCCTCGCCGAGCTGGAGAAGCAGGGCAAGATGCTGGAGCACCAGCGCCTGCGCATGCGCACGACGTACGACCTGGAGATGCTCCGCCAGATCGGCTCCTGCTCCGGCGTCGAGAACTACTCGATGCACTTCGACGGCCGCGAGCCCGGCTCCGCCCCGAACACCCTCATCGACTACTTCCCCGACGACTTCCTCCTCGTCCTGGACGAGTCGCACGTCACGGTCCCGCAGATCGGCGCGATGTACGAGGGCGACGCCTCCCGCAAGCGCACCCTCGTCGACCACGGCTTCCGGCTGCCCTCCGCGCTCGACAACCGCCCGCTGAAGTGGGAGGAGTTCCTCGGCCGCATCGGGCAGACGGTCTACCTCTCGGCGACCCCGGGCAAGTACGAGCTCTCGCGCGGCGACGGCTTCGTCGAGCAGATCATCCGCCCCACCGGCCTCGTCGACCCCGAGGTCGTCGTCAAGCCCACCGAGGGCCAGATCGACGACCTGGTGCACGAGATCCGCACGCGCACCGAGAAGGACGAGCGTGTCCTGGTCACCACGCTCACCAAGAAGATGGCCGAGGACCTCACCGACTACTTCCTCGAACTGGGCATCCAGGTCCGCTATCTGCACAGCGACGTCGACACGCTCCGCCGCGTCGAGCTCCTGCGCGAGCTGCGGGCCGGCGAGTTCGACGTCCTGGTCGGCATCAACCTCCTCCGTGAGGGCCTCGACCTGCCCGAGGTCTCCCTGGTGGCGATCCTCGACGCCGACAAGGAAGGCTTCCTGCGCTCGGGCACCTCCTTGATCCAGACCATCGGCCGCGCCGCGCGCAACGTCTCGGGCCAGGTCCACATGTACGCCGACAAGATCACCCCGGCGATGGAGAAGGCCATCGAGGAGACCAACCGCCGCCGGGAGAAGCAGATCGCGTACAACAAGGAGAGGGGCATCGACCCGCAGCCCCTCCGCAAGAAGATCAACGACATCGTGTCGCAGATCGCGCGCGAGGAGGTCGACACCGAGCAGCTCCTCGGCTCCGACTACCGCAAGCCGAAGGCCGGCAAGGGCGCCAAGGCCCCCGTCCCCTCCCTCGGCACCGAGGCGGGCAAGGCCGGCAAGGCCGCCGCCACGAAGACCAAGGGCAAGAAGGGCGCGGAGACCGTGCCCACCGACCGCCCCGCGGCCGAACTGGCCGAGCAGATCGAGGAGATGACCGAGCGCATGCGCGCGGCCGCCGCCGACCTGCAGTTCGAGATCGCCGCGCGCCTGCGCGACGAGGTGTCGGAGATGAAGAAGGAACTGCGCCAGATGCGGGAGGCCGGCCAGGCCTAGACGGACAACCGGGAGGGGAGGGGCGGCGTACTGCCCGGTCTGTTGCAAGACCGCCACAAATACCGCCCGACGTGCGGCAACGCGGGAGGCACTGCATAGGGTGCTGGGCAACCGCAAGAGGCGGTTGCCCAGGCAGTTCGAGAGGGGACAGCGCGTGACGGTCAACATGACCAAGGGTCAGGCCATCAGCCTGCAGAAGAACGACGGGGGCGCCCTGACCGCGGTGCGCATGGGACTCGGATGGCAGGCCGCCCCGCGCCGCGGCCTGTTCGGCTCGCGCACCCGCGAGGTCGACCTGGACGCGTCGGCGGTGCTGTTCGCCGACAAGCAGCCCGTGGACGTCGTGTTCTTCCGCCACCTGGTCAGCGACGACGGCTCGGTGCGGCACACCGGCGACAACCTCGTCGGCGGCGTCGGCCAGGGCGGGGACGACGAGGCGATCCTCGTCGACCTCCAGCGGGTCCCCGTCCACATCGACCAGATCGTCTTCACGGTGAACTCCTTCACCGGCCAGACCTTCCAGGAGGTGCAGAACGCCTTCTGCCGCCTGGTCGACGAGACCAACGGCCAGGAGCTGGCCCGCTACACCCTCGACGGCGGCGGTCAGTACACCGCGCAGATCATGGCGAAGGTCCACCGCGCGGGCGCGGGCTGGCAGATGACGGCCATCGGCAACCCCGCCAACGGCCGCACCTTCCAGGACCTGATGCCGGCGATCCTGCCGCACCTGTAGGCACGCCGCCCGAGGGCACGTCCGTACCGGCGCGCCGGTACCCGCACGTCAGCACGCACGCGCACGAGGGCTCGACGGGAGCCCTTCGAGGGGGAACGAAGGCAATGACGGCCGAGCTGGTGCGCGGGCAGAACCACCCGCTTCCCGCGACCCGCCTGGAGATCCGAGTCTCGGCCGGCCGGCCGGTCGTGGCGGGCGCCACGCTCGCGGACGACCAGGGCCGGGTCCCCGGCGTGGAGTGGGTGGCCCACCCCGGCTCGCCCACGTTGCCGGGCCTTGAGGTGTCCCAGCAGGCGGCCGCCGACCACCGGCTCGCCGTCGACCTCGACGCCCTGCAGGACACCGTCCACCGCGTCAGCGTCCTGCTCGCGCTCCCCGTCGGCGTCGGTGGCCCGGTCAGCTTCCGCGCCCTCGCGGCCCCCTTCGTCGCGGTCACCGGACTCGACGGCACCGAGGTCGCCAGCTACACCCTCACCGGCCTGGACGCCGAGTCCGCCGTCGTCGCCCTGGAGCTCTACCGCCGCCAGGGC
>NZ_LIRJ01000274.1 GCF_001419745.1 Streptomyces silaceus | reverse complement strand
CACACCCACACCCACACCCACGCCCACGCCCTGCTCCTGACCGCGTTCACGGCCCTGCTGGTCTCGCCCATCAGCTGGTCCCACCACTGGGTGTGGTGCGTCCCGCTGATCGCCCTCCTCGCCGCCGAGAACAGGCCCCGCCTCGCCGCCGCCGTGACCGTGCTCTTCACGGCCCGCACCTTCTGGCTGCTCCCCCACCAGGGTGACCTGGACCTCCGACTGCCCTGGTGGCAGCAGCCGTTGGCGGCGCCGTACCCGCTGCTCGCGCTCGCGCTGCTGCCGATGTTGAGTACGTACCTGAGTACGCGCACAGAGGTGCCGCACCCCCGCCCGGGGATTGACTCACCCCATGGACACGGAACAAGAAGCCGCGACGGACTCGCGCGAGGAGTGGGCCGCCCGTAACGCGGCCTACGCCGCCGCGCACCCCGTCCCGCCCCCGTCCCGCATCCTCGGACCGGCCCTGGCGACCCCCGCCGTCCTGATGCTCCTCATCCTCGGCGGGCTCCTGGTGGAGCTCGACGCCGAGCTCGGCGGCGCGTCGTCGCAGCAGCACCAGGACCTGCTGGCCCGCTACCTCCTGGCGCTGTTCGCGGGCCTCGGCTGTCTGACGGCGGCCTGGCTCACGCCGCGCGCGAGTCGCGCGGCGTGGCTGCGGACGGCGTTCGCCGTCACCTCGGTCGTATCGATCCCGGCGGCGATCCTCTCCGGTGGCTGACCTCCCGGCGGCCCACCGTCCGGACCCTCGCCCACCGTCCGGACCCTCGGCCGCCGCCCGGCTCCGGCCGCTCAGCCGCCGCTCAGCAGCTCGTCCGCGTCCACGATCCGGTACGCGTACCCCTGCTCGGCGAGGAACCGCTGGCGGTGCGCCGCGAAGTCCTGGTCGATGGTGTCGCGCGCCACGACGGAGTAGAAGCGGGCCTCGTGGCCGTCCGCCTTCGGCCGCAGCACGCGGCCGAGGCGCTGCGCCTCCTCCTGGCGCGAACCGAACGTTCCCGAGACCTGGATGGCGACGGTGGCCTCCGGCAGGTCGATGGAGAAGTTGGCGACCTTGGAGACGACCAGCACGCTGATCTCGCCCTCGCGGAACGCGTCGAAGAGCTTCTCGCGCTGCGCGTTCGTCGTCTCGCCCTTGATGACGGGGGCGTCCAGGTGGGCGCCCAGCTCGTCGAGCTGGTCGATGTACTGGCCGATGACGAGGGTCTGCTCCCCCGCGTGCTTCTTGACGAGCGCCTCCGTCACCTTCCGCTTGGTCGCGGTCGTCGCGCAGAAGCGGTACTTCTCCTCGGCCTCGGCCGTCGCGTAGGCGAGCCGCTCCGAATCCGTGAGGTTGACCCGCACCTCGACGCAGTCGGCGGGCGCGATGTACCCCTGCGCCTCGATCTCCTTCCACGGGGCGTCGAACCGCTTGGGCCCGATGAGCGAGAAGACGTCGGACTCGCGCCCGTCCTCGCGCACGAGCGTCGCGGTGAGCCCGAGGCGGCGCCGCGCCTGGAGGTCGGCGGTGAACTTGAAGACCGGCGCGGGCAGCAGGTGGACCTCGTCGTAGACGATGAGTCCCCAGTCGCGGGAGTCGAAGAGCTCCAGGTGCGGGTAGATGCCCTTCCGCTTCGTCGTGAGGACCTGGTACGTGGCGATGGTGACCGGCCGGATCTCCTTCTTCGTACCGCTGTACTCGCCGATCTCGTCCTCCGTCAGCGACGTCCGCTTGACCAGCTCGTGCTTCCACTGGCGGGCGGAGACGGTGTTGGTGACGAGGATGAGCGTGGTGGCCTTGGCCTGCGCCATCGCCCCGGCGCCGACGAGCGTCTTGCCGGCGCCGCAGGGCAGCACGACGACACCGCTGCCGCCGTGCCAGAAGCCCTCGACGGCCTGCTGCTGGTAGGGCCGCAGCGACCAGCCGCTCTCGTCGAGGTCGATCTTGTGCGCCTCGCCGTCGACGTACCCGGCGAGGTCCTCGGCGGGCCAGCCCAGCTTCAGGAGCGTCTGCTTGATCTGGCCGCGCTCGGAGGGGTGCACGACGACGGTGTCCGGGTCGACCCGGGCGCCGACGAGCGGCTGGATCTTCTTCGAGCGGAGGATCTCCTCCAGGACCGGCCGGTCGGTGGTGGTCAGGACGAGCCCGTGGACGGGGTGCTTGGAGAGGGTCAGGCGGCCGTAGCGCGCCATCGTCTCGGCGACGTCGACGAGCAGCGCGTGCGGCACGGGGTAGCGCGAGAACTCCACCAGCGCGTCCACGACCTGCTCGGCGTCGTGCCCGGCGGCGCGGGCGTTCCACAGGCCCAGCGGGGTGACCCGATAGGTGTGGATGTGCTCCGGCGCGCGCTCCAGCTCCGCGAAGGGGGCGATGGCACGGCGGCAGGCGTCGGCCTGCTCGTGGTCGACCTCGAGCAGGAGGGTCTTGTCCGACTGGACGATGAGGGGACCGTTCACGCGAGCGCCCTTTCCTTAGGCCAAACGTCCAGTGTGCCGCATGGGCCCGGCACCGAGGGCTGACTCGCCTCCGGGCCGGCCGGGCTCCGCACACCGCCCGCGGGCCGCACGCGCGCGCCCGGTCCGATGAAACACGCACGGCCGGCGATCTCTTCCGACCCGCTAACGTGAACCGGATGAGCACCGACGAGCCGCAGCCCACGGACAGCGCCACGGACAGCGCCCCCGACGGCGCGCCCACACCGCCGCGCCCCGCGGACGCGCCACGCTCTCTCGCCGAAGCCCTCCGGTCGCGCGACGACGGCGCGCTCGCCGCCCTGCTCCACGCCCGCCCCGACCTGCTGAGCCCGGTCCCCCACGACGTCACCCAGCTCGCCACCCGCGCCGGCACCCGCGCCTCCGTGGTCCGTGCCCTGGACCGTCTCGACCGCTTCGCGCAGCAGGTCGCCGAGGCGCTCGCCGTGGCGCAGGACCCGACGACGTACGACGAGGTCCTCGCGCTGCTCGCGGGCGACGACGGGGACGCGGGCATCGAGAAGGCGCTCGGCCGCGCGCTCGGCACGCTCCACGAGCAGGCCCTCGTCTGGGGGCCCGACGACCGGCTGCGGCTGGTGCGCACGGCCCGCGAGCTGCTCGCGCCCACCCCGCAGCACCCGTCCCCGACGGGCCTCGGCCCCACCGTCGCCGAGGCCACGGCCGGGATGTCGCCGACCCGGGTCCAGGAGATCGTCGCGGCGGCGGGCCTGCCGACCACGCACGACCCGGTGTCGGCGGTCGAGTCCCTGACCGCGCTCTTCACGGACCGCGCCCGGATGTCGGCGCTGCTCGACGAGGCGCCCGCCGAGTCGGTGGAGGTGCTGTCCCGGCTGGTCTGGGGCCCTCCCTACGGCCAGGTCACCGCGGACCCGGCCCGTCATCTGCGCTGGCTCCTGGACCGCGGCCTGCTCCTGCCGACCGCGCCCGGCACGGTCGTGCTGCCCCGCGAGGCGGCGCTGCACCTGCGCGCGGGCCGGGCGCAGCGCGCGCCCGAGCCGGTGCCGCCGACCGTGGAGGCGGCGCGCGAGACCCGTCCACAGGTGGTGGACGCGACGGCGGCCGGGCAGGCGTACACCGCGCTCGCCACCGTCGAGGAACTCCTCAAGGACTGGGACGAGGGCGGTCCCGCGGTGCTGCGCGCGGGCGGTCTGAGCGTGCGGGACCTGAAGCGGACCGCGGTGGCGCTCGACGCGGCGGAGCCGCTGGCCGCGTTCTGGGTCGAACTGGCCTACGCGGCAGGCCTGCTGGCCTCCGACGGCGAGGCCGACGAGCGGTACGCGGCGACACCCGCGTACGACGAGTGGCAGGAGCTGCCCCCGGCCGAGCGCTGGACGGCGCTGGCCACGGCGTGGCTGGCGGCGACCCGCACGGCGGGCCTGGTCGGGGGGCGCGACGGCAAGGACCGCACGCTGTCCGCGCTCGGGCCGCACCTGGACCGCTCGGTGGCGCCCGAGGTCAGGCACCGGGTCCTGGAGCTGCTCGCCGCGCTGCCCGAGGGGACGGCGCCGGTGCCGGACGCGGTGCTGGCCCGGCTCGGCTGGGAGCGACCCTCGCCCGGGGCGCGGGACCTGCGGGACCGGATCGCCCGGTGGACGCTGGACGAGGCGGAGCTGCTGGGCGTCACGGGCCGGGGGGCGCTGTCGGCGCACGGCAGGGCGCTGCTGTCCGGCGACGACGGTCAGGCGGGTGGCCCGGCCCGCCGGGGGCCGCACGCGCACGACAGGGATACGCCCGGTGAGCGGGCCCTCGCCGCGGCACGTGCCGCGCGGCTGCTCGCGCCGCTGCTGCCCGAGCCACTCGACCACGTGCTCCTCCAGGCCGACCTGACCGCCGTGGCGCCCGGTCCGCTGGAGCGGCCGCTCGCCGAGGCGCTGGCCGTGCTCGCCGACGTCGAGTCGAAGGGCGGTGCCACCGTGTACCGCTTCACGCCCGGGTCCGTGCGGCGGGCGCTGGACGCGGGGCAGGCGGCGTCGGATCTGCACGCGTTCCTCGCCGCGCACTCGCGGACGCCGGTGCCGCAGCCGCTCGCCTATCTGATCGACGACGTGGCCCGTAAGCACGGGCATCTGCGGGTCGGGGCGGCGTCCGCGTACGTGCGCTGCGACGACGAGGCGCTGCTCAACGAGATCCTGGCCGACAAGCGCGCCCAGGGCCTGCGGCTGCGGCGCCTCGCGCCGACCGTGCTGGCGGCGCAGGTGGACCCCGGTGCGCTGCTCGACGGGATCCGCTCGATGGGGTTCGCGCCGGCCGCCGAGTCGCCGGAGGGCGACGTCCTCGTCACGCGCGCGCACGCGCACCGGACGCCGCCCCGGTCGGCGCCGGAGCCGGTGCCGGACGGGCCGCCGGTGCCGGACGCCACGCTGGTCGTGGCGGCGGTGCGGGCGATCCGGGCGGGGGACGTGGCGTCCACGGCGCCGCGGAAGGCCGCGCCCGAGGGGGCGGGGGGCGGGCTGCCCCGGTCGGCGGCGGCCGAGACGCTCGCGACGATGCAGGCCGCGGTGCTGACGGGGGAGGCGGTGTGGATCGGCTACGTCAACGCGGACGGGGCGGCGAGTCAGCGGGTCATCGCCCCCGTGCGGGTGGAGGGCGGCTTCGTCACGGCCTACGACCACACGGCGGACGAGGTCCGCACGTATCCCTTGCACCGCATCACAGGAGTAGCGGAACTGGCAGACGACTGAACCAACGGCGCCGGGACCTCCCCTTTCCGACTCCCCGGCCCCGGGTCCCTTGCCCTCCTGCACCGGGGCGGGAGCCACACTTCGCGCCACCCGGCACCGTGGGCT
>NZ_LIRJ01000273.1 GCF_001419745.1 Streptomyces silaceus | reverse complement strand
GGCGTTGCACTGGGCTTGGGCGGTCTCGATGCAGTCGCCGCCGGTATCCGAGCTGTAGGACGACTTACGCCACTGCGTGCCGTTGAGGGGGGCGCACTCGATGCAGTCGCCGCCGGTGCCGCCGCTATAGGACGACTTGCGCCATCGGGCGCCCGTCAGCCTCTGGTTGGTCCCCATACCGCTCCTCCATTACGCGGGCGATCAGCACCGCCGACGCCTCCACGGAGAGGGCCGCGGCCTGCAAATGATCGTAACGGTGGGTGCAGTCCCTGACGGTCTCTGGATTGGCGAATACGTGGGCCGAACCGTAGCTCTCGGCGTAGGTGATGTCTGGGTCGCCGTCGAACCTCAGGACATTGAACGACCCTACTGTTGCCGGGTGTTGACCCGCATCGAAGGGGAGCACCTGAATCCGGACTTCCCGTCGCCCCTGGAAGTCCAACAGGTGCTGGAGTTGGCTCCGCATGACCGCACGACTGCCGAACGGTCGGTAAAGTACGCCTTCGTCCAGCACCACCCAGACCAACGGCGGACTCTCACGGCTCAAGATGCGCTGCCGCTCCATTCGCGCAGCGACGGCCTCGTCGAGCTTCTGGGACCACCCTGCCGTGAGCACCGCGCGGGCGTAGTCCTCGGTCTGGAGGAGTCCGTAGACCAACTGGGTCTGGAACGTGGAGATGTACGTCGCCCGCGCTTCCAGCTCCGCATACTGCTGGAACCACGGCGGCAACTGGCTCCGCAACACCAGCCCCACCAGCCGCGAGAACACCCCGTCCGTCCCCAGCGCCGCGTCCACCCGTTCCGAGAAGTCACGCGTGGGGACCTTCTTCGCCGTCTCGATCTGGCCCACCAGCGACCCCGTACAGAAGATGCACGAGCCCAATTGCGCCTGCTTGAGGCCCGCCGCCTCCCTCAGGCGCCGCAGCTCGGAGCCGTAGTAGTCCAGCGGGGACGCGCTGGGGTCGAGTTCGTTGATGCGGACCATGGGACGGTCACCCCCAGGCTCAAACGCGTCACGGCGTTGCTCTGACTCTGTAGCCCAGCGTAACCAGGTAACTCCACGCTGGTGACATGAATCACGTAACTCCCCATCCGCCCCTGCCCGTTCGGGGGACGTACCGGATGACCCTGACCGTCGGAGCCCACTCGGCCCGGCACCTGAGGTTCATCCTCCGTACGCATCTGGGCAGTTGGGGCATGGCCGAGCTCGCGGACGCCGCCGAGACGGCGCTGACCGAGCTGGTCGCCAACGTCGTCCGGCACGTGCCGGACCGGCGCTGCACGGTGCTGCTCCTGCGCCGCCCGCACGGGCTCCGCGCGGAGGTGTCCGACGGGTGCCCGGAGCTGCCCGCGCCGGGGGAGGCCGGGGAACTGGCCGAATCCGGGCGCGGGTTGCTGATCGTCGCGGCGGTCGCGGACCGCTGGGGCTTCGTGCCGAGACGGGACCGCCCCGGCAAGACGGCGTGGTTCGAGTGCGACGCCAAGCCGCCGGGGGCCACCCATTCGGCCCAGCCCCGCTCGCCCGGCCCTCCGGGGCGTCACACGCTGTGAGTTCCTGGTCCAGAGACGTGAGGAACGGCCATGAGCAGCGCGACCGCACCCAACAAACCGGAACGCGGCACAGGGAGCGGCGGCAGCGCCTGGGCCGCCGGCGGGACCATGTTCGCCGGGGTCCTGATGCTGGTGAACGGCGTTCTCGGGATCCTCGAAGGCATCGCGGGCATCGCGAAGGACGACGTCTACGAGCGCATCGGGGACTACGTCTACAAGTTCAACCTCACGACGTGGGGCTGGATCCACCTGGTCCTCGGCATCCTCGTGGCGATCACCGGCTACGGGATCCTCAAGGGCGCCGAGTGGGGCAGGGCGGCCGGGGTCGCGCTGGCGGCGATCGCGATCGTGGCGCAGTTCCTGTGGCTGCCGTACACGCCGGTCTGGGCGCTCATCTCCATCGCGATCGGCGTCTTCGTGATCTGGGCGCTGTGCAACGACCGCTCCGACGGCGCTCCGTCCTGACGGCCGGCATACGGGCGGCGGGCCTGACCCCGCAGGCCCGCGCGCTGGCCCCGCTGATCGTCCCGGCCCTGCTCGTCGGGGCCGGGTCGAGCCTGCTGCTGCTCGCGCTCAGCTGGGTGTCCGAGCGGCTCCAGGACGTGCTGTGGGAGCGGCTGCCGGACGTGTTCGGGGTCTCCGGGACCTCGGCCGGGTGGATCCTCGGCATGCTCACCGTGGTGGGGCTCGCCGTGGGGCTCGTGGTGTGGAAGGTGCCGGGGCACGCCGGGCCCGACCCCGCGACCACGGGGCTCGTCGATCCGCCGCTGCCGCTGCGGCTGCTGCCCGGCATCGCGCTCGCCGTGGTCATCGGTCTCGCGGGCGGCGTGAGCCTCGGCCCGGAGAACCCGATCACGGCCATCAACATCGCGCTGGCGTACGCGCTCGGCATGAAGGCGATGCCCCGCACGCCCGCCGCCGCGTGGGTGGGGCTGGCGGCGGCCGGGACGGTGGGCGCGCTCTTCGGCACGCCCGTCGCGGCGGCGCTCATCCTCTCCGAACTGTCCATGGGGGACGATCCCCGGCCACTGTGGGACCGGCTGTTCGGGCCGCTGGTGGCGGCGGGCGCGGGCGCGCTGACGACCGTGCTGATCGCGCACCCGACGTTCCGGATCGACGTGGCGGACTACACCGGGCCGCACTGGGGCGACCTGCTGTCGGCCGTCGTCATCAGCACGGGGGCGGCGGCCGTCGGGCTCGCGGCCGTGTACGCCTTCCCGCTCTGCCACACGGCCTTCCGGAGCCTGGGCCATCCCGTGCTCATGCTGACCGTGGGCGGCCTGGTGCTCGGCGCGCTGGGGGCGCTGGGCGGGCACCTGACGCTCTTCAAGGGACTGGAGGAGATGAAGGAGCTCACCGGCGAGGCGGGCGCGCACGGCGCCGGGAACCTGCTGCTGCTCGCCCTGGTGAAGCTGGCGGCGCTGGTCGTGGCGGGGTCGTGCGGGTTCCGGGGCGGCCGGATCTTCCCGGCGGTGTTCGTGGGCGTGGCCCTGGGGCTGCTCGCGCACGCCCTGGTCGACGGCGTACCGCCCGCGCTGGCCATCACGTGCGCGGTCCTCGGCATCCTCCTGGCCACGACCAGGCAGGGCTGGCTCAGCCTGTTCACGGCGGGCGTCGTGGTGATGGACATGGACCTGTTCCCCCTCCTGTGCGTGGCGGCGCTGCCGGCCTGGCTACTGGTGACGGGACGCCCGGAGATGCAGATCGAGGAGAGCGGGCACGGCACCCCGTAGGTCAGGGCACCGGCACGGTCCCCCGGTCCTTCTCGGCGGCGACGGCCGAGGCGGAGACGAGCGTCGCGGCGGCCAGACCGCCCCAGAGCGCCCCGGGCCCGTGGGGCGCGAGCCCCGTGATCACCGCCGGGGACACCGCGAGGCCGAGGCCCGTGGAGAGCTCGAACCGCGCCAGCGCCCGGCCCAGCAGCCGCGTCGGCGCCAGCACCGTCACCAGGGCCACCGCGCTGCCCGCGTAGACGATCTCGCCGAGCGTGCAGACGACGGACACCACCGCGACGGCCGCCGCGCCCCGCTCGCCGCCCAGCGAGGTCGCCGCGAGGAACCCGACGTACGACACCGCGAGCACCACACCGGCCAGCGCGAGCACGAGCCGCCGGGGGAAGCGGGACAGCAGGACGGTGACCGGGACCTGGAGGGTGACGACCAGGACCGTGTTGGTGACGAATATGGCCGCCGACCACACGGGCGACGCGTCCAGCTGCGTGACGAGGATCAACGGCAGCGCGATCTCGGGGACGTTGAGGCAGAAGACGTAGATCACGTTGGCGGCGAGCAACGCGCGCATGCGGGGCGCGGGCCCGGCGTCCCTCGCCTCGGCCGCCGCGTCGGCCGAGGGCGCGTACAGCCGGACCGACCAGGCCAGAGCCGCCGCCGCGAGATACGCGAGCCCGGTCACGGCGGCGAGCGCCCGCAGCGCGGCCGGGCCGCCCGCCAGGCACGCCATCGCGATGAGCGCGCCCACTCCGAGGGCGGCGTTGCGCAGGGCGCGGCCCGCCGCGAGCGCCGCGTCGCGCTCGCGGCCGTGGGCGACCGTGGCGACCAGCGCCGCGTGGGCCGCGGGCCAGGCCTGGTTGCCGACGCCGAGGAACAGCGCGGCCGCCCCGAACAGCCAGACGTGCCCCGCCGGAGCGGCGAGCAGCAGCGCCACGCCCACCACGCGGACCAGCATCGACGCCGCGACGACCGTGCTGCGCGCGCCCTGGTCCAGCCAGCGGCCCACGGCGGGCATGCACGCCAGGCCCGCGACGATGCCCGCGGTCATGGCGATGCCGGTGGCCGGGGCGGACAGCTCCAGGACCGTCACTCCGTAGAGCAGCAGGAAGGGCCGCAGCAGGCCGGTGCCGAGCGCGTCCACGGCCAGGGCGACGGCGTAGCGGGGGCCACCGGAGGCCCGGACGAGGGCGCGGGACCAGATCCTGGTGTTCTTCGTGCTCCCGGTGTTCTTCGTGCTCCCGGTGCGCTTCCCGGTCCTGGTGTTCTTTCCGGCGGGCGTCGTGGTGGTCATGGCGTCACACCGTGCGGGCGAAGGCCTGGCCGGGCACGTCACTTGACGCAGACCGTCAAGCGACGGTGGCGCCCGGCGGGCGGTCGACGATGCTGGAGGGATGACGTTGAGGATCGACATCAGCGGCCTGCCGCCCGAGCGGCTGCGGTTCGCCGCGTCCCCGCTGGCCGAGCTGACGGCGATGCTGCACGTGCTCGCCGAGCCGGGCCACCATCCGCAGCGCGCCGAGTGGGCCGCCGACGTCTGGGCCGGGCTGCCGCCCGAACCGGCCGAGCGGCTGCGGGAGGCGGAGTTCCTCTGGCGTTCCTCGCAGGCCGACTTCCTGCTCCCGGCCCGGCCCCGGGCCACGCTCGCCGAGGAGCTGGACGACGTGGACCGCATCGACGACGAGGCGTACGCGACGGCGGCGCTCGTCGCCACGTGCGGCGGCGGGCGGACCGGGTCCGCCACCGGGTCGCCGCTGGCCGACGCGGACGCGCGCGAGCGGGCGCTGGACCTGGCGCAGGCGCGCGGCCCGCGCCAGGAGGCCTTCGCGGAGCGGCTCCTCGCGGACCCGGCCGCCGTACGGGCCCGGGTGCGCCACACCCTCGAACAGTGCGCCGCCGCCTTCTTCGACGCGGCCTGGGCGGACGTCGTCGTCCGCATCGCCACCGATCTGCGCCTGAAGAACGACCTGGTCAGGCGCCAGGGCCTCGCGGCGGCGCTCGCGTCGGTGTCCGGCGCGGTCACGCTCGCGCCGGACGGCGGCCACATCGTCGTCGACAAGCTCCAGGACAAGTCGACCGCCGCGCAGGGCGCCGGGGTCACCTTCATCCCCAGCGTCTTCAACAGCCCGCACCTGGTGGTGGTCCACGCGCCCGGGTGGCAGCCGGTGGTGCAGTACCCGGTGGCCGAGCCGGGGCCCGCGGAGCCGGTGCCGATGGAGACGGTCACCCTGCGGCTCGAAGCGCTCGCCCATCCCCTGCGGCTGCGGCTGCTGCGGACGCTGGCGCGCGGCCCGCACACCACCGGCGAACTGGCCCACACCTGGGGCCTCTCGCTCCCCGAGGTCTCCCGCCACCTCGCCGTCCTGCGCCGCGCGGGCCTGCTGACGGCGCGGCGCGAGGGACGCTATGTCCGGCACACGCTGAACGTGCCGGACCTGACGGCGCTGGGGACGGATCTGCTGGCGGCGGTGCTGCGGTGACCGGTCCGGGGCGGCGGCGGGGAGCCGGCAGGGCTCCTGGCCGTCAGTACGGCGCCGGGCCGCCGTTCGCGGCGACGGTGTCCCGCACCGCCCGGACGAACGCCTCCGCGCGGGCGCTCAGGCCGCCCGTCCGGTGGATGAGTGCCACGTCCGCCGACGGCACGTCCCGCAGCGGGACGAAGACGACGCCGGGCCGCGCGTAGTACTTCTCCACGGACGCCACCACCGGCGAGATCCCCTGGCCCGTCGCGACCAGCGTCATCAGCTCCTGGAAGGACGCCACCGCCTGCCCCCGCCGGATCTCGCGGCCGGACGGCGTGCGGGGCGGCACGTGGAAGTCCCACCAGTAGCCGGGCGCGCCGTTCACGACGCCGAAGAACGTCTCGCCCGCCAGTTCCTCCAGGGAGACCGAGGTGCGCCCGGCGAGCGGATGGCCGAGCGGCACCGCGAGCACGCGCGGCTCGTTGATCACGACCGGGCCGACGGCGAGGTCCGGCTCCTGGACCGGCAGGCACGTGAAGAGCAGGTCGACCTCGCCGCCGCGCAGCGCGCCCAGCGGATCGTGGAACTGCGTCTCCCGCATCCGCACCTCGACGCCGGGGCAGCGCGCGCGGAACGCCGCCAGGACCGGGCCGGTCAGCGTGCCCGCGCCCGAGCCGAGGAAGCCGACGTGCAGCTCGCCGTCGACGCCCCGCGCGGCGTCCTTGGCCCGCGCCACGGCCGCGTCCATCTGCCGGTGCAGCGGCGCCAGGTCCTCGTACAGCTGACGGCCCAGCGGCGACATCCGCACCACCCGGCTGGTGCGCTCGAAGAGCGGGGCGCCGATCTTGCGCTCCAGCTTCTTGACCGTCTGGCTGACCCGGGCCTGCGAGAGCACCAGACGCTCGGCCGTACGGCCGAAGTGCAGCTCCTCGGCCAGCGTCAGGAAGGTCTCCAGCTCCTGGCGTTCCACCCCATACCCCCTGTGAACTGCATCGATAAGCGTGACCGCGGCGATCGTTGCACATCCGGCCATTGATGGCCCGGCGCGGTCGGCGGATCTTTGAGGAGTCGGGGCGGCGGCCGCCGGACCCGGCTCCTTCCTCTCAACCCACCGGAGATCCCGATGATTTCGCGTGCCCGCAAGACCCTGGTCGCCACCGCCACCGCCGCCGCGCTCGCCCTGACCGCGGGACTCGCCGTGACCGGTGCCCAGGCCGCCCCCTCCGGGAGCCACGACGGCGCGGACCGGGCGGCCGGGGCCGCCTGGAACGCCGCGTGGGCCGCCTCGCCGCAGCGCCCCAGCACCGGCTTCAGGGCCAACTGGTCGGAGTCCGGCTTCGACGGACAGACCCTGCGCCAGGTCGTCCGCGTCACCGAGGGCGGCGAGCGCGCCCGGATCCGGCTCTCCAACGCGTACGGCGCCTCCCCGCTGAGGATCGCCTCCGCCACCGTCGCGCGCACGGCGAAGGGAGCGTCGGTCGAGAAGGGATCCGTCAGACGGCTCACCTTCGACGGGAAGCGGTCGGCGACCGTCCCGGCGCGCGGTCAGCTCTCCAGCGACGCGGCCGAGCTGGACCTGGCCGCCTTCGAGTCCGTCACCGTCACCCTGCACCTAGCCGGGACGACCGGACCCGCCACCTTCCACGCCCAGTCGTTCGCGACCAGCTACCGAGCCCAGGGCGACCACACCCACGACACCGGCGCCGGGGCCTTCGGCGAGTCGACGGAGTCCTGGTACTACCTCTCGGGCGTCGACGTCAGCGGCGGCCCCGGCAAGCGGCGCGACGGCGTGGTCCTGTTCGGCGACTCCCTCACCGACGGCTTCGCGTCCTCGACCGACCGCAACCGCCGGTACTCCGACGCGCTCGCCGAGCGCCTCGCCGATGCGGGCGAGCCGCGGCCCGTCCTCAACGCCGGCATCGGCGGCAACACGGTCCTCAACGACTCGGCCTGGTACGGCGACAAGGGCACCGGCCGCTTCGCCCGCGACGCCCTCGACCTGCCCGGCGTCGGCACGGTCGTCGTCCTCGAAGGGGTCAACGACATCGGCTTCAGCGAGACCGACAAGCCCACCTACAAGCCCGCGCCGGTCGTCTCCGCCGACGAACTCATCAACGGCCACCGGAAGTTCATCCGCGCCGCGCACGCCAGGGGACTGAAGGTCGTCGGCGCCACGCTGCTGCCGTTCGGCGGCTCCGACCACTACGGCGAGCGGGCCGCCGCCGTGAGCAACAAGTTCAACCGTTGGGTGCGCACCTCTGGCGCGTACGACGGATACGTGGACTTCGACAGGGCCCTCGCCGACCCGAAGGACCCCGAGCGGATCGCGCCCGCGTACGACAGCGGCGACCACCTGCACCCGAACGACGCCGGCTACCGGGCCATGGCCCGCGCGGTGGACCTGGAGACGCTGCGATGACCGCCGTCGACACCGGCCGGGCCGGCACCGGCGCCGCCGTGCGCATGTCCCCCCGCCAGAAGCTCGTCCTGACCCTGCTCCTCGGCTCCCAGTTCATGATCGCCGTGGACTTCTCCATCCTGAACGTCGCGCTGCCCGTCGTCGGCGAGGGCCTCGGCTTCCCGCTCGCCCACCTCCAGTGGATCGCCACCTCCTTCGCGCTCGCCGCGGCCGGGTTCACGCTCCTGTTCGGCCGGATCGCCGATCTCTTCGGCCGCAAGCGCCTGTTCATCGGCGGCATGGCGCTCCTCGGCCTCTCCTCGGCGCTCGGCGGGTTCGCCACCAGTCCCGACGTCCTGCTCACCGCCCGCGTGCTGCAGGGCCTGGCGACGGCGGCGGTCACCCCGGCGGGCCTCGCCCTGCTCACCACGGCGTTCCGCGAGGGGCCGCTGCGGGACCGGGCGCTCGGCCTCAACGGCGCGCTGATGTCGGCGGGCTTCACCACCGGCGCCGTGCTCGGCGGGCTCCTGACCGAACTGCTCTCCTGGCGCTGGGCGTTCCTCGTCAACGTGCCCGTCGCGGCGGCCGTCGTCGCCCTCGCGCCGAAGCTGCTCACCGACTCGCGCCTGGTGTGCAGGCACCGCCTGGACGTGCCGGGCGCGATCACCGTCACCGGCGGGCTCCTCGCCCTCGTCCACGGCCTCACGCGGGCGGGCGAGAGCGGCTGGGCCGACCCCGTCACGGTCACCGGGCTCCTCGCGGGACTCGGGCTGCTCGTCGCCTTCTGGTACGTGGAGCAGCGCTCGGCGGCGCCGCTCGTGCCCGTCCGCATCATGCGGCGCCGCACGGTGGTCTGGGGCAACACGGCGGGCCTGATCGCCTTCGCCACGGAGACGTCCCTGGTCTTCCTGCTGACGCTGTACCTCCAGGAGGTGCTGGGCCACTCGGCGCTCGCCACCGGTCTCGCCTTCGGTGTCCTCGGGGCCGGCACGGTGGTGGGCGGCACGCTCGGCGGGCGGGCGGTGAGCCGGTTCGGCAGCCGCGCCACGATCCTCGGGGGCGGGCTCGTGCAGGCCGTCGCCACGCTGTCGCTGGTGGCGCTGGGGCCGTCGGGCGGCTGGATCTGGCTGCTGCTCGCGGCCACGTTCGTCGGCGGCGTCGGCAACATGCTGCTCATCGTGGGCTTCATGGTCACCGCCACGTCGGGCCTGCCGGACTCCGAGCAGGGCCTGGCCACGGGGCTCGCCACGATGACCCAGCAGGTCGGCATCACGCTCGGCATCCCGGTGATGAGCGCGGTCGTCGCGGCACGGACGGGGACCGCGTCCGGGGCGTCGCCGGACGCGGTCCTGTCGGGGGTGAGCGCGGCCGTGCTGGTCAACTCGCTGCTGGTGCTGGCGGGTTCAGGGGTGGCGTGGCGGGCGTTGCGCCCTTCCGCCGGGGCTCACTCCGTCGTGTAGTACCGGTAGAAGGTCGCCACGAAGACACCGGCGGCCACCACGAGGGACATGCCCACCGACCGCAGCACGGTGGCGCCGGTCAGGCTGTGGAGGAACCCGAACGCGATCCCCGCGAACGCCGTCCAGGACAGGGCGCGCAGTTCGCGGGGAAGCGCGTGCGCCCCGCGGTGCAGGGCGAAGAAGACGGCGGCGACGATCGCGCCGGTGACGACGCCGAAGAGGACGTTGCCGGTGGTGACGGGGCCGGCGTCGCGGCGGATTCCGGCGGCCCAGACGCCGTAGACGATGCCGAGGAGGACGGGGCCCGCCCAGTGCGCGGACAGGGCCCGCGAGCCGGTCGCGGCAGGTGAGGCGTGTGCCATGACGGTTCCTTCCTGATGTCCTAGTGGTTCCGCGTGCACGGGTCGTGGTGGCAGTCCCCGTCGCGCCACTGCGGGCAGGGGTCGCTGGTGCCGGAGCAGCTCGGCACGTGCCGGCCGCCGGTGTCGACGTAGGCCGCGCTCACCCAGCCGCGGACGCCGACGAGCCAGTACCAGGACGGATTGCCGTTCACGGTGCTGCCCCAGGTGGCGCATTCGACGCGGTCCTGGCTGCCGTACGGAAGTTCGGCGACGATCGACGCCGAGGTGTTCGGCTGGTCCCTGACGTGCAGATCGGGGCCCGAGACGACGGTTCCCCAGATGACTCCGCCGCTGTCGTGTGTGGGGGTCGCGGCGGTCGCCGCGACGGTGTTTCCCAAGGTCAGCAGGGTCGCGGCACCCGCTGCTGCCAGGATCGGGGCGATGCGCATGGTCGGCCTCCTCGCCCCCTCGTCCAGGAAACACCCGTTCGGCCCAGCGTTCCACCGGAGCCGAACCCGGCCTGGAATCAGCGATGAGTTTCCGGGGCGGACCCGGTCTGCCCTCATGACGGAATCGCTTCGGTTCCTCGGATCGCTTCGGTTCCTCGGATCACTTCGGTTCCTCGGATCGCTTCGATCCTTCATGGCGCGACTCCTTCGGAGAGGGCGGACGGACATGAGCAACCTGGCCATCGAGACCGCGGGTCTGGTGAAGACCTTCGGCGACAACCGCGCGGTCGACGGCATCGACCTCGCCGTCCCGGCCGGCACGGTCTACGGCGTCCTCGGGCCGAACGGCGCGGGCAAGACCACGGCGGTCAAGATGCTCGCGACGCTGCTGCGCCCCGACGGCGGCGAGGCGCACGTCTTCGGGCACGACGTGGTGCGCGAGGCGGACGCGGTCCGCGGCCGCGTCAGCCTGACCGGGCAGTACGCGTCGGTCGACGAGGACCTGACCGGCATGGAGAACCTGATCCTGCTGGCCCGCCTCACCGGGCACGCCAAGAAGGCGGCGCGCGGCCGGGCCACGCAGCTGCTGGAGGCGTTCGGGCTGACCGAGGCGGCCGGGCGGCAGGTGAAGAACTACTCCGGCGGCATGCGGCGCCGCATCGACATCGCCGCGTCCATCCTGAACACGCCCGACCTGCTCTTCCTGGACGAGCCGACGACGGGGCTCGACCCGCGCAGCCGCAACCAGGTCTGGGACATCGTGCGCGCGGTCGTCGGGCACGGCACGACGGTCCTGCTCACCACGCAGTACCTCGACGAGGCCGACCAGTTGGCGGCCCGCATCGCCGTCATCGACAAGGGGCGGGTCATCGCCGAGGGCACCAAGGGCGAGCTGAAGGCGTCGGTCGGCGCCGGCTCGGTGCACGTACGGCTGCGGGAGTCCGCGCGGCGCGAGGAGGCCGCCCGGCTGCTCGGCGCGGTGCTCGACGCGCAGGTGCAGCTGGAGCCGGACCCGGTCGCGCTGACGGCCCGCGTCGCCGCGCACGGCGAGCGGAACGGCGTGGGCGCGGCCGAGGCGGCCTCGCGCGCGCTCGCCGAGCTGGCCCGCGCGGGCATCACCGTCGACAACTTCGCGCTGGGCCAGCCCAGCCTCGACGAGGTCTTCCTCGCCCTCACCGGCTCGGACGCCGGTGCCCACTCCGCTCCGGGCACGTCGCCCGACCTGAAGGAAGAGGCCACGGCATGAGCACCGCGACCACCACCGAGAACCAGGACCTCGCGCCCGTCAGGACCGAGTCCCTCGCCGAACTCCTCATCGCCACCGAGCGCCCGCCGCGGCCGACCGCGCTGTCGGCCTGCCTCACCTTCGGCTGGCGCGCCGTCCTCAAGATCAAGCACGTGCCGGAGCAGCTGTTCGACGTCACGGCGTTCCCGATCATGATGGTGCTGATGTACACGTACCTCTTCGGAGGCGCACTCGCCGGTTCTCCCCGGGAGTACATCCAGTACCTGCTCCCCGGCATCCTGGTGATGTCGGTCGTCATGATCACGATGTACACGGGCGTCTCGGTCAACACGGACATCGAGAAGGGCGTCTTCGACCGCTTCCGTACGCTGCCGATCTGGCGCCCCTCGACGATGGTCGGCTACCTCCTGGGCGACGCCCTGCGCTACGCCATCGCCTCCGTCGTCATGCTGACCGTCGGCCTCGTCATGGGCTTCCGCCCGCACGGCGGCGTCGTCGGCGTCATCGCCGGCATCCTGGTCCTGCTGGTCTTCGCCTTCGCGTTCTCCTGGGTCTGGACGATGTTCGGCCTGCTGCTGCGCACGGAGAAGTCGGTGATGGGCGTCAGCATGATGGTCCTGTTCCCCCTGACGTTCCTGAGCGACATCTTCGTGAAGCCGGAGACGATGCCGGGCTGGCTCCAGGCCTTCGTCAACAACAACCCGGTCACCCACGTCGCTTCGACGGTCCGCTCCCTGATGGAAGGCACCTCGGCCACCACCCCCCTGATGTGGACCTTCGGCTGGTCCCTGGCCCTGGTAGCGGTATTCGGCCCGGTAACGATGCGCCTGTACAACCGCAAGTAGCGGCATCGTCCCTCTCCCGGCACCCGCCGTGCCCCATATGCAGTCCCCCCGGTCGCGCCCGCTGTGACCGGGGCCTTGCCTTGGAGGCGTGTCCAACAGTGCCCGTAGCGTCCGCAGCCTTCGTGGGGTTCTCTCCGTCGTCCTGCTCGTCCTCGCCTGTCTTCTCGTGCCCCTCGGCGCGCTCTCCACCTGGGCGAAGTACGAGATCGGGGACCGGGACAACTACGTCGCCACGATGGCGCCGCTGGCGGGCGACGGCGCGGTGCGGGGGGCCGTGGCCGACGCCGTCACCGACTCCGTGATGAAGGAGATCGACGTCGGGCCGCTGCAGGGCACGGTCGAGTCGTTCGTGCGGGACGCGGTGGAGTCCTTCACCGAGACCGCCGCCTTCCGGACCGCCTGGGACGCGGCCAACCGCGCGGCCCACGACGCCGTGCAGTCCGCCCTCAACGACGACACCAACAGCGAGGTCACCATCGACCTCGCCCCCATCACCCAGCAGATCAAGCAGCAACTCGTCGACGACGGCGTGCCGTTCGCCTCCCGGATCCCCGTGAAGCACACCGAGGTCACGATCATGCGGTCCAACGACCTCGGCAACCTCCGCCAGGCCTTCCACGCCCTCCAGACCGCCGGGATCTGGCTCCCCGTGGCGGCCGTCCTGCTCGCCGCCGCCGGCCTCTGGCTCGCCCCGCGCCGCCGGGGCGCCGCCCTCGGCACGGCCCTCGGCGCCGCGCTGGGCGCCGCCGTCCTCCTGGTCGCGGTCGCCGTGGGCCGCTCCCTCGCACTCGACGACCTGCCCGAGGACATCTCCCGGGACGCGGCGGGGGCGGTGTACGACGCGTTGACCGGGACCTTGAGGACGACGGGGTGGACCGTGGGGGCGGTCGCACTGGTGGCGGCGCTCGGGACCTGGCTGACCGGGCGGCGGCGGCACGGGTGACCCAGGGGCGCGGGGAACCGCGCAACCACCCACCGCCCCACCCCGTCCTTGAGGTCTGAGGGAGGATTCGACGAGTACGCCCCGGACGACGAGAGGCCGACGCCTTGGACAGCACGACGGCCGCCCGCGCCGCGGAGGACGACCTCGACGGGGGCGGACGGCGGCGCGGCAGCCGCGCCGCCGCATGGGGCGCGGGGCTCGTCCTCGCCGCGGTCAGCACCGTCCTCGGCTTCCGCGTCGCGGACGCGGACGGCTTCACCCCCGTCCCCCAGATCCTCGCCTTCCTGCCCTGGCTCCTCGCCCCCGCCGTCGCCGCCCTGCTGATGGCCGTGCTCGGCCGCTGGCGCGTCGGCATGGTGTGGAGCCTCGCCGTGCTGGGCCTCGTCGCCTGGTACATGGAGCCCTATGGCCGCACGGACCAGCCCGACGGGCCCGCCGTCGCCGATCTGCGCGTGATGACGTCCAACGTCGAATTCGGCCGCGGCACCGAGGGGTTGATCGAGGCGGTCCGCGCGGAGAAGCCCGACCTGCTGTTCGTGGAGGAGTGCGACCACGTCTGCTCGGCCCTCCTGCGCAAGGAACTGCCCCACGCCGACTACCCCTACCGCGCGTCCGTCGACGCGTACGGCGCCGAGGGTTCCGTCATCCTGTCCGGCCTCCCCCTGAAGAGCGCGCCCCGCATCGACGCCACCCTCGGCATGCCCGCCGCCGTCGCCGACGTGAAGGGCCACCCCGTACGGATCCAGCTCGCGCACCCCATGCCGCCCGTGCCCCGCGACGTGCGGCTGTGGCGCAAGGAGCTGGGCAAGCTCCAGGACTACGTCGCCGCCGGCAAGGGAAAGTCCACGATCGTCGCCGGGGACTTCAACGCCACCCAGGACCACGCGGCCTTCCGCGCCATCCTGGACGAGGGCGTACGCGACGCCGCCCGGCTCGCCGGATCCCCGCGCGCCCCGAGCTGGCCCGCCGCCGCGCCCTCACCGCTCGGCGCGCAGATCGACCACGTCCTCGCCACGCCCGACTTCTCCGCCCGCGACGCCCGCTTCCTGGACATCGGCGACACCGACCACCGGACCCTCGTCGTCACGCTCACCCTGCACAAAAAGGAAACGGAGCGTTGATCCTCCGGCCAGGGCAAGACACGTAAAGCGCCGATAATGGGCGCATGCCCCGAGAGTCCCGTCCCGCCCGTCCGGTCTCCCTGAGCCCGCTCGCCCCGCCCGACTGGCTGGTCAGGTCCCTCAAGCCGCAGTCCGCCCCCATCCCCTGGGCCGCCGTCGCCCGCGCCTCCGTCGCGATGGCGCTGCCGCTGGCCGTCGGCATCCTCGCCGGACAGCCCGCGTACGGCGCGCTCGCCTCGATGGGCGCCCTCTCCGGCGTCATCGGCGACACCGCCGACGCGTACCGCATGCGCATCCTCAACATCGCCGTCCCGCAGCTCTTCGGCGCCCTCGGCGTCACCCTCGGCTCGCTCGTCTTCGGGCACGGCTGGGTCGCGGTCGGCGCGGTCACCCTCGTGGCGCTGGTCTCCGGGATGATGTCGACGATCGGAGCCGTCGCCTCCGTATCGGGCCTCCTGCTGCTCCTCAACTGCGTGGTCGGCGCCGGACTCCCGATGCCGGGGCAGTGGTGGCTCGCCCCCGTCCTGATGACCAGCGGCGGCCTCCTCGTCCTCGCCCTCGCGCTGCTCGCCTGGCCGCTGCGCTCCGGCGTCCCCGAACGCGCCGCCGTCGCCGGCGCCTACCGCTCCGTGGCCGCGCTCCTCGACGCGGCGGGCACGGACGCGTACGGCGACGCGCGCGCGGCCGTGACCGTCTCGCTCAACCAGAGCTACGACCTCGTCCTCGCCCGCCGCGCCCGCGACCACGGCCGCAACCCCGAACTGGTCCGCCTCATCGCCCAGTTGAACGCGGTCACCCCGGTCGTCGAGGCCGCCCCCGCCGCCGACCAGGCCGTCCGCCACTCCGGCTGCGTGCTGCCCTCCGCCGTACCGGACGCCGTCCGCCGCATCGCCGACGCCGTCCAGCAGGGCCACACCACCCTCCCCGACTCCCGCCTCGGCATCCCCGAACCGCGCGGCAGCGCCGAACGCGCCCTCGACCAGGCCGTCCGGCACGCCGTCGAGACGCTGGAGAACCCCGACCCGCTCGCCTTCGTCGACGTCGACGACCGCCTCGGCCGCCCCGCCGCCCTGCGCGTGCGCGCCCGCCGCGCCGGGCGCAACGTCATCCTGTCCGGCGCCTCCTGGCGCTACGGCCTGCGCCTGGCCCTGTGCATCGGCATCGCCCAGGCCCTCGTCTCCCTCATCGACGTGCCCAGGTCGTACTGGGTGGCGCTGACCGTCACCTTCGTCCTCAAGCCCGACTTCGGCTCGGTCTTCTCCCGCGCCGTCCTGCGCGCGCTCGGCACCGCCGCCGGGCTCGTCCTGGCCGCCGCGGTCCTCGCCGAGGTGCCGCACGGCTGGTGGGACGTCCCCGTGATGATGCTGCTCGCGCCGCTCATCCCGGCCCTGACCACCCGCGGCTACGGCTACCAGACGGCGGCGATCACCCCGGTGATCCTGCTGCTCTCCGACATCCTCAACCACCAGGGCCTCGGCCTGGTCCTGCCACGGCTCCTCGACAGCCTGATCGGCTGCGGGATCGCGCTCGTCGCGGGGTATCTGCTCTGGCCCGAGAGCTGGGGCACGCGGATCGGGGACCGGCTCGCGGACGCGGTCGCGGACACGGCCGGGTATGTGGAGTGCGCGTTCGGCCCGGTGGACGAGCCGTCCGCCCGCGCCCGCATGCGGCGGGGCCTCTACCGCGACCTGTCCGTCATCCGCTCGGAGTTCCAGCGGGCCCTGACCGAACCGCCGCCGACCGGCACGCGCGCGGCGGCGTGGTGGCCGCTGGTCGTCGCCGTGGAGCGCATTCTCGACGCGACGACGGCGGCGAGGGTCCGTATCCGCCACGGGGCGGAGCCGCCCAAGCCCGACGAGGTGGCCGAAGTGGCCCGCGAACTCCAGGGCCTGGCGCGGGGCCTGCGCGCGTCGGACACCCTGGAGCACGTCGACGCGAACTTCACGCCGGGCCCGCAGGACAGCGTCCTGGAACCGCTCAGGCAGGAGGTGGCGGCGGCGCGGGCGATCACGTCACCCACGAGGAGATAGCCCCGAAAGGGGCCCGAAGGGACGCGGGAACAGGGGTGCCCCAAAGGGTGCGGGGAACCGCGCGGCCGGCCACAGCCGACCCGCGGTTCCCCGACGACCGTCGATCTCCGCTACAGCGACGCGCTAGCGGTCGGCGTTCACCTTGTGCAGCGCCTTCGCGAGCCCGTTGGCCCACAGCTGGTCCACCTTCGCGCGCTCCTGCGCGTCCGGCTGCGAGTTCGTGCAGGACGGGCCGGGGCCACCGCCCGACATCAGCTGGCTGCACGGCCCGTCGTACGTGTCGGGCAGACCCAGCACGTGCCCGGTCTCGTGCGTGGTGACGCGGGTCGAGTCGTACTCCTGGTTCTGGGCGTAGTCCAGGAAGACGTAGCCGTTGCCGTGCCCGTCCGTGCTCGCGTACGAGCCGCGCGGGTCGTCGCCCTCGCGGTACTCGAAGCTGGCGCCGGAGCTGCCCTCCTGGAGCTTCACGTTGGAGACCGCGGAGTTCCAGATCGAGGTGGAGCTGGCTATCTGCTGGGCGAAGGTCGGCGCGCCGGACGCGTCGTAGGTGACGGTCACGGACTTCGCGCCCGGGTTCGCCGCGCGCTTCTCGGCGACCGCCTTCACGACGGCCTCGAAGAACGCCTTGTTGTTCTTGGCCTCCTGGGCCGAACCCTGGTACTGGGCGTACGAGGCCGTGGCCGAGGTGGCCGCGGAGCTGGGCGTCGCGGTCGACGCGGAGGCCGAGGTCACGCCGAGGCCGGCGACGGAGAGGCCGAGGACGGCGGCGACGGAGAGGTAACGCTTGTTCATGTGTGGGGGGCTCCCTACTCGTTCGACGACCACGTGGGGGCGGTCGATGAAAGGTGAACGGCTCGGTGCCTGTGAGTGTCGGGGAGCATGAGGCGCGTGGGGATGATGGCAATCGGCGATAGCACGGACCTATCACCCGGTCCCGGCCTGCCCAGAACGGCTGGTTCTCGTGGGGTTTGGGCGTCTGGTGCGGTGGCCGTGGCGCCTCTACGCTCATCGACCATGGAGCTCGAGGTCAGGCACCTCCGCGCGCTGTGCGCCATCGCCGACACCGGCAGCCTGCACAAGGCCGCCCGGCAACTCGGCATGAGCCAGCCCTCGTTGACGACCCAGCTGCGACGCATCGAGAACGCGCTCGGCGGCCAGCTCTTCGCCCGCGAGCGCACCGGGTGCCGCCCGACGCAGCTCGGCCGGGTGGTCCTGAGCCGCGCCCGTCCCCTCGTCACGGAGATGCGGGCGCTGGTCACCGAGACCAAGGCGGCCGCCGCCCGCGCCGCCGAGGGCCCGCACCTGCGCATCGGCTCCACGGCCAGCCGGGCCATACCGGGCTGGCTGCGCCGGCTGCGCGTACGCCTGCCCGGCACCGAGACCTCGCTCCAGATGGACGTCTCCGCCAACGCGCTGCTGCGCATGGTGGCGGCGGGCCAGCTCGACGTGGCGTTCGTGCACGAGGTGGAGGGCTGCCCGCTGCGGCTGCCCGAGTCGCTCCGAAGACGGGTGCTGGTCGACCGCGAGCCCCAGTTCGTCTCCCTCGCCGCCGACCATCCCGCGGCGGACCGTCCCGTCGTACGCCTCTCGGACCTCGCGGAGGACCGGTGGATGGTGGACCCGACGGTCGACGGCGAGTGGGACGGTCTGCGCCGCGTCCTGACCGCGGCCGGGCTCAACCCCCGTGTCCTGCACGGCGACTACCTCACGGCGGCGTCCCTCGTCGCCACCGGCGAGGTCGTCACCCTCTGCCAGCCGACCTCGCTCGCCCGGCCCGACATGGCGGTACGCCCCCTCTACGGCGACCCCCTCGGCGTGCGCCTCATCGTGGCGGCGCGCACGGAGGACGAGATCGACGCGGTGTACGGCGAGCTGGAGGCCTCCTACTGGGAGGCGGCGGGCCAGGCGCACGCCTATACGGAGTGGCTCCTGCGGGCCGGCGACCCGCGCGGAACGACCGGCGGGACCTTGGTCCCCGCCACTCGGTGACCTTCGGCAAAACAGCCCCTGACCTGCACTTTTGCCCGCTTTACGGTTCCGCGTGACGGTCTGCGGCCACTTGTTACATTCCCTACGGATGACGCACACATGGCGCCCGTAACTTCATGTCTGTCGCCACCGCAAAGGGGCACAAAGACGGACAGCTCGACCATTCAGCAACGAGGGAAGTCACCGCCATGCGCGCCACCCGCCGTACCTTCCGTACCGCCGCCATCGCCACCGGGGCCATCGCCGCTCTCGCCGTCCCCACCACGGCCGCCTTCGCCGCGGACGGGCCGTCGGCCCCGCAGGGCCAGGTCGCCGCGGGTGACCAGACCGGCACCACCGACCAGACGGGCACCGCCGACCAGACGGGTCAGGACCAGACCGGTCAGGACCAGACGGGCAAGGACCAGACCGGCAAGGACCAGACCGGCAAGGACCAGACCGGTCAGGACAAGTCCAAGGACCAGGACAAGCAGACCGACAAGGACACCCCGAAGCCCGGCAGCTGGGAGTCGAAGGGCACCACCAGCCTCGGCAACGGCTGGTCCGCGAAGGTCGACGTCAACGCGTCCGCCCGCACCGCCAAGGCGGCGATCTCGCAGAACGGCGCGGCGAAGGGCTCGCTCACCGCGTACGAGAAGTCCTCCACCACGACGATCGACGGCAACACCTTCACGCTGTCGCCCGACGGCACCGTCACCATGAAGGCCAAGCCCACCCCGCCGAAGCCGGTCGACAAGCGGGTCTTCGTCCGTGACGCGAAGCTGGCCGACGGCTCCACCGCGAAGATCTACAAGCTCGGCCCCAACCACTACCAGGCCGACATCATCGCGAACGGCGTCAAGCTGGACACCCTGGACGCCAACGGCAAGGCCGCGCACGGCCAGAACAACGGTCTGCACGTCACCCTGAACCCGGACGGCACCATCAAGTCCTGGGTCGAGGGCAAGAACAACGGCCACACCACGCAGCCCAAGCACGACGTCCGCAAGGACTCGAACCGGGTCGTCCCGAAGGGCGGCGTCAAGGCCGGCGCCGACGGCGTCGACCCGGGCTCCTCGGACGACGCCCCGCTGATCGCGGCGGGCAGCGGCATGGCGGCGATCGGCGCGGCCGGCCTCGGCTTCGCGATGTACCGCCGCAAGCAGAACAACGGAGCCTGATCAGGCAGGAGCAGGACGATGGGGCACCCCGCGACCGCGGGGTGCCCCATCTGCGTACGTACGGTCAGACGCCGATGTCGCAGCCGTCCTCGCGCCACACCGAGACGACCGACGGGCGGACGATCGTGCCGGGTCCGTCGGGCCAGACGCTCGCCGGCTTCTCGACGGAGGCGCCGTCGACCTCGCCCGGGTGCTGCACGGCGACGAGCACGCGCCGGTCCTGGACGAGCGGGCCGCAGGTCTCGGCGCCGGTCGGCATGGTCAGGAACTGCTTGAGCTCACCGCGCCGCTCACCGCGCGTGGCGACCCCGAACAGGCCGTCGTGCGAGCCGAGTTGGTTGCCGTCGGTGGACAGCCACAGGTTGCCGTGCGGGTCGAAGGCGACGTTGTCCGGGCAGGAGATCGGGGAGACCCGGTCCTTGGGGAAGCCCGCGAAGTACGTCGAGGGGTCGTCCGGGTCACCGGCGACCAGGAAGAGCGACCAGGCGAAGGTGGTCGCCTCGGCCCGGTTGCGGCGCTCGGTCAGCTCCAGGACCTGCCCGTGCTTGTTGAGGTTGCGCGGGTTGGCCTCGTCGGCGCCGGCCTTGCCCGCCTTGCCGCGGTCGGAGTTGTTGGTGAGCGCGACGTACACCTTGCCGGTGTGCGGCGACGGCTCGATGTCCTCGGGGCGGTCCATCTTCGTGGCGCCGACCTTGTCCCCGGCCAGGCGCGTGAAGACGTAGACCTCCTCGGCGGTCATGCCGTCGACGTGGCTGACGGCGTGGCCGCCGGGACCGGCGGTGGCGAGCGGGATCCAGGTGCCGCTGCCGTCGAACTCGCCGTCGGCGGGCAGCGTGCCCTTGCCGTCGATCTCCTCGGCCGGGGAGTCGCCGGTGAGCCTGGCCACGTACAGGGTGCCCTCGTCGAGGAGGGTGAGGTTGTGCTCGTGCGCGGCGCGCGAGCCGCCCTTGGCCATGCGCTTGCTGCCGACGAACTTGTAGAAGTAGTCGAACTTCTCGTCGTCGCCCATGTAGACGACCGGACGGCCGTCGTGGGTCAGGCGGGGCTGCGCGGCCTCGTGCTTGAAGCGGCCGAGCGCGGTGCGCTTGCGCGGGGTGGACTCCGGGTCGTACGGGTCCAGTTCCACGACCCAGCCGAACCGGTTGGCCTCGTTCGGCTCCTTGGCCAGATCGAAGCGGTCGTCGAACCGCTCCCACTTGCGCTCGGAGGCGGCGCCGACGACGCCGTACCGCTTCAGCCGCGCGGCGGCCTTCGGGTCCGTCACCTTCTCGGCGTTGGCGAAGTACTGGTTGAAGTTCTCCTCGCCGTGCAGCGTCGTGCCCCAAGGGGTCGTGCCGCCGGAGCAGTTGTTGAGCGTGCCGAGGACGGTGGTGCCGCGCGGGTCGGCCTTCGTGCGGACGAGGTCGCTGCCCGCGGCGGGGCCGGTGAGGCGGAACCGGGAGGTCGCGGTGAGGCGCCGGTTGAGGTGGTGCCGGGAGACGGCGCGCAGCTTGCCGCTGCGCCGCTCGCCCTCGACCACGACGACGGACAGGCCGTGGGCCGCCCAGGCGATCTCGACCTGCTCGCGGGTCGGGTTCTCGGGGTCGTACCCCTTGAACATCAGGATCTCGTCCGTGTACTCGTGGTTGGCGACGAGGACCTGACGGTGGTGCTCGCCGCGCAGCGGGAGCAGGCTCAGGAAGTCGTTGTTGTAGCCGAACTGGCCGGCCTGCGCCTTCGCGCTCTGCCGGTCGGCGTCGAAGGCCGGCGCGCCGCGCAGGATGGGCTCGCCCCAGCGGATGACGACGTTCTGGCCGTAGCCGGTGGGCACGGTGACGGTGTCGGCGGTGTTCGGCGCGACGGGCGTGAAGCGCAGTCCGCGCGCGCCCTTGCTCTTGCCGGGCTTGCCGTGGCGGCCGCTCGCGGGGGCGGCGACGGCCTC
>NZ_LIRJ01000272.1 GCF_001419745.1 Streptomyces silaceus | reverse complement strand
GCCGCGGCCGCGCCCGCCGCGGGAGCGGCGGAGCTGGTGATCAGCAGGGCGCCGGAGGTCTGCCTCCTGGGCACGGCCACGCCCGCGGAGCCGGGCATGTTCGATCCGGTCGTCAAGATCAAGCGGGAGCGCCCGCAGGTGGCGGTGGTGGTGCTCGGCCCGGTGCCGAGCCCGCGCGGCATCGCCGCGGCCTTCGCCTGCGGCGCGTCCGGATACGTACGCCACGACGAGCGCATAGAGGGAGTGGAGCGCGCCATCATGAAGGCGCGCGCGGGCGAGGCGGCCGTCGCGCCCCAGTTGTTGCAGGGCGCCTTCAGCGAACTGCTCAACCCGGCCGCGCAGCCGGACGACGAGGGCCAGCGCCTGCTGCAGATGCTCACGCCGCGCGAGGTCGAGGTCCTGGTGCGGGTCGCGGACGGCGAGGACACCCGGCTGATCGCCGCCGGCATGGGGATAGCCCCGAGCACGGCGCGTACGCATGTGCAGCGGGTCCTGATGAAGCTGGGCGTCGGCTCGCGTCTGGAGGCCGCCGCGCTCGCCGCGCGCACGGGTCTCCTGGAGCGGGCCGAGCGCCCGCCGTCGGCCTACGCGGACAACGGCGACATGGCGACGGGGCCCGAGTCACCGCAGTGAACCCGGGCCCCGTGCAGGCCGGTTGACTCCCGGGGACCAGCCGTCCCCGGGGATCAGTCGTCCTCGGGCTCCTGCGCGGGAGCCGCGGTCGGGCGCAGCCACAGCCAGCCCAGGAAGAACAGGCCGAGGGCGAGCATGCCGAGGCCGGTCCAGAGGTTGATGTTGATGTCCTCGGCCTTCCTCAGGTCGGCGTCGGACGCGGTGATGCCGGCGATCGTCACGATGACGCCGTAGACGACGAACAGGCCGCCGATGATCCGCCGGATGTCGAAGAGGCGGGCGGCCGTCGCGGACTTGCGCTCCAGCTCGGAGACTTCGTTGTGCAGGTCGGACATGGTGTTCGGTCCTCCGATCGGGGCTAGAGCGAGTACGGCAGGTAGCAGGCGGCGGCGAGCACGATCGCGCCCCAGCCGAGCAGGGCCGGCTTGCGGTACCACGCGTCGTCGCCCTCCTCCACGCCGTCGTCCTCGAGACCCGGCGAGGCCGTCCCGTAGACCAGACCGGCCAGTTCGGCCTCCGGCTTGGGGGCGGTGAAGAGCGTGACGACGACCATCACCACGGCACCGGCGACGAAGCCGACGATCGCCGAGACGAAGTTGGCGCCCTGGTCGGTCGGGATGTCGATGACGCCCTGCTTGTAGATCCAGAAGTAGTTGACCATCGCGGCCGTCGTGCCCGCGAGCAGGCCCCACACACCGGACTTCATCGAGGCGCGCTTCCAGAACATGCCGATGATGAAGACCACGAACATCGGGACGTTGAAGAACGAGAACAGGGTCTGCAGATACCCCATGATGTTCGAGAAGCTCGACGCGATGAAGGCCGTGCCGATCGAGGCGATCACGCCGATCGCCGTGATGAGGCGGCCGAAGCGCAGGTAGTAGACGTCCTCGCGGTCCTTGACCACGTACTTGGCCCAGATGTCGTACGTGAACACGGTGTTGAAGGACGAGACGTTCGCCGCCATGCCCGCCATGAACGCGGCGAGCAGACCGGTGACCGCGATGCCGAGCACGCCATTGGGCAGCAGCTCCTGCATCAGATAGGGGATCGCGTCGTTGTACGTCAGGTCCGATCCGCCGGTGCCGATCTTCGGGACGAGGACGGCGGCGACCAGGCCCGGGATCATCACCAGGAAGACGATGAAGATCTTCGGGAAGGCGGCGATCAGCGGGGTGCGCTGGGCGGCGCTCAGGTTCTTCGCGGAGAGCGCGCGCTGCACCTCGGCGAAGTTCGTCGTCCAGTAGCCGAAGGAGAGCACGAAGCCGAGGCCCAGGATGATGGTCAGCCAGTTGGCGCCGAGCGGGTTGGCGTCACCGATGCCCGTACCGCCCCAGGCGGTCAGGAAGTTGTCGCCGTGCTGCTTCTCGATGGAGCCGGTCAGACCGTCCCAGCCGCCGACCTTCTTCAGACCGATGACGCAGATCGGGATCAGCGCGGCGAGGATCACGAAGAACTGGAGCACTTCGTTGTAGATCGCCGAGGAGAGACCACCGATCGTGATGTACGCGAGGACGAACAGGCCCGCGACGACGATCGCCACCCACTGCGGCCAGCCGAGCAGCGCCTCGACGACGATCGAGAGGGCGTAGAGGTTCACGCCCGCGATGAGGATCGCGGCGAAGGCGAAGAGCGCCGAGCTGAGCAGGTGCGCGGACTTGTCGAACCGCTGGAGCAGGAACTCGGGGACCGAGCGGACCTTCGAGCGGTAGTAGAACGGCATCATCACGAGGCCGAGGAAGACCATCGCGGGAATGGCGCCGATCCAGTACCAGTGGACGACCGCGACGCCGTACTGCGCGCCGGTGGCGGCCATGCCCAGGATCTCGGTGGCGCCCAGGTTCGCGGCGACGAAGGCGAGACCGGTGACCCAGGCGGGCAGGGAACGGCCGGAGAGGAAGAAGTCGAGGCTCGTCTTCACGGAGCGCCGGGCGGCGAATCCGATGCCGAGGACCACCGCGAAGTAGATCGCGAGGATCGCGTAGTCGAGGCCGTTGGTGGGCAGCCGAAGCCCCTCGGCCAGGGTGTGAGTGGGGGACTGCATGGAGGAACTCGCTTCGTTGCGCGAACGGATCAGACGGGAACCTACGCCCCTCGCTTCAATAACTGAACAGTTCTGTTGGTGTTCTTTGTTTGATTGTGATCGAGCTCTCGGGGACTGCCGGAAACGGCCGGAAACGCTCCGGTGAGAACCCGGGCATTGACGGAGCTGTTGGCTTGTGATTTGTTATGTGCGGTTCTGTTGGGTGGGTGATGAGGAGCCCCGGACGTGAAGAAGACCTCGACCCGTCTCGCCGACGGTCGTGAGCTCATCTACTACGACGTGCGCGACGACGCCGTCCGCGAGGCCGCCGACCGGCGCCCGCTCGGACCCGTCTCCACCACGTCACAGGTCCGCCGGGACCCCCTCCTCGGCGACTCCGTGGCCATCGCCTCGCACCGCCAGGGCCGCACCTACCACCCGCCGGCCGACGAGTGCCCCCTGTGCCCCTCCGCCGGGGACCGGCTCAGCGAGATCCCCGACTCCTCGTACGACGTCGTGGTCTTCGAGAACCGCTTCCCCTCGCTCGCGGGCGACGCGGGCCGCTGCGAGGTGGTCTGCTTCACCTCCGACCACGACGCCTCCTTCGCCGACCTCACCCCCGGCCAGGCCGCGCTCGTCCTGGAGGCCTGGACCGACCGCACCGCCGAACTCGCCCATCTGCCCTCGGTCAAGCAGGTGTTCTGCTTCGAGAACCGCGGCGCCGAGATCGGCGTGACCCTCGGCCATCCGCACGGGCAGATCTACGCCTATCCGTTCGTCACCCCGCGCACCGACCTGATGCTCCGCTCGCTCGCCGCCTTCAAGGAGTCCTCGGGCGGCGGCAACCTCTTCGACGACGTCGTCGCCAGGGAGAGCGCGGGGGAGCGGGTCGTCCTGGAGGGCGAGCACTGGGTGGCCTTCGTGCCGTACGCGGCGCACTGGCCCTACGAGGTGCACCTCTACCCCAAGCGCCGGGTGCCCGACCTGCTCGCCCTCGACGAGGCGGCGCGCACGGAGTTCCCGCGGATCTATCTGGAACTCCTGCGGCGCTTCGACCGGATCTTCGGCGAGGGGGAGCCGCCCACCCCGTACATCGCGGCCTGGCACCAGGCGCCGTTCGGGTCCCTGGACGGACATGAGGGCATCAATCGTGATGATTTCGCCCTCCACCTTGAACTTTTCACGATTCGCCGCACTTCGGGCAAGCTGAAGTTCCTCGCGGGTTCCGAATCCGGCATGAGCGTGTTCATCAACGACGTGCCGCCGGAAGCCGCGGCCCAGCGACTGCGAGAGGTAGCGAGTTCATGAGCGGTAAGTACCTGGTCACCGGTGGAGCGGGCTATGTCGGAAGCGTGGTCGCCCAGCATCTGATCGAGGCCGGGCACGAGGTGACGGTCCTCGACAACCTCTCGACCGGGTTCCGCGAGGGCGTCCCCGCCGACGCCACCTTCGTCGAGGGCGACATCCGCGATGCCGCCAAGTGGCTGGACTCCTCCTACGACGCCGTGTTGCACTTCGCCGCCTTCTCACAGGTCGGCGAGTCCGTCGTGAAGCCCGAGAAGTACTGGGACAACAACGTCGGCGGCACCATGGCGCTGCTCGCCGCCATGCGCGACGCCGGCGTGCGCAAGCTCGTCTTCTCCTCCACCGCCGCGACGTACGGCGAGCCCGTGAACACCCCCATCACGGAGACCGACCCGACCGCCCCCACCTCGCCCTACGGCGCCTCCAAGCTCGCCGTCGACCACATGATCACCGGCGAGGCCGCCGCCCACGGCCTGGGTGCGGTCTCGCTGCGCTACTTCAACGTCGCGGGCGCGTACGGCGCGTACGGCGAGCGCCACGACCCCGAGTCGCACCTCATCCCGCTGGTCCTCCAGGTCGCGCAGGGCAGGCGCGAGGCCATCAACGTCTTCGGCGACGACTACCCGACCCCCGACGGGACGTGCGTGCGCGACTACATCCACGTCGCGGACCTCGCCGAGGCGCACCTCCTCGCGGTCGCGGCCGCCGCCCCCGGCGAGCACCTCATCTGCAACCTCGGCAACGGCAACGGCTTCTCCGTGCGCCAGGTCATCGAGACCGTCCGCGAGGTCACCGGCCACCCCATTCCCGAGGTGGTCGCCCCGCGCCGCGGCGGCGACCCGGCGACCCTCGTCGCCTCCGCCGCCACCGCGCGCGAGAAGCTCGGCTGGAACCCGTCCCGCGCGGACCTCGCGGGCATCGTCGCCGACGCCTGGGCGTTCGCCCAGCGAAAGGGGTAGTCCATGGGCACGGCATCCGAAGTCGCCGAGCAGTTCCGGCAGTTGTACGGGTACGCGCCGGACGGCGTCTGGTCGGCCCCCGGCCGGGTCAACCTCATCGGCGAGTACACGGACTTCAACGAGGGCTTCGTGATGCCGCTCGCCCTGCCCCACACCGCCGTCGCCGCCGTGGCGCGCCGCACCGACGGTGTGCTGCGGCTGCACTCCGCGGACATCGACGCCCCCCTCGTCGAGCTGCGCGTGGACGAGCTGACGCCGCTGTCCGACGGGGGCTGGGCCGCGTACCCGGCCGGGGTCGTCTGGGCGCTGCGGGAGGCGGGGCACGCGGTCACCGGCGCGGACCTGCACCTGGCGTCGACGGTCCCGACCGGCGCGGGCCTGTCGTCCTCCGCCGCCCTGGAGGTCGTCACCGCCCTCGCCCTGGACGAGCTGTACGGACTCGGTCTCTCCCGGCCCGAGTCGGCCGTCCTCGCCCAGCGCGCCGAGAACGCCTTCGTCGGCGTGCCCTGCGGCGTGATGGACCAGACGGCGTCGGCGTGCTGCACCGAGGGCCACGTCCTGCACCTGGACTGCCGCGACCTCTCGATACGGCAGGTGCCCTTCGACCTGGCGGCGCAGGGGCTCGGGCTCCTGGTCGTCGACACCCGGGTGAAGCACGCGCTCGGCGACGGCGCCTACGCGGAGCGGCGCGCCGGGTGCGAGGCGGGCGCGCGGGCGCTCGGGGTGTCCCACCTGCGCGACGTCCCGTACGCCCGACTCGGCGAGGCGCTGGAGAAGCTGACGGACGAGAAGGTCCGCCGGTACGTGCGCCACATCGTGTCGGACGACCACCGCGTCGAGCGGGTCATCGAGCTGCTGGACGCCGGTGACGCCCGCGCGATCGGCCCCGTCCTCACCGAGGGCCACGCCTCGCTCCGCGACGACCTGCGCATCTCCTGCCCGGAGCTGGACCTGGTGGTGACCTCCGCGAACGCGGCGGGTGCGCTCGGCGCCCGGATGACCGGCGGCGGCTTCGGCGGCTCGGCGATCGTCCTGGTGGAGGCGGCGGACGCGGACGCGGTGACCAAGTCCGTCCTGGAGGCCTTCGACGCGGCGGGGTTCACGGCGCCGCGCGTCTTCCCCGCGGTGGCCTCGGCGGGGGCGCGCCGCGAGGCGTGACCCCCTCGGCGCGGGCGCGCGGGAGCGCGGGCGGCGCCTAGACCAGCCGCTTCGTCAGCGTGAACTCCTTGACGCCCTCGGGGTAGTCGGGGATCACGCACACCAGCTCGTAGCCGTGGGTGCGGTAGAAGCCGGGGGCCTGGAAGTCCCAGGTCTCCACACGGGAGTTGAGACAGCCGCGGTCCTCGCGGGCCGTGCGCTCCGCCTCGGCGAGCAGCCGCGAGCCGAGGCCCGCGCCGCGGTGCCGCTCGTCGACCCAGAGCTGGTCCACGTGCAGCCAGCGGGCCCAGGTGTGCCCGGCGAGCCCCGCCGCGAGGCCGCCCGCCGCGTCCAACGCCCAGAGCGCCAGCGGTACTTCCTGGTCGGCTCCCGTCCCGCGCAGGGCGCGCAGGGCGGGGGAGGCCGCCGTGTTCGTCTCGCTCAGCCGCGAGCGAAGCAGACCAAGCCGCTCTTTGTCGACTCCTGTCTCCATACGAAACATACGGCTCACCATAAACGCGTCGGCCGACCAGTTCTGCAAATCAGCTTCCGCTCCCGGCCTCCGGCCCTACTCTGAAGGGCAGTGCCGGTGGGGGCCGGCGCTGATCAGGGGGCGAGACAGTCGGGTACGACGCCCGGCGTGGGGGTGGCACAGCAGTGCACGGCGGCGGCCGTGCGACTGCCGCGACTCCCGTTCCGGGCGCCGTACCCGCGCCGATTCGATCTCCGGCGATCTTTCGACGGGGACATCCCCCGCTCCTCGGAAGGGAGCGCGGGGAAGGGGGTTTCTGTGGTCCGCATTCGAGTCCTGGTCGTCGACGACCACCGCATCTTCGCCGAGTCGCTGGCCGCCGCGCTCGCGGCCGAGCCCGACGTCGACGTGTCCGCGGCCGGCAGCGGCCCCGCCGCGCTGCGCTGCCTGGAGCGGGCGGTCAACGAGGGGCGCAGATACGACGTGCTGCTCGTCGACGCCGACCTCGGCAGCGCCGCGAGCGCCCTGCAGGGCAACCGCCCGGCGGTGCCCGTCCAGGAGGGCAACGCGGACGGGCTCGTGGACGGCATCTCCTTGGTGGCGGGCGTCCGCTCGGGCCAGCCCGCGGTGCGCACGGTCGTGCTCGCCGAGAAGGACGACCCGCGCCGCGCGGCCCTCGCGCTGCAGGCCGGGGCCTCCGGCTGGGTCGCCAAGGACTGCTCGCTCTCCCGGCTCCTGACGGTCATCCGCGGTGTCCTGCGCGACGAGACCCATCTGCCGCCCGCCCTGCTCACCGGCGTGCTGCGCGAGCTGACCGCGGCCCGCAAGCACCGCACCGAGTCCGAGCGGCTCGTGGAGTCCCTCACCCCGCGCGAGCGCGAGGTCCTGCGCTGCATGGTGGCGGGCCTGGGCCGCAAGGCGGTCGCCGAGCGTCTCTTCCTCTCCCCGCACACGGTGCGTACGCACATGCAGAACGTCCTGGGGAAGCTGGGCGTCCACTCCACCCTCGCGGCCGTGGCGCTGGCCCGGCGCGCGGGCGTCGGCCCGGTCGACCTAGCCGGGGATGTTGTCGAACGGGGCGGTCAACTGGCGTAGCAGTCCCGCCAGTTCGCCCCGCTGGGCGCGGGAGAGCTCCGCGAGGATCGCCCGCTCCTGTTCGAGCAGTCCGGCGAGGGCCTGGTCCGCGCGGTCCCGGCCCTCGTCGGTGAGGCGCACGAGCACGCCGCGCCGGTCGCTGGGGTCCGGCAGGCGCTCGACGAGGCCCTTCTTCGCGAGGCGGTCGATGCGGTTGGTCATCGTCCCGGACGTCACGAGCGTCTGCGTCAGGAGCTGGCCGGGGGAGAGCTGGTAGGGCGCGCCCGCGCGGCGCAGCGACGTCAGGACGTCGAACTCCCACGGCTCCAGCTGGTGCTCCGAGAAGGCGAGTCTGCGGGCGCGGTCCAGGTGCCGCGCGAGCCTGCTCACGCGGCTGAGTACCTCGAGTGGTTCCACGTCGAGGTCGGGGCGCTCCCGGCGCCACGCCGCGACCAGCCGATCGACCTCGTCCTCCATGGCGATCAGTGTAGGGGGTCTGTCGACATGAAGTCTCTTGACGTCAAGATATTTCGGGTTCACGATGGCGTCACCGGACGTTTCGAGGAGGCCCTTCATGCCCGCAGCCGACGCCACCGCCTGGGATCCGCGGCAGTACCTGCGCCACTCCGACCACCGGGCCAGGCCCTTCGTCGACCTGCTGGCCCGGGTCCCCGACCTCCCCGCCGAGGGCCGCCCGCCCCGCATCGCCGACCTCGGCTGCGGCCCCGGCAACGTGACGCGGCTCCTGGCCGAGCGCTGGCCCACCGCGCACATCACCGGGTTCGACAACTCGCCGCAGATGCTGGCCAGGGCCGACGGGCTGGCGGGGCCGACCGGGGGAGG
>NZ_LIRJ01000271.1 GCF_001419745.1 Streptomyces silaceus | reverse complement strand
CAGGGGCGGGGGTGGGCCAGGAGGGATTCGATGCCCGCGATCATCAGATCGAGGGCAATCGTGAAGTCCCGCTGCCACATCTCCGCCACCGTGTCCCCCGCCCGCGCCGCCATCAACTCACTCGCGGTCTCCAGAACCCCGTGCTCCGCCAACTCCCCCCGCACCGTCCCGATCGCCTCCCGGTAGTACTCCTCGGGCGACATCCCCGCCTCCGCGCACCGCGCGACGTAGTGCCCCTCGATGGTCCCGAAGCCGTACACGAACTGGAAGACCGCCGAGATCGCCCCGTTCTGCGTGTACGCGGGCAACCCCGTGTTCCGTACCGCCTGCTGGATCGCCACTGCGAAGGCCAGCCAGTTCGGCCCGATGTTGAGGAACCGCCCGACCAGCGGCGACACCCACGGGTGACGGTTCAGCGCCGTCCGGTACTCCTCCGCCAGCGCCCGCAGCTGCTCACGCCACGCCTCCGGCGCCGCCTCCGGATCGGGCAGCTCCATCTCGCCGAACACCGCGTCGAGCGCCAGCTCCAGGAGGTCGTCCTTCGTGTCCACGTACCAGTAGACGGACATCGCCGTGACGTTCAGCTCCCCCGCGAGCCTGCGCATGGAGAACCTGGCGAGCCCCTCCGTGTCCAGGAGACGGACCGTCGCCTCGGTGATCCGGTCCCGGTCCAGGCCGCTCGGTTGATCGCCCTTGCGGCCCCCGCCGCGGGGCGCCTTCCCCTGCAGCCAGACACTCGTCCGCGCCGGGTTCTTCGTGCGGCCGGCTGCCTTGACCATGGCGCACCTTCCTGGTCGTTCCTCGGGCCCTGGGCACGGGCCCTCCGGGGTGGGGCGAAGAGAGGGCGGCGGTCCCGGAAGGAAGTGGTCCGCCCTCTCCACGATGCTATGCCGATGCCTTACCCGCGGAGTCTCCCCGCTCCGCCCGCCAGAGCAACGCGGCAGCGAGTACGCCTCCGACGAACACGGCGGCCGCGCCCACCAACTGGCTCGTCTCCAGGCCGGAGGCGAACGCGTCGGCGATCCGCTCCCGCTCGCCCGCCGATCCCGCCGCCGCCATCGCCGCGGGGAACGACACGGCGGAGACCGTCACGAGCGCCGCGAAGCGGGAGTTGAGGACCGCGCCGAGGACGGCGACGCCCAGGCCGTTGCCGAACTCCGCGAGCGTGCCGTTGATGCCCGCGCCCACACCCGCCTTCTCCGGCGGGATCGCGCTCATGATCGCGTTGGCCATGGCGGGCATGGCGAGCGCGATGCCCGCGCCCATCACGACGAGCCCCGCCAGCATCCCGCTGTAGTCGTCGCCGCCGAGCACGGCGATCACCGAAAGGCCGGCCGCGAGCAGCGTCATGCCGGTCGCGATCGTCACGGGCGTGCCCATCGTGGCGTGCAGCCGCGCGCCGACCCCCGCGAGGTTGAGCGCCACGATGGTCACCGCGAGCGGCGCCGTGCGCAGGCCCGCCTCCAACGGCTCGTAGCCGAGGACGAACTGGAGGTGCTGGGTCAGCAGGAAGAGCGAGCCGCTCAGGCCGAAGGCGACCAGGATCGCGCCCGCCACCGCGCCGACGAACCGCTGGTTGCGGAAGAAGTGCATGTCCAGCATCGGGTACGGGATGCGCAGCTCCCAGAGCGTGAAGGCGCCGAGGACCAGCACGCCGACCGCCGCCGACACCAGGACCTGTCCCGACGTCCAGCCGTGCTCGGGGCCGGAGATGATCGCGTAGACCACCGCGGCCATGCCGATCGTCGAGAGCAGCGCGCCCAGGAGGTCGGGGCGGTCGCCCTGCGGGTTCTTGGACTCCGGCACCAGCTTGAGGACCGCGACGAGGCCGAGCAGCGCCACGGGGATGTTGATCAGGAAGATCGAGCCCCACCAGAAGTGGTCCAGCATGAAGCCGCCGAGCAGCGGACCGGCCGCGAACCCGAGGGAGTTGACGGTCGCCCAGAGGCCGATCGCCTTCACGCGCTCGGCGTCGTCGAAGATCTGCACGACGACGGCGAGGGTCGTGGTCATCAGCAGCGCGCCGCCGATGCCCATGCCCGCGCGTGCGGCGATGAGCTGCGCGGAGCTCTGCGCGAGCCCGGCGGCCAGCGAGCCGATGCCGAACAGGGCGAGGCCCGCCGCCAGCAGCTTCTTGCGGCCGTAGCGGTCGGCGGCGCTGCCCGCGGTGAGCAGCAGGCCCGACTGGACCAGGGAGTACGCGTTGATCATCCACTGGATGTCCGAGGTGGACGCGTCCAGCTCCCGGGTGAGGGAGGGGATCGCCACGCTCAGGACGGTGTTGTCGAGCAGCACGGTGAGCTGGGCGAGGCAGATGACGCCGAGGATCAGCCAGCGCTGCGGGTGCCTTCGGGAGGCGGTGGGGTGCTCGGCAGTCGTCGCCGTCATGCAGCCTTCTCTCTCGTTCTACGGTGTACGAGGCTTGTGCGACGTACACCGTAGAACAGTCCCCATACGGCGTACAAGGATTTTTGGAGAGGGCGGCGCCCAAGGCGTTCTGCCGTGTCGTGTCAGGTCACTTCTTCGGCTGCGTCAGGTCGTAGAACGTCGCGTCGCCCACCGTCACCTTCGTGAACGTCGACTCGACCCAGGACGTGATCGACGCACCGGTGCCGCTGCCGTCTCCTCCTCCGCCGCCGGGGCCTCCTTCGCCGCCCATGCCACCGCCCATGCCTCCCGCGATGAAGTAGTGGATCTCGCCGTCCGCCACGTACCGCTTGAACTGCGCGGGCGTCGGCGACGGGTCGCTGCCGTTGAAGCCGCCGATCGCCATCACGGGCTCGCCGGTGGCCAGTTGGTGGCTCGCCGCGTTCTGCGAGCCGATGGTCGCCGCCGCCCAGGTGTAGTCGTCGGCGTCCGCCTCCAGGAGCTTCTTCGCCTCGGCGGAGACCTGCGCGCCGTTCAGGAGGCCGCCCATGCCGCCGCCTCCACCGCCTCCGCCGCGCATTCCGCCCGTCGGCATCCCGCCCGTGGGCGGCCGGCCCTGCGCGTTGTTGCCCTGCTGGCCTGTCTGCCGGCCTCCCGGCGGCTGCGGCATTCCGCCGCCACCGCCCGGCCTGCCTCCGCCGCCCCCGGGGCCGCCCATGCCGCCCGCGCCCGCCGGGCCCGCCGTCACGATCGAGCCCGTGTGCGCGCTGTCCACCGTCGACAGCGTGTACGCCACCGGTCCCGCCACCGCCGCCGCGAGGCCCAGCCCCACGGCCGCCAGGGCCAGGCGGCGCCCGAGGCGCCCCGCGAACAGCAGGCCCGCCGCGCCCGCGAGGCCCACGACGAGCACCGCCCAGCGCAGCCACGGCAGGTAGTCCGGGGTGCGGCCGAGCAGGACGCACGCCCAGACCGCCGTGACCGCCGTCGTCACGCCGAGCACCGCGCTCGTCCACCGCGCGGCCCGCTCCTCCCACAGGACCGTGGCGCCCATGCCGATCAGCGCCGCGATGGAGGGGGCCAGGGCCACCGTGTAGTACTGGTGGAAGATCCCCGCCATGAAGCTGAAGACCGCCGCCGTCATCAGGAGCGCGCCGCCCCACGCCACGAACGCCGCCCGCGCGGTGTCCGTGCGGCGGGCCCTGCGGGTGAGGACGAGGCCCGCGGCCAGGAGGAGCAGCGCGGCCGGCAGCAGCCAGGAGATCTGCGCACCCACCTCGGAGTCGAACATCCGGCCGAGGCCGGTCTCGCCCCACTGACCGCCGCCACCGCCGGGCCGGCCCCCGCCGCCCACGCTGCCGGTCTCCTCGCCGTTGATGCGGCCGAGGCCGTTGTAGCCGAAGGTCAGCTCCAGGAAGGAGTTGTGCTGCGAGCCGCCGACGTAGGGGCGGGAGGACGTGGGCCACAGCTCCACGATCGCCACCCACCAGCCGCCCGCGACGACCATCGCGCCCGTGGCCAGGGCGAGTTGGCCGAAGCGCTTGCGCAGGCCCACCGGCGCGCACACCGCGTACAGGACCGCGAGCGGCGGCAGGATCAGGAAGGCCTGGAGGGTCTTGGCGAGGAAGGCGAGGCCCACCGCGACGCCCGCCCACACCAGCCACGTGGTGCGGCCGTGCTCCAGCGCGCGCAGCACGCAGTACACGGTCACGGTCATCAGGAGCGCGAGCAGCGCGTCGGGGTTGTTGAAGCGGAACATCAGCGCGGCGACGGGGGTCAGCGCGAGCACCGCGCCCGCGATCAGGCCCGCCGCCGGGCTGAAGCGGCGGCGCACGGCCGCGTACAGCACGCCGACCGTCGCGACGCCCATCAGGACCTGCGGGGCGAGCACCGCCCAGGAGCTGAGCCCGAAGACGCGTACGGAGAGCGCCATCGGCCAGAGCGCGGCCGGGGGCTTGTCGACGGTGATCGCGTTGCCCGCGTCGAGCGAGCCGAAGAAGAGGGCCTTCCAGCTCTGGCTGCCGGCCTGGGCGGCGGCGGAGTAGAAGGAGTTGGCGTAGCCGGACGCGCTGAGGTTCCAGAGGTAGAGCACCGCGGTCGCGAGCAGCAGGCCGAGCAGCGCGGGGCGCGCCCAGCGGGGGTCGTCGGGGCGGCCGCGCCACAGCCGGGCGGGCAGGGCACCGGAACGCCGGTGGGCGGCCCCGTCCGACGCCGCGGGGAGCGGCGCCGCCGTGGGGGAGGTGGTCGTCATCGTGCGTTCCTCGTGTGGTCGTCGTGCGGGATGGGAGTGCCGTGCGGGGTGGGGGTGGTGGTGTCGGTGGTGGTGCCGGTGCCGAGAGGGGGCGTCATGTCGTACGCGGGCTCCCGGGTGTCGTGCACGGACGTGACGTCGTACGCGGGCTCCCGCACGTCGTACGCGTGCGTGACGTCGTACGCGGGGCGTCGGGTGCCCTGGGCCACCCGGGTCTCGCGGCGGTCCGGGAACACCCACGCCCGCAGCAGCAGGAACCGCAGCACCGTCGCCGCGAGGTTCGCCGCGATCAGGACCGCGAGCTCCGTGGAGTGCGCCGGATCGCCCGACGCCGCGCCGAGCGCCGCGAGGGAGCCGCTGGTCAGGGCGAGGCCGATGCCGAAGACGACGAGGCCCTGCGCCTGGTGGCGGACCGCGCGGTCCCGGCCGCGCACCCCGAAGGTGAGCCTCCGGTTCGCCGCCGTGTTGGCGACCGCCGAGACCAGGAGGGCGAGCGCGTTGGCGGCCTGCGACCCCGTGAACGTACGGAAACCGCTGTAGAGCAGGAGGTAGAAGAGGGTCGAGAGGGCGCCGACCACGCAGAAGCCGATGAGCTGGCGGGCCAGGCCGCCGGGGACCCCGGTGAGCTGCCGGTCCCGCGGGTCGTCCCCGAAGGGGCGCGCGAGGCGGTCGAGGGGCAGCGCGCCGACCGCGAGCGCGCGCCCCACCCGCCACACGCCCTTGAGGTCGTCGGTGGCCGTCCGCACCAGGTGGACCGTGGAGTCGGGGTCGTCGACCCAGTCGACCGGCACCTCGTGGATGCGCAGCCCGGCCCGCTCGGCGAGCACCAGCATCTCGGTGTCGAAGAACCACCCCGTGTCCTCGACCAGCGGCAGCAGCTCCCGCGCCACGTCGCCGCGGATCGCCTTGAACCCGCACTGGGCGTCGGAGAAGCGGGCGTGCAGGGAGCCGCGCAGGATGAGGTTGTACGTACGCGAGATGAACTCCCGCTTGGGACCGCGCACCACGCGCGAGCCGCCCGCGAGCCGCGAGCCGATCGCCAGGTCCGAGTGGCCGGAGATCAGCGGGGCGACCAGCGGGAGCAGCGCGTTGAGGTCGGTGGAGAGGTCGACGTCCATGTAGGCGAGGACCGGTGCGTCGGAGGCGGACCAGACCGTGCGCAGCGCGCGGCCGCGGCCCTTCTGGTCGAGCCGGACGTGCCGCACTTCCGCCACGGAGGCGGCGAGTCCGGCCGCGACCTGCGGGGTGCGGTCGACGGACGCGTTGTCCGCGACCGTGATGCGGAAGGGGTACGGGAAGGTCCGGACGAGGTGGTCCCGCAGCCGCAGGACGCACCGCCCGAGGTCCTTCTCCTCGTTGTGGACGGGGATCACGACGTCCAGGACGGGCACGTCGCGCCAGGCGGCGGGCAGATGGTCCCGCGACGGCAGGACGCCCGGGGACGACGAGTCGTCCGTGGCAGAGTCGGTCGGCATGCGACCGACACTCGCCAAGGGGACTGTCAGGGCTGTGTGGTGAGGCTGTGGCCCGGCTGTGAGGTGGATCCGTGAGCCGTCGGTGAGGCGCTTGCCGGGGCGCCGGGGGCGGCCGGAAGCGTGACGGTGAACACCGTCCGGCCCGGCACGCTGTCGACGGCCACCGTCCCGCCGTGCGCGGTCACGATCGCGCGGACCAGGGCGAGGCCCAGGCCCGTGGAGCCCGCGTGGCGCGAGCGGGAGGCGTCGCCGCGGGCGAACCGTTCGAAGACGGTGGGCAGCAGCTCGGGCGCGATGCCGGGGCCGTCGTCCCGCACCTCCAGGAGCACACGCGGCCCGTCCCCGCGGACGCGGGCCGTGACCGTCGTGCCCGGCGGCGTGTGGCTGCGGGCGTTGGCGAGGAGGTTGACGACGACCTGGTGGAGGCGGGCGGGGTCGGCGCGGACGACGGCGGGCTCGTCGGGCCCGGGGATGTCGAGGCGCCAGACGTGGTCGGGCCCGGCCGCGCGGACGTCACTGACCGCGTCCACGACCAGCGGCGCGAGATCGGTGCTCTGGTACGAGAGCGGCTGTTCCGTGTCCAGCCGCGCGAGCAGCAGCAGATCCTCCACCAGGCCGGTCATCCGCTCGGCCTCGGACTCGATGCGGCCGAGCGCGTGCCGGGTGTCGGGTCCGGTGGACTCCCGCCCCCGGCGCGTCAGTTCGGCGTAGCCGCGGATCGAGGAGAGCGGGGTGCGCAGCTCGTGACTGGCGTCCGCGACGAACTGGCGCACCCGCTGCTCGCTGCGCTGGCGCGCGTCGAGCGCGGAGTGGACGTGGTCGAGCATGCGGTTGAGGGCCGCGCCCACCTGGCCGACCTCGGTGCGCGGATCGGCGTCGGGGGCGCGCTCGTGCAGGGCGACCTCGCCGCTGTGCAGGGGGAGTTCGGAGACGCGCGTCGCGGTGGAGGCGATCCTGCGCAGCGGGCGCAGCGCGACGCCGACCATGGCGGCGCCGGCGAGCGACGCGGCGACCAGACCGGCGGCGGTGACGCTGACCTCGACGACGACGAGCGTGCTGAGCGTGTTGCGGACCTCGTCGGTCGGGATGCCGACGACGAAGTCGCCGTTGACGCCGCTCGCGTACGTCATGCGGTACTCGCCGAGTCCGGGGACGTCGACGTCGTGCGGCCGGCCGTCCTTCGTCACGCCCGCGAGCGCGGCGACCTGCGCCGCGTCCAGCGGCTCGGCGTCCGGCAGCGAGGTGCCGCCGTCGCCGTCGCCCTCGGTGCTGACCAGGGCGCGCGCGATGGTGCCGTCCCGCACCTCGGCGCCGATCGCGCCGATCTCCTGGGGGCCGCGCGAGACGAACTCCAGCGGGTCGCCCTGCGCACCGGGGCCGCCGTGCCCCGGCCGGGGCCCGCCGC